>NZ_WOEZ01000054.1 GCF_013177735.1 Paraburkholderia elongata | reverse complement strand
CATCCTTTCTCTCCTGGGTTTAGCGGCTCGGGATTGTCCGCCGAGAACCGTCAGCCGATACGTTTATCGGCTGGGCCTCATCGACATCTACCGCATGCGCGGCTCGACAACCGCCGCGCTCAGATCAGCTTGACGAGTTGCTTACCGAAGTTCTTGCCCTTCAGAAGACCGATGAACGCCTCGGGCGCCGCATCGAGGCCTTGCGCGATAGTCTCGCGATAGTGCAGCTTCTTCTGCGCAACCAGCGTGCCGAGTTGTTTGAGCGCTTCGGGCCACACGTCCATATGCTCGCTAACGATGAAACCCTGCACCAGCAACCGCTGCGTGAGCATCAGCGACGGATGCTTGAGCGGCAGCGGCTGGCCGTCGTAGCCCGCAATAAATCCACACAACGCGATGCGGCCGAACGCGTTCATACGCGCGAGCGTCACGTCGAGCACTTCGCCGCCGACGTTCTCGAAGTAGCCATCGACACCATTCGGCGTCACCGCTTTGAGGTCCTGATACAGATTGCCGGCCTTGTAGTCGACGCAGGCGTCAAAGCCGAGCGTCTCGACCACATAGCGGCACTTTTCCGCGCCCCCCGCGATGCCGACCGCGCGTGCGCCGGCCAGCTTCGCCAGTTGCCCGACCACACTGCCCACCGCGCCGCTCGCCGCGCTGACCACCACCGTCTCGCCTGCTTTCGGCACGATGATTTTGTTCAGGCCGTACCAGGCGGTGACGCCCGGCATGCCGACCGGGCCGAGATACGCCGACAGCGGCACGTGCGTATCGTCGACTTTCTGCACGCCTGGGCCGTTCGAGGTGCCGTATTCCTGCCAGCCGAACATCGCGACGACCTTGTCGCCTACCGCGAATTTCGGATTCTTCGACTCCACCACTTCGCCCACCGTGCCGCCGATCATCACTTCGTTCAGCGGCTGCGGCGCTGCATACGATTTGCTGTCGTTCATGCGGCCGCGCATGTACGGATCGAGCGACAGGAAGTGATTGCGCACGCGGAATTCGCCGTCGGCGAGCGGCGCCAGCGGGGTTTCGACGAGCTTGAAGTTATCGGGCGTAACAGCGCCTTGCGGACGCGAAGCCAGCACGAGTTGACGGTTGATCTGGGGCATGACGATCGTCTCCATGGGTTACCGATGTGATCGGCGAATAATTCGAACGAACGGCGTCTGCAACAACCGGATCCGGCGCGCGAGGTCTTCAACACGCGCGCTATCCATCCGGTGATTAGCCGTCGCTTGGACCGGGTTTCGCCGAAGGATCGCTGCGCAGACGCTGTTGCGTCACGTCGCGGCCCACGGCCAGACGCCGCATGTATTTGAAGGTGCCGAGCGCTTTGGCGACGAAGTGGCCTTCGCTGTCGCGGATCTCGCCTTCGCAATAGGCCATGGTGGTCGAGCGGTGCAGCACGCGGCCGGTGGCGCGCAATTCGCCGCGGCCCGGCTGCATGAAGTTGACCTTCATTTCGACGGTG
Organism: Paraburkholderia elongata; assembly: GCF_013177735.1. Classification (GTDB taxonomy): domain Bacteria; phylum Pseudomonadota; class Gammaproteobacteria; order Burkholderiales; family Burkholderiaceae; genus Paraburkholderia; species Paraburkholderia elongata. The sequence continues at coordinate 18,793 of NZ_WOEZ01000054.1, read as the reverse complement.
ACCACGCCGACGCCGTCGCCGGCCAGACTCCGCGCGGCCATTGCGAGCGCGACGTCGGCAAGCGTCATGGTCACGCCGCCATGCGCGACATCCCACGTGTTCATGTGATCGGGCTGCAGCGGCAGCACAACTTCGCTGACGCCGTCGGCCGCCGACACGAGTTGCGCGCCGAGCCGGTCGACGAAGGGACTTTCAGGCAGCGACGCGCTGCCCGTTTTAGATGAGGGCGAATCGGTCATTGCTGATTTCAGATTTCGTAGTCGACACATTCACGCGATTCGCGCACCGCACCGACGAAGCCCTTCAGCGCCGTGTGCGTCGGATGGACCTGGTAGGCGTCGAGCGCGGCTTTGTTGGTGAAGTCCGACACCAGCACGATGTCATAGGTCGATTCGAGGCCCGGTGCCGCGATGCCGACATCGAGCTTGAGCATGCCTGGAACAATGTCGCGGCAGCCTTCGAGCTTTTCCTTCAGCTTCAGAGCGTTTTCAGCACGCGAGGCACCCTCTGCGTGTTCTTTGAGCTTCCACATCACAATATGACGGATCACGGGATCACCTTGTTCAATTCAATTCGTTGAGCTGGGCCTTAGCGCAACAAGAAATGATAACCGCTATGGCGTTCGTGCACGCGCCACCATCCGTGCCGCCAGATATGAAGGCGATCGCTATGTCACGCCACAGCGCGGCGTCGTGTCGATCAGCGCAGCGCATGCGAAACCCGTCGTATTCGTCGTACCCATGCCGGGCCGAAAACGAGCGGCACGGTTTCATCAGTCAAGCCGTGCGCAATCTGACGCGCCTCGTCAAAACGCGGCTGCAACGCGCCACCTGAAACGTCTCTACTGGCGCAGAACAGCCCGCTACAATGCATGACCCAACCCGCTTCCTTCGAGGTGCCGGTCATGTCCTTCTTTCGCGCACTGCTGTCCCGCCGTCACGCCCATCTGGCCGCGATCCTCGCCGCCGTCACGCTGACGCTCAACGGCTGCGCCGGTCTGTTCGGCGGCGACCCTTTGCGCGTGAGCGTGGCCGGCATCGAACCGGTCAACGGTCAAGGCCTCGAGATGCGCTTCAATGTCAAACTGCGTGTACAGAATCCCAATGAATCCGCTGTCAACTTCGACGGCGTGTCGCTCGATCTCGAACTGAACGGCAAACCGTTCGCCAGCGGTGTCAGCGATCAGAGCGGCACCGTGCCGCGCTTTGGCGAAACGGTCGTCAATGTACCGCTGACGGTGCCCGCCTTCGCCGCGGTTCGCCAGGCTTTCGCCTTCGCAGACGCCGCGCAGTCGGGGCAGATTCCGTACATCCTGCGCGGCAAGCTCGCCGGCGGCCTGACGAGCACGACACGCTTCGTCGATCAGGGCACGTTAAGCCTGCCGGCGCTCGGCATGGCTTTGCCCTGATGCGGGCCGGTCCGTGTCGCCAGTCGATGCCGGTGATTCATGCCAGTGACTGATGCCTGTGGCTCATGCCGGCTACCCAGGCAAGCCAAACCCACGCGGATAAAAAAACAGGTGCCGCGAATTCAATGCCTGCACGTCACATCGCACCGAACCACACGACACCCGCTTCTAATCAAGCCCGCTCTCGCGCCTGATCAAACCACTTCGAACAAGCCCGCCGCACCCTGGCCGCCGCCGATACACATCGTCACGACGACCAGCTTCGCACCGCGCCGCTTGCCTTCGATCAGCGCATGGCCGGTCAAACGCGCGCCCGACACGCCATACGGATGGCCCACCGCAATCGCGCCGCCGTTCACGTTCAGGCGGTCGTGCGGAATGCCAAGCTTGTCGGCGCAATACAGCACCTGCACCGCGAACGCTTCGTTCAGCTCCCACAGGTCGATATCTTCGACCTTCAGGCCGGCCTGCTTGAGCAGCTTCGGCACCGCGAACACCGGGCCGATGCCCATCTCGTCCGGCTCGCAACCGGCCACCGCAAAGCCGCGGAAAATGCCGAGCGGTTGCAGACCTTCGCGCTCCGCGACTTTTGCGTTCATCACGACGCAAGCCGACGCGCCGTCCGAGAACTGGCTCGCATTGCCCGCGGTGATCACGCCGCCCGGCATCGCGGTGCGAATCTTCGACACGCCTTCGAGCGTCGTGTCGGCACGAATGCCTTCGTCGGCGCTGACGGTTACTTCTTTCGTGTAGAGACGGCCGGTCGCTTTATCGGCGACGCCGGCGAGCACCGTCAGCGGCACGATCTCGTCCTTGAACTTGCCGGCTTCGAGTGCGGCCGCGGCACGCTGCTGCGAGCGCACGCCGTATTCGTCCTGACGCTCCTTCGAGATCGAGTAGCGCTTCGCGACGTTCTCGGCGGTCTGCAACATCGACCAGTAGATTTCCGGCTTGTTCTTGCTGAGCCAGCCTTCGGTCACCATGTGACGGTTCATCTCGTTCTGCACGCACGAGATCGATTCCACACCACCCGCGACGAACACATCGCCCTCACCGGCGATCACGCGCTGCGCAGCCAGTGCGATGGTCTGCAAACCCGACGAGCAGAAACGGTTCACCGTCATGCCCGGCACGCTAACCGGCAAACCCGCGCGCAGCGCGATCTGCCGCGCGATGTTCATGCCCGTCGCGCCTTCCGGATTCGCGCAGCCCATGATCACGTCTTCAACACGTGCCGGGTCCAGCTTCGCGCGCTCGACAGCGGCCTGCGTCGCATGCCCGCCTAGCGTCGCGCCGTGCGTCATGTTGAAACCGCCGCGCCATGATTTGGCGAGGCCCGTACGGGCGGTCGATACGATTACGGCGTCAGTCATGCATCTCTCCTGTGTCGACCAGAGTTAGCGCTTCAGCGTTTACTCTGGTCCCATGCAAAGCGGTCGGCCCGAGTTGGCGCTTTAGCGCTTACTCGGGCCCCATACAAGTTGGCTGGTACTTCCAGATATTGATAGTGGGCGCGCTGGCGGATCGCTCAGTCGCCCCACTTCACTCATTTCACCCAAGCGGCGGCGATTCAGCCGTTGAACCCACGGCCCTTCGCCGCGAGCTCCGCAATGCTCGGCGCCAGTTGCCAGGCGTCGCCATTCGGGCGCGACGCATAGCGGCGAATCGCGCGCTCGACGTTGTAGAGGCCGACCGTGTCCGCGTACAGCATCGGGCCGCCGCGATAGAGCGGGAAGCCGTAGCCGGTCAGATAAACCATATCGATGTCCGACGCCTTCGACGCAATGCCTTCCTCGAGAATCTTCGCGCCTTCGTTGACGAGCGCGAACACGAGGCGCTCGACGATTTCCTCGTCGCTGATCTTGCGGCGCTCGGCGTTGGTTTCCTTCGAGAACGCCGAGATCATCTCGTCGACCACTTTCGACGGATACGCGGTGCGGTCACCCGCCTTGTAGTCGTACCAGCCGCCACCGGTCTTCTGGCCGAAGCGCCCCGTCTCGCAGAGACGGTCGGCGATCTTCGAGTAATGCATGTCCGGATGTTCCTGATAACGGCGCTTGCGGATCGCCCAGCCAATGTCATTACCCGCCAGGTCGCTCATGCGGAACGGGCCCATCGCGAAGCCGAACTTCTCGATGGCCTTGTCCACTTGCGCGGGCAATGCGCCTTCTTCGAGCATGAAGAGAGCCTGGCGGATGTACTGCTCGATCATCCGGTTGCCAATGAAGCCGTCGCAGACGCCCGAGACCACTGCGGTCTTCTTGATCTTCTTGGAGAGTTTCATGACGGTGGCAAGCACGTCTTTCGCCGTTTCCTTGCCGCGCACGACTTCAAGCAGCTTCATCACGTTGGCCGGGCTGAAGAAGTGCATGCCGACCACGTCCTGCGGACGCTTCGTGAAAGCAGCGATCTTGTCGACGTCCAGAGTGGACGTGTTCGACGCGAGAATTGCGCCGGGCTTCGCCACTTCGTCCAGACGCTTGAACACCTGCTCCTTGACGCCGAGTTCTTCGAACACCGCTTCGACGATCAGGTCGGCGTTTTTCAGGTCGTCATAGGAGAGCGTCGGCGTGATCAAAGCCATGCGTTGTTCCAGCGCTTCGGGCTTGAGCTTGCCTTTCTTGACGGTGGCTTCGTAGTTCTTGCGGATCGTGGCGATGCCGCGATCCAGCGCTTCCTGCTTGGTTTCCAGCAGCGTGACCGGAATGCCCGCGTTGATGAAGTTCATCGCGATGCCGCCGCCCATCGTGCCGGCGCCGATCACGGCCACCTGTTTGATGTCGCGCACTGGCGTATCGGAAGGCACATCGGGAATCTTGCTCGCCGCGCGTTCGCCGAAGAACGCATGACGCAGCGCGTGGCTTTCCGGCGTCTGCACGAGCGCGATGAAGCATTCGCGTTCGAACGCGAGGCCCTTGTCGAAGCCGTTCTGCACGCCCGCTTCCACCGCGTCGATACACTTCTGCGGCGCCGGGAAGTTCTTGGCTATTGCCGCGACGCTATTGCGCGCGAACTGAATGAAACCGGCGGCATTCGGATGCTCGATCTTGCGGTCACGCACCTTCGGATGCGGGCCCGCTTTCGCGCCGACCTTGCGGGCGAACGCGAGTGCCGCTTCAGCGAGATCGCCTTCCACGACTTCGTCGAACAGGCCCGAATCGGCCAGTTTCTCCGACATCACGGGCGCGCCGGAGACGATCATGTTGAGCGCGGCTTCAAGGCCGATTGCGCGCGGCAGGCGCTGCGTGCCGCCCGCGCCCGGCAAGATGCCGAGCTTCACTTCCGGCAGCGCGATCTGCGCGCCGGGTGCGGCGATGCGGTAGTGCGCGCCGAGCGCCAGTTCCAGCCCGCCGCCCATGGCGACGCTATGAATCGCGGCGATAACCGGCTTGGCGCTGCCCTCGACGGCTTTGATAACCGTATGGAGGGTCGGCTCCTGGGTCGCCTTCGGCGTGTTGAATTCGGTGATGTCGGCGCCGCCCGAGAAGGCTTTGCCGGCGCCCGTCAGCACGATCGCCTTGATGGCCGGATCGTTCTGCGCGCGCTCGATCCCTTCGACGATGCCGGCTCGAGTCGAGAGGCCGAGCCCGTTTACGGGGGGATTGTTCAGCGTGATGACGGCCACGCCGTCATGAGTTGTGTAGTCCACTGCCATCTGCCTGCCTCCGTGCGATGAGGCGGCGCATGGCGCGCCGCCTGTCCGGTTGATCGAGTCGGCTCATTGTCCGACTTTAGCTCCGATTTCCCCGGGGTCAGCAGGCAGAATACACAAAAAAGCACGCTCGTTCAATTTATCGTTAGGCGGGGTTTCCCCTGGCAAGCGGAGTCAGGGGGCAATCCTTCTCGTCTTCGAGCGCGGACGGCAGGATGTGGTCGCGGAAAATGTCGCGCAGTTTGAGTTTCTGCAGCTTGCCGGTGGCCGTATGTGGGAGTTCGTCGACGAAGACGACGTCGTCGGGAATCCACCATTTGGCGACCTTGCCGTCGTAGAACGCGAGCAGTTCCTCGCGCGTCACGTCGAAACCTGCCCGTTTGACGATCACCAGCAGCGGGCGCTCGGTCCATTTCGGATGCGCACAGGCGATGCACGCCGCTTCGGCCACCGCTGGATGCGCGATCGCGACGTTCTCGATGTCGATTGAGCTGATCCACTCGCCGCCCGACTTGATCACGTCTTTCGAGCGATCCGTGATATGCAGGAAGCTGTCGCGGTCGATAGTGGCGACATCGCCGGTCGGGAACCAGCCGTTCACCAGCGGCGAATCGTCCTTGCGGAAATATCGGTCGATCACCCAGGGGCCGCGCACGTGCAGATCGCCGAACGCCACACCGTCCCACGGCAGATCGCGCCCGTCTTCGCCCACGATCTTCATATCGACGCCGTAAAGCACATGGCCCTGCTTTTCGAGCAGTTTGCGCTGCTCTGCCAACGGACGCTGACTCTGTTCCCACGTCAGTTTCGACAAGGTACCGAGCGGTGACATCTCCGTCATGCCCCATGCATGGATCACCTGCACGCCGTATTCGTCCTCGAAGGCTCGCAGCATGGCCGGCGGGCACGCTGAACCGCCGATCACCGTGCGATTCAGCGAAGAGAAACGCACCTTGGCCTCGCGCAGGTAGTTGAGCAAGCCGAGCCACACGGTCGGCACACCAGCCGAATACGTGACGCGTTCGCTCTCCATCAATTCATACAGCGATTTGCCGTCGAGATCCTTGCCGGGAAAGACCAGCTTCGCGCCGGTCAGCGGCGCGGCATGAGGAATGCCCCAAGCATTCACATGGAACATCGGCACGACCGGCAGCACGGAGTCGCGCGCGGACAGGCTCATCGCGTCGGGCAGCGACGCGCCGAACGCGTGCAGCACCGTCGAGCGATGCGAGTACAGCGCGCCTTTCGGGTTGCCGGTGGTGCCCGACGTATAGCAGAGGTAAGACGCCTGACGTTCGTCGATGGCCGGCCATTCGTAATTGCCATCCTGCGCTTCGACCAAGGTTTCGTAGCTCAGCACCGGCGTTTGCATCTTCGGCAGATGGTCCTCGTCGGCCAGTGCGATCCAGCCGCGCACTTTGGGGCACTGCGGCGCGAGAGCATCGACGAGCGGTGCGAACGTGGTGTCGAACAGCACGTAGGCGTCGTCGGCGTGGTTGACGATGTAGGCGATCTGATCGGGAAAGAGGCGCGGATTGATCGTGTGGCACACGGCGCCGAAGCCCGTCGTGCCGTAATACGCTTCCAGATGCCGGTAGCCGTTCCAGGCCAGCGTGGCCACCCGCTCGCCGGGCTCGACGCCAAGCGCGATCAGCGCCTGCGCCAGCTGCTTCGCGCGCTTTTCGCAGTCGCGGTAGGTGTAGCGATGCACGTCGCCTTCGATGCGCCGCGACACGATCTCGGTGTCGCCGAAATGCCGCGCAGCATGCGCGAGCAACGAGGACACAGTGAGCGGCACGTCCATCATCTGGCCAAGCAGCGGCGTCGTCATAAAGAGAGGTCTCCTCGCCTTGTTTGCGTCATTAGGGTGGCAGTTCGGGGGCCGCGCGGCGCGCTCCGTTTGAGTAACGTTTGAGTCGCACGAAACGCTTCGGTGGGTCCGCGCGGCGTGTTCTGGAACGGCGCAGGCGCGCTCCGGCAGGAGATGCCCGGCACGCAGGCGGCATCAGCCTAACGGCCGGCCAGCAGCTCCGCGGGCGCGGACTTACAATATCGGTTAATCCAGAGGCGCTCAATATGTCGTTTTCCCCAAGCATTGCAGGGTTATCCGGGCCTTTATCGGCTCTTTCCGACGCACTTATCACCTCGCCCGAAAGCGCCTTTGCGCAGCTCGGCAGCGCGTTTCTAACGCGGCTGCCCGCGGCCCCGCTGAGTGCGCCGTACGTGGTCGGGTTCTCCGAAGAAACCGCCGCGTTGCTCGGTTTAGAGCCTGGGCTCCAGAACGATCCGGGCTTCGCCGAACTGTTTTCCGGCAATGCCACGCGTGAATGGCCTTCCGAAGCGCTGCCGTATGCGTCGGTGTATTCGGGCCATCAGTTCGGCGTGTGGGCCGGCCAGCTCGGTGATGGCCGCGCACTCGGTCTCGGCGAAGTCGAGCACAACGGCCAACGCTTCGAGCTGCAGCTCAAAGGCGCGGGCCGAACGCCCTATTCGCGCATGGGCGATGGCCGCGCCGTGCTGCGTTCGTCGATCCGCGAATATCTGTGTTCGGAAGCGATGCATCACCTCGGCATTCCGACCACGCGCGCGCTGTGCGTGATCGGCTCCGACCAGCCGGTGCGCCGCGAGGAAGTCGAAACCGCGGCGGTCGTCACGCGCGTGGCGCCGAGTTTCGTGCGCTTCGGGCACTTCGAACATTTCTATTCGAACGATCGCGTCGATGCACTGCGCGCGCTCGCCGATCACGTGATCGACCGCTTCTATCCGCATTGCCGCGAAGCCGACGATCCGTATCTCGCGCTGCTGAATGAAGCGGTGATATCGACGGCCGATCTGATGGTCGAATGGCAAGCCGTTGGCTTCTGCCACGGCGTGATGAATACCGACAACATGTCGATCCTCGGTCTCACGATCGACTACGGCCCGTTCGGTTTCATGGACGGCTTCGACGCCGGCTACATCTGCAATCACTCTGACTCGCAAGGCCGTTACGCGTACAAGATGCAACCGCAGATCGCGTACTGGAACCTCTTTTGCCTTGCGCAAGGCCTGCTGCCGCTCTTGGGTGAACAACATGACGAAAGCGTGCGCGGCGACAAGGCGATCGAAGACGCACAGCGCGTGCTCGGCGGATTTAAGGACCGTTTCGCACCGGCGTTGGAGAAGCGCATGCGCGCCAAGCTCGGTCTTGAAAGCGAGCGTGAAGGCGACGACACATCGGGCGACGCTTCGCCGGGCGACGCCTCGCTGGTAAACCGCCTGTTCGAAGTGATGCACGCCAACCGTGCGGATTTCACGCTGACCTTCCGCAATCTGGCGCGCATTTCCAAACACGATGCGAGCGGCGACGCGCCGGTGCGCGACCTATTCCTCGACCGCGTCGCATTCGATGCGTGGGTGAACGACTACCGCGCGCGCCTGTCCGAAGAAACACGCGACGACGCCGCGCGCGCCATTGCAATGAACCGTGTGAACCCCAAATTCGTACTTCGTAATCACCTGGCGGAAACGGCGATCCGCCGGGCGAAAGAGAAGGACTTCTCCGAAGTGGAACGTTTGGCCGCAGTTCTGCGCCGCCCATTCGACGAGCAGCCGGAAAACGAAGCGTATGCGGGGCTGCCGCCGGATTGGGCCAGCTCGCTGGAAGTGAGTTGCTCTTCGTGACGAGCCCCCAAAACAATCTTGAGACAGGAACCCCGACCATGAACAAGCCTGACGACCTCAACACCGGCGCCCCCGCCGTGCAGAAAGACGACGCCGAGTGGCGCAAACAACTCTCCGACATCGAATACCAGGTGACGCGCCACGCGGCCACCGAACGCCCCTTCACCGGCCGCTACCATGACCACTGGGACCGCGGCATCTATGACTGCGTCTGTTGCGGCACGCCGCTGTTCGAATCGGACACCAAGTTCGACGCCGGTTGCGGCTGGCCGAGCTACTTCAAGCCGATCAACGGCGAAGTGATCGCCGAGAAAACCGACCGCACGCACGGCATGCTGCGCATCGAGGTGCAGTGCAAGAACTGCGGCGCGCATCTCGGCCACGTGTTCGAAGACGGGCCGGCGCCGACCGGTCTGCGTTACTGCATCAATTCGGCTGCGTTACAATTCGAGCCCAAGTAACGCAGCGCGGAGTTCGGCGCGTTGCCGGCAGGCTCCTGTCATAAAGCGCCCGCCGGCCGCGACACCCTTCATCCGGCTTGCAAACCGGTTGACCCGGCGGTCAACCCGGCGCGGCGATCATGCTACGAACGGCGCAACGCGCCGTTCCCGGCTGCCGCGGCGGGTTTCTGCAGCATCCCTGCCACCGGGCGCCCCGCGCCGCGTCCCTGTTTCTCCGATCGACTCTCCGACCCACTCTCCGAATCCCCGACCAGATAATGAAATTCCTGTTCGATCTGTTCCCGATCATCCTGTTTTTCGTCGCCTTCAAGCTATGGGGCATTTTCACGGCGACGGCAGTGGCGATCGTTGCCACGCTGGTGCAGATCGCGTGGGTGGCATTCCGCCACCGCAAGGTCGATCCGATGCTGTGGGTGAGCCTCGGTGTCGTTACCGTATTCGGCGGCGCGACGCTCGTGCTGCACAACGACACCTTCATCAAATGGAAGCCGACCGTGCTGTATTGGGCGTTTTCGGTCGCGCTGATCGTCTCGCAACTGGCCTTCAACAAGAACCTGATTGAAGCGATGATGGGCAAGCAGATCACGCTGCCGCACGTGATCTGGGGCAAGCTGAATATCGTCTGGGCGATTTTCTTCGTGCTGCTGGGGCTGGTGAACCTGTTCGTCGCGTATCACTACACGACCGATCAGTGGGTCAATTTCAAGCTGTTCGGCGCGACCGGATGCCTCGTGGTATTCATCGTCGGACAGAGTTTGTGGCTGTCGAAGTATCTGAAGGAAGAATGACATGACGAGCGATGTGTTCATGCACGCCACCACCGCCGAGCGTGCCGCGCTGATCGAGGCGCGCCTGATCGCGGCGCTTGCACCGGTTGCCTCGATCCAGATCACGGATGACAGCGCGCAGCACGCTGGCCACGCCGGCGCCTCCGCCGGCGGTCATTTCTCTGTCACGATCGTGGCGGCCGCATTCGCCGGTAAGGCCCGCGTGGCGCGGCATCGCATGGTGTATGATGCGCTGGCCGATGCCATGCAGCGCGGCATTCACGCCCTTGCAATCACGGCGTATACGCCCGAAGAATTTGCTTTGTTGCCCCGCTAGGAAACCTTTCGATGACCTTAAAGAAAACCCGCCTTTGGGTATTGCTGGCTGCATTTGCGGCCGCACCTGCATTCGCACAGAACATCGCTGTCGTGAACGGCACGCCTATTCCGAAAGCGCGCGCCGACGCGCTGATCGATCAACTGGTTCATCAAGGCCAGCAAAACACGCCGCAACTGCAAATGGCCGTGCGCGAAGAGCTGGTGAACCGCGAAATCCTGATGCAGGAAGCGCTGCGCCGCGGCCTGCCGAATCGTCCGGACATCAAGGCGCAAATCGCCGTTGCACAGCAAACGGTTGTGCTGCGCGCGTTGATCGAAGACTTCGTGAAGAACAACACGCCGACCGACGCCGAAGTCACCGCGCGCTACAACGCGCTGATCAAGGACGCGGGCGGCAAGGAATATCACCTGCACCACATCCTGGTGGACAACGAACAGCAAGCTAAGGATCTGATCGCCAAGATCAAGGCCGGCGCCAGCTTCGAAGACCTCGCCAAGCAATTCTCGAAGGATCCGGGATCGGGCAAGAACGGCGGCGACCTGGACTGGTCGGACCCGAAGGCCTACGTGCCTGAATTCGCGGACGCGGCCACGCATCTGCAGAAAGGCCAGATGACCGACACGCCGGTGCATACGCAATTCGGCTGGCACATCATCCGTGTCGACGACGTGCGCAACATCACGCCGCCGCCGCTCGAGCAAGTGCGTCCGCAGATCGTGCAGCAGATCCAGCAGGAAAAGCTGCAGGCGTTCGAAGAAGGTCTGCGTAAGAACGCGAAGATTCAGTAAGCGTTTTTCGCTGCTTCGGAACAAATAAAAAAAAACCGCCCGAGGGCGGTTTTTTTATTTTCCCACCATCAACCCAGCCAGCGGCGTGCGTTCTGGAACACGCGCAGCCACGGGCTCGCGTCCGTGCTGCCCTCGCCCCAACCTTCCGGATGCCAGCTCATCTGCACCGCGCGATGCACACGCTCGGTGTGCGGCATCAGCACGGTGAAGCGGCCATCGGGTGTCGTAACCGACGTGATGCCGTCTGGCGAACCGTTCGGGTTGAACGGATACTGCTCCGTTGCCTGACCACGGTGATCGACGTAACGCATCGCCACGGCCACCTTCGACGCATCGCCCTGCTGCGAGAAGTCCGCGTAACCCTCGCCGTGCGCAATCGCCACCGGAATGCGCGAGCCTTCCATGCCGGCAAAGAAGAGCGACGGCGAAGCCTGCACTTCGACCAGCGAGAAGCGCGCTTCGAATTTCTCCGACTTGTTGCGCGTGAACTTCGGCCAGGCTTCGGCGCCCGGAATCATCGACGCGAGGCTGCTCATCATCTGGCAGCCGTTGCAGATGCCCAGCGCAAACGTGTCTTCGCGACCGAAGAACGCGGCGAACATATCGGCGAGTTGCGAGTTGAAACGAATCGCCTTCGCCCAGCCTTCACCGGCGCCCAGCGTATCGCCGTATGAGAAGCCGCCGCACGCCACCGCACCAGCGAAATCCGCCAGATTGGCGCGGCCGGCCAGCAGGTCGCTCATGTGCACGTCGTGCGCGTCGAAGCCTGCGCGGTCGAATGCATAAGCCGTTTCGAGGTGCGAGTTCACGCCCTGCTCGCGCAGGATCGCAACACGCGGGCGTGCGGCCTTAGAAATGAAGGGCGCGGCGACGTCTTCCGAAGGATCGAACGTGAGGATCGGCGAGATGCCCGGATCGGCGGCGTCGGAGAGCGCATCGTATTCGGCATCGGCACAAGCCGGGTTGTCGCGCAGACGCGAAATACGCCAACTCACTTCGCTCCACGCGCGATGCAATTCGGTACGCGGTGCGTCGTAGATCTTCTTTGCGTCGCGATAGATTTCGATCGTATCGCGCTCATTGGTCTTGCCGATCACATGCGAGCATGCCGACAGACCGTGTTCGCGCAACGCGCCCAGCACCGCGTCGCGGTCCGCCGCGCGCACCTGAATCACGGCGCCAAGTTCCTCGGTGAAGAGCGCGCGGATCGTGCGGTCTTCACGACGGCCGCTGGTCTGCTTCGCCCAGTCTTTCGCGTCGCCGTAATCGGATTCGTGGTTCGGATCGAGCACCAGCATGTCGACGTTCAGCGACACGCCGACGTGACCCGCAAACGCCATTTCGCAAACCGTCGCCCACAGGCCGCCGTCCGAGCGATCGTGGTACGCGAGCAGCTTGCCGTCGCTATTGAGCGACTGAATCGCGGTGAAGAAACGCTTCAGATCTTCCGGATCGTCGACGTCCGGCACCGTGTCGCCGACCTGCTGCGTGACTTGCGCGAGAATACTGCCGCCCAGACGATGCTTGGCGCGACCAAGGTCGATCGCGATCAGCACGGAATCGCCCTCGCCACCCGTTCCGCTCGCGCGGCGCAGTTGCGGCGTGAGGTGCTTACGCACGTCTTCAACCGGCGCGAATGCCGAGATGATCAGCGAAACCGGCGCGACCACTTCCTTCGCAACGCCACGGTCTTCCCACTTGGTGCGCATGGACAGCGAATCCTTGCCGACCGGAATGCTGATGCCAAGCGCCGGGCACAGTTCCATGCCAATGGCCTTGACCGTGTCGTACAGCGCGGCGTCTTCGCCTGCTGCGCCGCACGCGGCCATCCAGTTTGCCGACAGCTTGAGCTTATCGAGCGACGCGATCGGCGCCGCCGCGATGTTGGTGACCGCCTCGCCGACCGCCATGCGGCCCGACGCCGGCGCGTTGATCACGGCGAGCGGCGTACGCTCGGCCATGGTCATTGCTTCGCCGCGGAAGCCTGCGTAGTCCATTGTCGTGATGGCGACGTCCGCCACCGGCACTTGCCACGGGCCGACCATCTGGTCGCGCGCGGTCGTGCCGCCAACAGAGCGGTCGCCGATCGTGATCAGAAACGACTTGCTGGCGACCGTGGGGTGACGCAGCACGCTGACTGCGACTTCCGACAACGCGATGCCGGTAACGTCCACCGGTTCGAGCTTCTGCTCGACGCGCTTCACGTCGCGATGCATGCGCGGCGCCTTGCCGAGCAGCACTTCCATCGGCATGTCGACCGGCTCATGTGCACCGTTGTCATTCGACTCCGAATCGATCACTTTCAGCTGACGCTCAGCCGTGGCCGTGCCGACCACCGCGAAGGGGCAACGCTCGCGCTCGCACATGGCTTCGAAGGCAGGCAGATCGGCCGGCGCAATCGCCAGCACGTAACGCTCCTGCGCTTCGTTCGACCAGATTTCGCGCGGCGACAAACCGCTCTCTTCCAGCTGGATCTTGCGCAGATCGAAGATCGCGCCCTTGCTGGCGCCGTCCACGACTTCCGGGAACGCGTTCGAGAGACCGCCCGCGCCCACGTCGTGAATGCTCAGAATCGGGTTCTTCTCGCCGAGCTGCCAGCACGCGTTGATCACTTCCTGCGCACGGCGCTCGATTTCCGGATTGCCGCGCTGGACCGAGTCGAAGTCGAGTTCGGCCGTGTTGGTGCCGGTCGCCATCGAGCTGGCGGCGCCGCCGCCCATGCCGATGCGCATACCCGGGCCGCCGATCTGGATCAGCAGCGACCCTTCCGGCAGATCGTGCTTGTGCGTGTGCTGATCGGAGATATTGCCGATGCCGCCGGCGATCATGATCGGCTTGTGATAACCACGCACCAGACCCGCGACGTTCTGCTCGTAAGCGCGGAAATAGCCACCCAGATTCGGACGGCCGAATTCGTTGTTGAACGCGGCGCCGCCGAGCGGGCCGTCGATCATAATTTGCAGCGGCGACGCGATGCGGTCAGGACGGCCGTACGCTTCGTACTTGTCGTCCGGGTTCCGGTGCGCCAGCGGCTGCGCGGCATCGCGCGAGTTTTCCCATGCTTCGACGCCGTCCGGCAATTCCAGATTCGACACCGTGAAGCCCGCCAGACCCGCCTTCGGACGCGCGCCGCGGCCGGTCGCGCCTTCGTCGCGGATTTCGCCGCCCGCGCCGGTCGAGGCGCCCGGGAACGGCGAGATCGCGGTTGGGTGATTGTGCGTCTCCACCTTCATCAAGGTGTGCGTCAGTTCGACGTTGCGGCGGTAGTGCTCAGGCAACGCGTTTTCACCGAGTTCAGCCGGCGTGCGCGGGAACCAGCGCTCGGCCACACCGCCCGCCATGATCGCCGAGTTGTCCGAATAGGCAACGATGGTGCCCTGCGGGTTCAGCTTCTCCGTGTTGCGGATCATGTTGAATAGCGAGATGTCCTGCTTCTCGCCGTCGATCGTCCATTCCGCGTTGAAGATCTTGTGACGGCAGTGTTCGCTGTTGGCTTGCGCGAACATCATCAGTTCGACGTCGGTCGGGTTGCGGCCGAGTTTCGTGAAAGCGTCGACGAGGTAATCGATTTCGTCGTCGGCGAGCGCGAGGCCCAGTTCCGTGTTCGCCGCTTCCAACGCGCCGCGGCCGTTGTGCAACACGTCGACGGTTTGCAGCGGCTTGGCCGGCAGTTCGTCGAACAGATGCATCGCGTGGTCACGCGACGGCGCAACGCTCTCGGTCATGCGGTCGTGCAGCGCCGCGGCGACCGCCTCGCGGGCTTCGTCGGAGAGCGCCTTCTTGCCGCCCAGCAGGCCGCTTTTCAGCGTGACCGTGTATTCGACACCGCGCTCGATGCGGCGCACCTGCGTCAGGCCGCAGAGGTGGGCGATATCGGTTGCCTTGCTGGCCCACGGCGACACCGTGCCGAAGCGCGGCACCACGAGGAAGGTTTCGGCCGTGCCGCGCTCTTTCGTTTCTTCGAGCGGATCGCCGTAGTGCATCAGCGCTTCGATCTTTGCGTTGTCTTCCGCGGAGAGCGGGGTTTGCGCGTTGACGAAGTGCAGATACTGCCCGCGCACGCCGGTAATGTTGGCGTCGATGCGCGTAAGCGTTTCGAGCAGGCGGGTTTGACGGAAATCGGAAAGGGCCGAAGCGCCGGGGAAACACGAGAAGTGGGCCATGGACTTGACGTTGCGTCGCTAATGATGCCGATGAGTGATGCCGATGAGTCGCGCGTGAAGGCGACGTGAGGCGGAAAGGAAGTCCGGGATTATACCCCGGGAACGGGCTTCCAACGGGCTTCGCACCAGGGTTTCGGTGGGGTCCGCATGGCGGCTCGGGCGCGCCGTTGCGGCGCTTTAGCGTGGCGCTCGCGTGGCAGAGCCATCCGTTTGGCTGCTATCATTCGCCCTTTCACCAGATCGGCGCGAGCGGCCTGAGCAATGCCAGGCAACGCGCCGCATGCCACGCTTAACGGGAACGCGGCGGTTCGGCGTCCCGCCGGCAAATCGAATCAGATCATGGATGTCATCGTCATTGGCGGCGGGATCGTGGGCGTCGCCACCGCTTATCAACTGCGCGCGGCCGGTCACCGGGTATGCGTCGTCGAACGCCACGCAACGGTCGCGCAAGGCGCAACCTATGGGCATGGCGGCACCGTGCTGCCGACCCCGCTCGACGTCTGGTTCGGCCCGACTTTCATGGCGAGCCGTCAGGGTGTCAAAAACGGCGTGATCAGCAAGGCTGGCTTTAACGGGGCGGCGCGCCAGTTCGTCAAGCAGCTGGCCGCTTTGCAGGAGCCTGAGGCGTTCAGCCGCCAGTACGCGCGGCTGCGTCCGCTGATCGAAGCGTCGCGTGACGCGATGGCCGATATCGAAGCGCGCTTCGGACTGGAATTCGAACAGGCCAGCGGCCTCCTCTATCTGGTGCGTTCCGAGCAGGAATGGCAACAGACCCAGACTGCGCTTGATCTGCTGCGCCAATACGAAGTCCCGCACCACGTGCTGACGCCGGCCGAATGCGCCGCGTACGAGCATTCCGTGCGGACCGAGCCGGAATTCGCCGGCGGCGTGCTGTTCGACCACGAGCGCACGGCCAATTGCCCGCTTTTCGCGAAACTGATCAAGCAGACCCTCGATACGCAGGGCGGCGTGCAATTCATGTTGGGCTGCGAAGTCTCGGCGATCCGCCTCGAAGGTCAGCGCGCCGCGGTGGAACTGGCGCCACGGCTGGGCGCCAACTCCACCGCAGCGCGCTCACGCGAAGTCGACGTGATCAACGCCGACGCGATTGTCGTCGCCGCGGGTTACGGCAGCCTGCCGCTGCTCGAGCGCTTGGGGCTGCGGCTGCCGCTGCATCCGTTGCGCCTGCATAACCTGGTGGCGCCGATTGCGCATGAGGAATGCGCACCGCACGTCGCGATTGTGGACGCGGTCAAGCGGATTACAGTCAGCCGCATGAATCATCGCCTGCGGGTTGCGGGCGGTGCGGTTTTGCAGAGCCCCGGACAGATTGACAAACCGCTCGGCGAAGCGTTGACGAAGGAAGCGCTGGCGTTGCTGGGCCAGGCGACTCATGACTGGATCCCGGGCGCGGCCCGGATCTCCGCGGCCTTGCCGTGGGAAGGCGTCAAACTGCTGTCGCCGGACGGTTTGCCGGTGATCGGCAATGCGCTTCATCCGCGCCTGTTCGTCAACGCCGGCCTCGGGCCTGCCGGCTGGGGTCTGGCATGCGGTTCGGGCAAACTGATCGCCGACCTGATCTCAGACAAGCCCCCCGACGTCCCTGCGGACACCCTGGCTGCACTGCGCGCGGACCGATTCCAGTAAACGGCGGGCCCGCCCGGAGCCTATCGGCACTACCATAGTGACTCCCAAAGCTTCCTCACCATGCCTAAGGTGAACTCCAAGCCTCGCCATGACCGTGCCCGAATCCACGCTCCCGACGTTAATCAGCCCGCGCAACCGGGCGTTGCCGCTGCTCACGCTCACCGACCTGCGAATCCTTGAAACCCAGGCCGCGGCAGCACTGCCGCAGCACACGCTGATGTCCCGCGCCGGAAAAGCCGCCGCGAGCTACCTGCAAGAACGGATCACCCGCGACACATCGACCGAAAAATCGAAGCACAAGGTATGGGTCATAGCAGGCCCGGGCAACAACGGCGGCGACGCATTGATCATGGCCGCGGAGCTCCACCAGGCAGGCATCGCCGTAGACCTGTGCATGCCGCTTGAAGTCAAGCCGGACGACGCCCGCTGGGCGCTCGACACAGCCCGTGCGGCGGGCGTAGCCATTACCACGGCGCCGCCGGCCTCGCTGGACAGCTACACGTGGCTGGTGGACGGCATGTTCGGCATCGGCCTGACCCGCCCCCTGGAAGGCATCTTTGCCACCATCGCCCGCCAACTCTCGCAACGCACGAAAGCAAAGTCCAGAAGGGGTGGCGTTCTGGCGCTCGACACGCCAAGCGGCCTCGACAGCGACACCGGCACGGTAGTCGGCGAGAGGCGGGACCCTGACCAGGGCCGAAGCGAAAACCAGAGCGATGGCCTCGCGGTCCACGCCACCCACACGATCACCTTCATCGGCGCGAAACCCGGCCTCTTCACAGCACAGGGCCGCGATCTCGCCGGCACGGTGATAGTGGCGCCGATCGGCATCGACAGCACCGCCCGCACGGCCGTGCAACTCAACGCGCCCGAGTTGTTCGCCGCCTTCCTGCCGTCGCGCGACTTCGCCACCAACAAGGGCAGCTTCGGCAGCCTTGCCGTGGTCGGCGGCGACACCGGCATGTGCGGCGCGCCGATCCTCGCCTCGCGCGCGGCGCTCTACACCGGCGCGGGTAAAGTGCACGTCGCCTTGCTCGGCGACGGCGCCCCGCCCTACGATCCGCCGCACCCCGAACTGATGCTGCATGCCGTCGACGATCTGCCGCTCGACAAGATGGACGCGCTCGCCGTCGGCTGCGGCATGGGTCTGCGCGACCGCGCCACGCGTGTCATGCACGACATGCTGCCGCTCGACGTGCCCAAACTGTTCGACGCCGACGCGCTCAATCTGATTTCGACAGACCCGTCGCTCGCCGCCGAAGTCACCGCGCGCGGCGTGCAAGGCGACCCGTGCGTGCTGACGCCGCATCCGCTCGAAGCCGCGCGCCTGCTCGGCACCGACGCGCCGAGTGTGCAACGCGACCGTCTCGCCGCCGCACGGGCGCTGGCTGCACGCTTTGCCGCCGTGGTCGTGCTGAAAGGCTCGGGCACCGTCATCGCCGCGCCGGACGGCCGCGTCGCGATCAATCCAACCGGCAACGCCGCACTCGCGACTGGCGGCACCGGCGATGTGCTCGGCGGCATCATCGGCGCACTGCTTGCACAGCATCTGCCGCGATACGAAGCCGCGCTGGCAGGCGTCTACCTGCACGGCCTCGCCGCCGACACGCTGAGCGCACAAGGCCACGGCCCGGCGGGTTTGACGGCGGGTGAACTCGCGCCGATGGTACGGACCTTGCTGAACCGACTGTTCTATCCGGCAGCGGCTGAATGATCCCACCCATCCAGAAGTGTGCCTGGGCTTGGGACTGTGTCTGGGACGCCCAGGGCCGTTAATTTCTCCTTCCGCAGGCGCAACGTCGTAAGTGTTCAAAATTCAAGGCGTTGCGCCGCAGTTCGATAGTTACGCTTCGATCAGATGTCGCTCGCAGGCAGTTCAGTGCCATGGAGCGCAGACGGGCCAG
>NZ_WOEZ01000053.1 GCF_013177735.1 Paraburkholderia elongata | reverse complement strand
GCCGCCCCGGCGGCGCGCAAACCTGTTTCTGCGCGAAAGCACGCACCGCGCTTTCCAGATCGTGCTCGTCGAGCTGGAGCAGAAATTTCCGGATGCCCACCCAGCTCGGCGCCTTGCGCCAGTCCGTCCCGAACAGCTCGTTCAGCTGTGCACGCCGCTCGCCAATGAACACCTCGATCGTCCTCAGCGAATTCGCGCCTGCCATCAGCGACATCACGATCGCGCACAGCAGCGGCTCCAGCGCGTAACGCTTGCCCTGCGCCCGCCGTGCGTCACGCAGCTCCGAAAATACGCCCCCGAATATCATCCCTGTTCCCGCCGTCTTGTTTGGACGGTCACAAAGTTAACACGGTCGAACGGAAGTTAACAACCCTGCTGGGACGCCCAAACCGCTGCCACCTGTCACGCAACGCCGTTATACTGATTGACTGCGCCGCGCGTCAGGCCATCGCGGGTTGCGGCGAAACTTCAGCCAGCCGGTTCGATCTCTGGGCGGGCTCGCGAAGTTTCACGGCAACCCGCCGCGAACCCGGCCGCGCGGCATCGCTCTAACAGCATCGTTGCATCATCCTCGGCAGCGCTTCACGCGCGTGCCATTCTTCGTGCCCCTTCGTTAGACGGACGCTATGACGCAGAACTCGCTCCCCTCCTGGTCCTCGCTGCAAACGCATTACGAGAAGATTCGCGATGCGCACATGCGCGACTGGTTCGCCCCCGAGAACGATCCCGCCCCTACCCGTGCTGAGCGCTTTGCGTTCGCGGGCGGCGGTCTCGCGGCCGATTTCTCGAAGAACCGCATCACCGACGAAACCCTGAAACTGCTGGCGCAACTCGCGCGCGAAGCCGGCGTCGAGAAACGCCGCGACGCGATGTTCGCGGGTGAAGTCGTCAACCCGACCGAAGGCCGCGCCGCATTGCACACCGCGCTGCGCGCCACCGATCCGAAGGCGCCGTTTTATGCGCAGATCCAGGCTGAACGCGCCAGGATGGCCGCGTTCGCCGACAAGGTCCGCAGCGGCGAGTGGACCGGCTATACCGGCAAGCGGATTCGCTACGTCGTGAACATCGGTATCGGCGGCTCGGATCTCGGGCCGAAGATGGTCGCGCACGCGCTGCATCATCTGGCCACGCCCGAGATCACCACTCACTTCGTGTCGAATGTGGACGGCGCGGATCTGTACAACGTAATGCAGATGATCGATCCCGAAGAGACGCTCGCGATCATCGTCTCCAAGACCTTTACCACGCTCGAAACCATGACCAACGCGCGCTCGCTGCGCGACTGGTTCATCGAGAAAGGCTGCCCGGAAAGCGCGCTGGCGAAGCACTTCGTCGGCGTGTCGGCGAACCCGGCTGAGGTGGTCAAGTTCGGCATCGCGAAAGAGAATGTGTTCGAGATGTGGGACTGGGTCGGCGGGCGTTACTCGCTGTGGTCGGCGGTGGGTCTGTCGATCATGATCGCGATCGGCCCGCAACAGTTCGGCGAACTGCTGGCCGGCGCCAACGAGATGGATCAGCATTTCCGCGACGCACCGCTTGAGAAGAATCTGCCGGTGCTGCTCGGCATGATCGGCATCTGGTATCGCAACTTCTTCGGCTCGCAAAGCTATCTGGTCGCGCCGTATTCGGAAGCACTGCACTTCCTGCCGTCGTACCTGCAACAACTCGAGATGGAGAGCAACGGCAAGTCGGCGCGTCTGGACGGTGTGATGGTCGATTATCCGACCGCCGCCGTGACCTGGGGCGAACCGGGCACGAACGGGCAGCATGCGTTCTTCCAGATGCTGCATCAGGGGCCGACCATCGTGCCGATCGACTTCATCGCCGTGTTGACGCCGGAGCATCCGCTCGTCAGTCATCATCCGAAGCTGCTGGCGAACTGCTTCGCGCAAAGCGAAGCGCTGATGCTTGGCCGCACGCTCGAAGAAGCGAAGAAAGTGGCCGGCGCGGACAAGCCTGAACTGGCGCCGCACCTGGTGTTTCCGGGCAACCGTCCGACGAGCACGCTGCTGGTCGATGCGCTCACCGCGCGTTCGCTTGGCGCATTGATCGCGCTGTACGAGCATAAGGTGCTGGTGCAGGCATCGGTATGGGACATCAATCCGTTCGATCAATGGGGCGTCGAGTTGGGCAAGATCCTCGGCAAAGTGGTCGAGGCGGATCTGACGTCGGCGAGCGTCGATGAGAAGAAGCATGATTCATCGACGTCGGCACTGATCGCACGGGCACGCGCTGCTTTGAAGCGCTGAGCGTGAGCGGCGCGCTTGCTCGCGCCGCATGCGCTGATTGTTCACGCGCGCCTGGTTAGAAGCGTTGCGTTATCGAGTTGCATGAGATGAAAAGCAAAGCGGGCCCTTGCGGCCCGCTTTGCTTTGTGCGAACGAGTGACGCGTGGCTGGCAGCCTCAGGCCAATCGCCCCGCTTCGATGGTTACCGTCGTATCGCAGCGGCGCGCCAGCTCGACGTCGTGCGTGACAAGGATCAACGTGGCGCCGTTCGCCCGGTTCATCTCGAACATCAAATCGATCACCGCGTGACCGGTGGCTGCATCGAGACTGCCGGTCGGCTCGTCGGCGAACAGGATCGCCGGATGCGTAACAAACGCGCGTGCGAGAGCAACCCGCTGCTGTTCGCCGCCCGACAGCAGCTTCGGATAGTGCCCAGTGCGCTTAGCGAGCCCCACCTGCTCCAGCAATCCGCGCGCGCGCGCCGCGGCCTCGCGCGTCCCGATGCCGCCTTGCAGTTCGAGCGGCAAGGTGACGTTTTCGAGCGCCGTCAAATGCGGCATCAATTGAAACGACTGGAACACAAAACCGACCGAGCCGCTGCGCAACGCGGCGCGCTCGTCTTCGTTCAGTTCGGTGAGTTCGCGGCCGAGCAGCCGAACCGAGCCCGAGCTCGCGCTGTCCAATCCTGCGAGCAAGCCGAGCAGCGTAGACTTGCCCGACCCGGATGCACCGACGATCGCCACACTGCTGCCGGCATCGATAGCAAGATCGATGTCCTCGAGAATCGTCAGTTCGCCCGTGGCATCCTTAACCTTCTTGCACAAACCCCGCACTTCAATGACTGGATCAGTTTTGTTTAGCATGGTGAAGCGTAGGTTGAAATTGCGCGCCGTAGCGCCTCGCGCGCTGGCGCTGACTACGGCATTCGGCTCGGCCGCGCTGGCCGCAACCCTGTTTTCGCTGCCCTTCCCGGCTCATGCGGCCAATGCGCCGGAACAGGCCAAGCCGGTGATCGTCGTACTCGGCGACAGCATCTCTGCCGAATACGGCTTGCCCCGCGACACTGGCTGGGTTGCCTTGATGCGCCAACGCCTCACCGACGAGCGAATCGATTATAGCGTCGCCAATGCAAGCATCAGCGGCGACACCACGAGCGGTGGCCGGGCTCGCTTGCCGGCGCTCCTGCAGCGGCTCAAGCCGAGTATCGTGATCGTCGAGCTCGGCGCCAACGATGCGTTGCGCGGCGTGCCGCTCGCAACAACCGAAGACAACCTGCGTACGATCATCGAGCAGGCTCAACAAAGCCACGCGAAGGTCGTGCTGGTCGGCATGTATGTACCACCCAATTACGGCCCAGACTACACGCAAAAGTTCCACGGCCTGTACGGCGAACTCTCGAAGCAACTGCGAGTGCCGCTGGTGCCCTTCCTGCTGGCCGGCATCGCCGACAAACCGGACATGTTTCAGGCGGATCAGATCCATCCCACGCAGCAGGCACAGCCAGTGCTGCTCAATAACGTGTGGCCGGCTGTCAAGCCACTCCTTCGCACAAGTTCGCCGCACTGAAAAGCTCGCTAGCAACTTGTTTCCGGTAATTGGGGAACGCGGATCGGTAAGCGGATCGATTAGGTCGATCCGGCACTTTCGTAATCCCGCGTAACCCGGCTCGATTCTGAGCGACTTTTGAGGAGGTAAGGTGAAATATTTACCGTTAATCGCTTTGACCGTGGCAATTTCTGCGGGCGCCGCTCAACCGCCCGCCGGTGTCCAATCCGTGGGCCAAAGCCAGCAGCCGCCGAAAGCCGTCGCTACGTGCATCGCGCAAAAGTGGGCCGATAGCTCGCAAAAGCAAGTCGTGTCGCAAGACATCATGGCTAACGATCAGGCAATGGATGTTTATGTGCCGGGTCAGCAGCCACCTGACGGCGCCGCCGCCGTGGTTCGGCCGTCCTACACTGGCCCGGGTTCGTGGGTCGGGTTGCGCGGCAATGGCGCTGCGGGCAGCGATGCCACCAGCTCGATCAGCGCTTGCCTCTAGGCTGCTGACGATATAAGAAGCCGCGCTCTCGAGCAAACCGTTTGACGAGCTTGTACGCGTCAAATGAAAAAAGCCCCGCAAAATTGCGGGGCTTTTTTGCGCCTGCGCGCTTTACTTGCTTGCGCGCTCGAGCCTGAGCTTAGTCGCCGCTCGCCTGCGCATTGCTGCTGTCGAGCGCCCCGTAGAACTTCACCTTCGAACGGGCGCGCAGTGCCTCGACGTAAGCCTCAGCGTCGGACTGTGCGTCGACTTGTGCAATCTGCTGCTGCGCAGCAGCCAAACGCTGCGGATCGATCGGGGCACCCGCAACAACCGCGTTCACGCGATAGATCGCATAGCCGTCGTCACCGAGATCCACACCGACGTAGGCAGGTAATTTCTGCGCGTCCGCTTTGTAGATTGCACTCAATGCAGCCGGCGGCATGCCTTGTGCGTCATTACGCGAAACCTTCAACGGCGACGAGAAGCCCGTCGTGGCCTTCGATTTGTCGAACTCCGCCAGCTTCGCGATGCCGTCCTTGTGCGCTGCCTCGTTCGACTGAACCGCGATCACTTTCTGACGCACTGCGTCCTTGACGGCATCGAGCGCCGGCACGGCTGCAGCCTTGTAGTCGGTAACGCGCGCCGCGACCAGCGTGTTCCCGCCGACGTCGATCGCCTGTGTGTTGTTGCGCGCGGTGACTGCATCGTTTGCGAAGACAGCAGCCAGGAACTTCGCATTGTTCAGCGGGCTGTCAGGCGGCAGCTTCGGATTCGGCTGCGGTGTGACCGTGGCCGTTTGCAGTTGCAGCTTGTACTTGTCGGCGGCGGGCTGCAGGCTCTTCGCCTTCTCGTAGACGATCGACGTGAAGCCTTCCGAGTCGTCGCTGAATGCCTTGCTTGCCAGCTGCGTCTTCAGGTCTGTTGCGATCTGATCTTTCACTTCGTCGAACGGCTTGGTGACGGCCGGCTTCACGTCCGTGACCTTGACGATGTGATAACCGAAGTCGGTCTGCACGATGCCGCTGACTTCGTCTTTCTTGAGACCGAACACGGCGTCGTCGAACGCCTGGCCGCCGGCGATCATGCCGCGGCCGAAGTAACCCAGGTCGCCGCCCTTCGACGCCGAACCCGGATCCTGCGAGTTCTGCTGCGCGATTTGCGCGAACTGGTCCGGATGCGCCTTGATCTGCGCGAGCAACTCTTCGGCCTTCTGCTTCGCCTTGGCCTTGTCAGCCGCGCTGGCATCTTTCGGCGCGGCGATCAGGATGTGGCTCGCGCGCACCTGACCGTCCGTGCGGTAATGCGCGATGTTGTCGTCGTAGTACTTTTTCAGGTCGGCGTCGCTCGGCTGCACGGCTGCCGACAACGTTGCCGGCGACATCACCAGGTACTGGATCGTTGCCGTGGCCGGCGTGGCGAAGTCGTTGCGATGCGCGTCGTAGTACGCCTGCAGTTGCGCATCCGTGGGCTGCGCCTTCGCGGCGTAGTCACGCGGATGGAACGCGATACCCTGCACTTCGCGCTGCTGTTCGGCGAGCTCGGTCAAATGCTGTGCGAGGGTCTTCGACGTGAAGGCGCTGCCTTGAATGCTGGCAGGCAACTGCTGCGTGGCAAGGCCGTAACGCACACGTTCGTCGTATTGATCGGGCGTCATGCCCTGCATCGCGAGCAACTGCTTGTAACGGTCGACGTCGATCGAGCCGTCAGGATTCTTCAGCGACGAGATCACCGGATCGTTCAGCAGCACGCGGCGCACGGCGTCGTCAGATGCGGTTAAATGCAGGCGCTGTGTTTCGTCGGCCAGCACACGCTGCTCGATCAGACCGTCGAGCATTTCGCGACGGCGTTCAGGCGTATCAAACGACTTCATGTCGAACTGCGCACCGAGCATCTGACGGGCGCGGTCGAGCTGCTGACGCATCGCGCCGTCATACTCTGCGCGCGTGATCTTGTGACCGTTGACGCTGGCGACGTTTGCACTTTCGTCAAAGAAGCCGCGGAAGCCTTGAATGCCCACAAAACCCAACCCCGGCACAATGACGAGGATGAGCATGAACATCATCAGGCGTTTGTGATTGCGGAAAAAATCGAGCATGCGTGAGGAGTGCCAAAAACAGAACGCCCGATCTTACAACAGCGGGCAATAAAAAAGGCGAACCGGAGTTCGCCTTTCGTGGATACTGGCGGAGTGGACGGGACTCGAACCCGCGACCCCCGGCGTGACAGGCCGGTATTCTAACCGACTGAACTACCACTCCTTGTACTGCAACTACACTGCGCTGTAACACTTAACCGAATCTGAAACCGGTGTGCTGAGAGGCTAGAAGACGGCCCATCAAGCCTTACGGGGTAAAGCTCGAGGTAAAGCTTCCACACAATTCGATCCGTTGGATACAACGAAAAACACAGCAATCCGCAATTTTAGCCGAAGCCGCGATAAAAAAGCAACGTCGACGTGCGGCTTGGCGCCCGCGCTGTGCGTCGCCTCTGTCTTCCGTCTGATTGCCTCGACTCAATACGGCGCACGACGCTGACCTGCCCCGTCGATCTCGAATTCCCTGCGCCTTTCACCGCGAGGTTCGGGCCTGCTATATGGTTACCAGTGTGTTTCCACTGGCTGATCGTGAGACTACGCCCCGCCTTCGCGCTCCAGCACGGAAATGAGCCGGTTCAGCCCGCGCACCGCGAAGCTTTCGCGCGCGTGCCCGAGCGTCGCAGTTCCGGTGATCTGCCGCGCGAGCGCCTTGTTTCCCGCACACTCGCCGATCCGCACGCGATAGGTCGCCAAGAGCGGCACGAGCTGCCGTGTGCCGGGCTGCATCTCGGCCGGAACCGGCCCGCCGTACACGCTCGCAATCGCGGGCTCGTCGAGCGTCGCGATGTTCACGCGGTCGATCGCCGTTACGCGGCAATGCAGCGTGCCCATTTCGGCCACCGATGCGACGAACTGCGCGGCGTCGCCGGGTGCGATGCGTCCGGCGTCGTCCTCGCCGACGAACGCATCGCCCTTGATGCCAGCGGTCCCGACCACATCGAACAGGCGCTCGCCGCGTGGGAGCCACGTGCCGGGCGCGAGTTCGTCATCGGCTTGAACCGTGCCGTCGAATGGCGCTCGCAGCGTCAATTGGGCGACCTGCGCCTCGAGTCCCGCGACCGTCTCGCGCGCTGCGTCCCAGCGCTTTTTCAGCGCGACGCCCTGCTCCAGCAAGCGCTGATCGAACGGCTGCTGTTCGACTTCCCAGCGCAGCAGCGCAGCATCCGTTTGCGCCTCTTGCAGACGATGCCCAAGATCGGGCGACTCGAGCACCGCGAGCACATCGCCCGCATGCACGCGCTCGCCGTCGCGCGCGAGAGTAGCTTGCGCGGATACGTACCCAACCTGCGGCGCATAGAGCCCTTGCGCGCGCAGCGGCCCGAACACCGCCGGCGCGTTGACGCCGCCATGCCACGGCAGCACGAGCAGCACGAACAGCACACCGCCTAACGCCGCGCAGCGTACGGTCTGCCTGCACCAGCGCAATTCGTGGCGGCGGCGCCAGCACGCGGCGACTTCGCGCACCACCGGCCGCACGATGAACCAGCCGAACTCGACGCAAAACAGCATCACGCCGAGTACCTTGAAGAAGGCGTGATAGACGACGAGCGCAATCGAGAGGAACACGGCGAGCCGATACAGCCACGTCACGAACGAAAATGCGATCAGAAAGCGGCGCCGCGAAGGCGCGCACGGTTCGGGCTGCGGATCGCCGAAGCCGAACAGCCACTCGCGCATCCGCCAGCGGCCGAACGTGAACGCGCGGTCGTGCAGGTTCGGCATATTGAGCCAATCTGACAGCAGGAAGTAGCCGTCGAAGCGCATGAACGGGCTCGCGTTGATCGTCAGCGTGCCGATCCAGGTGGTCGTCGCGAGCAGGAAGGCACCGGCGCGCAACGGGCCGTCCGGCAGCAGACTCCAGGCGAGCGTCGCAAAAGCGGCGAGCGCGAGTTCGGCGAGCATCCCCGCGGCGCCGATGCGCAGACGGTCCGCGCGGCCAGGGACCTTCCAGGCGTCAGTGGTATCGGTATAGAGCACCGGCAGCATCACCAGGAACGCCACACCCATCGTCGGCACGCGGCAGCCGTAGCGATGCGCGGTGAACGCATGGCCGAATTCGTGCAGGACCTTCGCAAACGCGAGCGCAAGCCCGATTGCCAGCAGGCCGTTCAAATCGGCATAGCCATGAAACGTGTGCACGAACTCGTCCCAGCGGCGCGACACGAGCCCGAGTCCGAGCACCGCGCACAGCGCGACCGCCGCCCAGAACGCGGGCCGGTACGCGAGATCCGCGTAGCGCGCAAAGCGTCGCAGGAACGCCATTGGATGCCATAGCGGAATGCGGATCATCAGGTAGTGCTTGAGGAGCCACATCGCGTGCGACAAGCGGCTCGCGTCGGCCGCGGCGGCGAGGCGCCCGGTGTCCGCTGCGCTCGCCGATACCAGCAGGTTCTGCTGGCGCAGCATCCGCACGAGCGCCTCCATGTCGGAGACGCCGACGTTCAGCGTGGTTTGCTCGTTGATCGACGCGGCGATCGCCTGCGGGTCGTCGAGCGCCCAGCGCGACAGCATCTCGAACGCGGGCCAGCCGATCTGGAAGAAGCGGTTGCCCGCCGGGTCGTGCAGCATCCAGGTCGGCGCGCCGTCGGGCGTTGCGGCGCCGCGCGTCAAGGTCAGTTCCTGGCGCAGTTGGGGAAGACGGGGCATCGGTGGCGCGCTCGGGTTCGTGGCGAAGATCAATGAGTTCGATGAAGTGGGCGGGAAACGCGCGGCCCTACCAGCCGAGCCACTGCCGCACGGTGGTCAACGGCCGGCGCAGCACGTAGTACGCGAGCGGCACCCAGCGGCCGTGAATGTGCGCCGTGCCCATCACGCCGAGCACCGGCCGCGCGCCAGCGCCCGCGAACGTCGCCTTCACGCGATACGCGAGCACGCCGTCCGGCGTCGGCTCCGCGCGATAGGCGATGGTGTCGATGCGCGCGTCGTAGGCGGAGAGCGGCGAGCTCTTCGGATACAGCGTGAGCGTCGCGCCCGGTTTCACGTCGATGTTGTCGGCCACCGGCAAGTACGCGGTGAGCTCGACGTTCGCGGGATCGGCGAGCAGCATCACCTTCTCGCCTACCGACACCGCCTTGCCGGTCCAATCGTTCGTATCGGCGAACACCGCGACGCCACCGCGCGCGGCCGTCACGCGCACGCGCGCAAGCTCGCGCGCCGTGTAGTCGAGCTCCACCTGGCTTTCGTCGAGCTTGCCCTTGCGCAGCGCCATGTCGAGCCGGTTCTTGTCGTCCGTGACGGCGAGCTGCGCGGTCTGGCGGTACTCCTCCTGGGCCGTGTCGAAGTTTTTGTTCGCGACCGCATTGCGCGAGGCGAGCGTCGTCGAATCGAGCGCGAAGAGCGGCGTGCCCGGCGTGACGCGCTGGTTCGGCTGCGTGTAGAGCCGGTCGATTACGCCGTCGAGCGGCGCGCGCACGACGAACGGGTCCTTCGCGGTGACTTCCGCGGGCGCGAGCACGGTCAGCGGCACGGGCGCCACGCACAGCAGCGCGAGCGCGGCGAGCGCGCGGCGCCGCACTTTGCCGGGGCGCAAAAGGAGCCTCGCGCGCGCGGTCCACGTCGCACGCGGCGCGAAGGCGCCAAGCGCATGCGCCCAGACCTGCGCGAGTTCCGCGAGCATCACCTCTTCGGTATGCGTCCACGCGTTGTCGCGCACGAACACGACGCCGCCGAACGAGCGGCCGGAACGATCGACAAGCGGCACCCACAGCGCGTGCATCGGCCACCACGTGCTCCAGTCGGCGGCGACGGCGGCGGGCAGATGCGCGAACGTCAACGCGTAGGGACGCGTGGACGGCGCAGCCGCGCCGACGCCGTTGCCTGCCGCGGACGAGGCCGTTGCGCCCGGCGCTCGTGCTGCGTTCGACGATGCACCGGCTCCTGCGCCATCGTCAGTCCCGGCGCCGCTCGTATCAAGCGCCGCCTGCTTCACGAGCGCGCGGAACATCTCGCCGAGCCACTGCACGTACGGCGCACCTGGATCGCTCTGCGGCAAGCCGGACACCGCCGCGACCGCGCCTGGCGCATGCGACGGCGCACGCCACCATGCGGCCTGCCGATAGGGAATCAACGACAGCGTCTCGTTGACGATCGTGAAGCCGAGCGTCTGCTCGCTCTCCGCCTCCCTCGCGCGCGCCGCGAGCTGCCACAACAGCGCGAGATCACCCGCTTCTATGCGTACCGGTGCGTTCATGTCAGTACGCGCTGGGCCGCCCCGAGCGTACTGACGGGCCCCCTCGGGGGGTAGCGAACGTAGCGAGCGTGGGGGTTGTTGTTCATCAGTACGCGCCGGGGCGCCCAAAGCGTACTGACCGGCCCCCTTGGGGGGCAGCGAACGCAGTGAGCGTGGGGGCCGTTCATCATTTCACCGATTCGCGAAGCTGGCCCAGCCGCTCATGCCGGGCAGGAGGTCGGGGGCGTGGCCGTCGAGCGAGGCGGTCACGTCGACGGTCTGCGTGACCGGGTCGACGCGCGCGCCGATGCGCGCGACGCTCGCCGGATACGTCTTGCCGACCTCGTCGACGCGCACCGTCAACGGATGCCCGGGCTTGAGCCACGCGAGCCACTTCGACGGCACGATCATCTTCAACTCGAGATGGCTCGTATCGAGAATCGTCATGATCGGTTTGCCGGCTTCGGCGAACTGCTGCGCGGCGGCGCTGCGCTTCGCCACACGTCCGTCAAACGGCGCCGAGATTACGCATTTGTGGACCGTTGCCTGCATGTAGGCGACTTCAGCCGCGCTCGCTTTCGCCTTGGCTCTCGCCTCATCCACGTCGATTTCACCGATCGAATGCAGCTGCGACAGCCGCTCGTCGACTTGCTTCAGTTGCGTCGCCGCGTCGGCCTCGGCCTGCGCCTTGCGCAATTGCGCCGCGTAGAGCGAGCAGTCGAGCGACACGAGCGTCTGCCCCGAGCGAAACGCGTCGCCGTCGCGAAACGGCAGCGACGCGATTTTCGCGCCGATTTCGCTCGAGATTTCGACCTCGTCGCGCGACACGAGCTGAATTCGTATGCGCCCGTCGTCGCCACCCGGAGCGGGTGATGCGCCCGGCGCACTCCAACCCGGTTGCGCGCACAACAAAACCGCCAGACCCCCTGCCCTTGCCAGCCACCATGACTTCATTGCGTCTTCGCTCCGCTTGCCTGGCCGAGTTCGGCCCAGCGCTTCTCTGCCATTGCAATCGACTGCTCCACCGACGCGAGGTCGCCGCCGTCGAGTTTCCCCGGCACCGGGTCGAGCCCGAGCGACGCGAGCAATTGCCCGTACGCGCTTTCGAGTTCGCCATAGTTCTGGTACATGCGCAGCTCCGACATCATCGCGCTCGTGGCCGCACGAATCTCTTCGAGCTTGCCCTGCGCGTTCGCCACGGTCGCGTTGTGCGTGTGCTGGAGAATCTGCTGGTCGACGTCGTTCATTTCCTTGAAGAGCTCGAACTGCCGTTGCCGCGCGGCAAGCTCGGCACGTGCGACGTGCACTTGCGTGAGCACCGCCATCGACAGCGCGAGCCGCTGCGCGTGCGCGACTTCGAGCTGCGCGTTCGCCATGCCGCGAATGTTCTTCGCGTTCAGCACGTTGAGCAGGTTCCAGCTCACGTTGATGCCGGCCGCCTCCCACCAGTGGTAGACGAAGAAGCTGTTGCTGTCGTAGTGGCTGCCTAGCTGAAGCTCAACGCCCGGCAAGAGCTTCGCCATCGCCTTGTGCGTCTCGTTGACACTGATGCGTTCGTTGTAGCTCGCCTCGACGAGCTCAGGCCGGCGTTCGAGCGCGGTCTCCTCCATCTGGTCGATCGGCATGCCGAATGACGGCACCGCGAACCCCTGCGGCGGCGC
>NZ_WOEZ01000052.1 GCF_013177735.1 Paraburkholderia elongata | reverse complement strand
ATAAAAGCAAAGCATGAGCGAAAAATCAAGGTGATAATGTGAATTACATGGCTACATAGGACTACTAAAAAATTGCCGAACCCTACAACTGATGCGGGTTCCAGCAATTTCAGAAGCTAAAGCTGGGGTTAATGCACTTTGGCTGCGGCCTCCTTGGCGAGCAGGCGTTGCGCCTGCTGATCGCCCTTTCCTGCTTCCTGCGCGGTTTGAACCGACGTCTCGCTTGCTTCGGCCAACAAAGCATGTGCGGCGGCGCTGATGTTGACCGTATACGAAGATGCGGACGACGCGGACGATGCGGACGTGCTGGTGCTCGACCCCGTAGCAGAAGAAGCGCTCGTGCTCGATGCCGGCGCGGCCGACGCTGAACTCGATGTCGACGCGGCGGATGAGGCCGGTGCTTGTACGGCGCTTTGGCCGATTGCCTGAATGGACATCTAAATCTCCTGATAGAAAAACGTGTGTACTGCGTTCTGTCTATCGGCCTCGATTCGCAGTGCTTGAGCAGTATATTTTTTGATTTTGTGGAAGTCCTTAAGCATCTCTTAAGGCTCGTTCAAGACGCCTTTTAACTCCCCATTTCCTGCCGCGATTCGGTGGTTTTGTCGGCATCTTCCGTAAGGTTTTCATAAGGTTCGCCATTGCACTATTCGCCCCATTGAGTGAGCGCAGCGCGCTTTCTCGCAACGTCGAATTCAGTGCTTATTGATGGGAGAACCAGCTTGCTAGAGACCTCAACTTATCGTGTTGCCGAGATGCGCAACAAAGTGCCCGAGGCAACACTTGTCTTCTGGGCGATCAAGATCATGGCGACCACCGTCGGCGAAACCGGCGCGGACTATCTGGCCGTGCATGTGGGGCTCGGTACCGCGCTCACCGGCGGAATCATGTTTACGTTGCTGATTGCCGCATTGGCCGTGCAGCTTCGTATGCGCAAGTACGTGCCGGGGATTTACTGGCTGACCGTGGTGCTGGTCAGTGTGGTCGGCACGCAGATTACCGATGCACTGACCGACAAGCTCGGCGTCAGTCTCTATGTCAGCACGATCGTATTTGCCCTCGCGCTGGCCGTGGTGTTCGCTCTCTGGTATCGCAGCGAGCGGACGCTTTCTATTCACACCATCTATACGATGCGGCGGGAGCTTTTCTACTGGGCTGCTGTGTTGTTCACCTTCGCGCTGGGCACCGCGGCCGGCGATCTTGCGACAGAAGCGCTGGGGCTCGGTTTCATGATCGGTGTCGTGGCATTCAGCGCGCTGATCGCTTTGGTGGGCGTCATCTTTTACGTCGGCGGGAATCCGGTGCTGACTTTCTGGCTTGCCTACATTCTGACGCGGCCGCTTGGCGCCTCGTTCGGCGACCTGCTTTCGCAGTCGCGCGCGTACGGCGGTATCGGCCTCGGCACGATCAATACGAGTGTGCTTTTCCTGAGTGCGATCGTCGTGCTGGTTATCTTCGCGAGTGCAGTCGAACAGCGGTCCGTGCGCGCCCTTGCAGCACGTGAACCTTGAGCGCGTGCCGCTCGAGAAGTCGTACACGTAGTCCTTTTTCAATCGTATTTCGGATCCAACAGAAGAGAATAATCATGAATCAACGCACCCTCAGCAAAGCCGTCATCGCTTCTTTCATCGCCATCTCCGCTATCAGCTTCGGGCATCACGAGGCGGGCAGGATCGGCTTTTCGTCGGCCGAGGCGGCAGAGCCTGTCAAGGCGTCGAAGCTCGGCGACCTTTCGCCGTTCCGCAAGATCGCCGCCGACACGGCGGTACTCGTCGACAAAGGCGATCTCGCGGGCGGCAAGACGCGCATCAAAGATCTGGAACTCGCATGGGACGACGCCGAGCCTTCGCTGAAGCCGCGTGCCGCAGCTGACTGGCACACCGTCGACAAAGCAATCGACCGCGCGCTGAGCGCGTTGCGCGCCGGCGCGCCGAACGCAGCGGAATGCAAGCAGTCGCTCACTGATCTACTGGCAGTGATGGATCGAATGAACGGCAAGGCCTGACGCGCTGCCGGGCACGAGCGATCACAGAAGCGATCCGTGAGACAGCGGATCGCTTCTGAATCGATATGGTATGCGAAGCAATGCTTCCCGCTAATCTAGCAGGACGACAGCGTCAGATTGCACAGCGGAAGACGCTCATTCACCTGGTCTAGAACGCCCGTTCTTTTCCAGGTCGTATACCGCAGATAACAAGTCTGCTGCGGCGGAAAAGTCGCCGGAAGCCTGTGCCATTTTTCTTTCGTCTGCAGAACCCAGAGTATCGCGTTGAGGATCTCGCGATCACTGCGACGGGGGCGTCCGCGACCGGACGAAACCACAGGAAAGAGACTCTGGACGCGCGCCCAATCGGCGTCGGAGAGAGGGATCTGAAGCATCGGCCGCCTTGAATGACTGTATGAGGAATGCGCAGTCGTTGCATGCTGCGTTGGTGCCGATACTAGTAAATCTTTTTTTCTCGGTCAAATTTAATTGTTGCAGTGCGCAACCTCAAATTTTACCGCTCGTTATATCGCAATCTTATTCATGATGCATAAAACCGTTTCTCTGTGTGGAGAGACGGACTTGTCGTAATCGCCGCGTTCGACTCTCTGGGCGACGCACCGTAACGTCGATGCGAAACGCTACGTAACGTTTGCGTTCATACCAACGTTTGGCGATGAAAATTGCGTCTCGACGGGTTTGACCGTATCGCTGTAAACCATTGTCCCGTAGGGTTTATCGGTCATGGCCGCCGTTGGATCGCGCAGCGAGCGTGCCAGTTGGCACGACATGTGCGTGCGTTAGCCAGGTTAAAAAAATGCGCCGACGCCATGCTCACGCTCGACTATGAAAAGCCTGTATCGCTCGCAACGACGTTCGGCACGCGTAACGCTTGCGTTGAACAGACCGATTGGGACGACTCGCGCGACGATCCTGTCGTGCTGAGCGAACTCGAAAGCCGCGTCCGCGAAGGTCTGCGCGCGGGCGAGTTTCATCTCGTGTTTCAAGGTTCCTATCGCGCTGCAAACGGAGCGCTGGCACGCCTCGAAGCGCAGGTCCGATGGACGCATCCCGACTATGGGCTGCTGCTTCCCGGCATTTTCATGATGCCGCTCGAACACCCGCAGGTCGCGCGGGAGATGGCCTTGTTCGTCATCGACGGCGTGTGCCGTGAGTTGCGCGACTGCCTCTCTTCGAAGATGGCGCTGCTGCCAGTTGCGATCACGGTGCCGGCGCAAGTGGCCGTGCTCGAATCGTTTGCCGACGATCTCGCGCGCATCGCGCGCTCGTATGTGGTGCCGGCCAACCTGCTTGAAATCGAAGTGCCCGATAGCGCTGACGCGGCACGTCTGCTGTCCTTGCGTACCCTGACGGCCGGCCTTCGGTCTGCGGGAGCCGCCATCTCGCTGGGCAAGTGGGGCAACGGCGCATCTTCGCTCGCACTGCTCGGTGCACTCGACGTGGACACCGTCACGATCGCGCCTGAACTGATGGCCGTGGTTCCGCGCGATCCTCGTGCCTGCGTGGTGATGTCGGCGTTGCTGGATATGCTCCATGCGCTCGACGTGCAGGTCGTGGTGAACGGCGTCGAGAGCAAAGCACAGTTGCAGTGGTTGAACGCATCATGGCCGGAAGTGTTGGTGCAAGGCTTCCTGTTTTCACGCCCGAAGGCCGGGCTGGCCAATGTGCTGGCGTTAAGCCGCGAATCGTGACCACGGCGCAGGACGTTACGTAACGTCCTGCGCGCAAAACACCTTATCTAAACGCGCGTCCGATCCTGGCGAACAACCCATTCCTCGCGATCCATTCAGCGTAAGCACGATAGTCGGGATCGTTCATCAGATGCCGCTCTTCGGTTTTGGCACGCATGAAATACAGCAGATTCACGGCCGCTAGCCCGAAGCAGTGCGTGAGCGCGACTCGCCAGCCCAACGGTTCGACGAACGGTACCGAGACCATCCAGAACGACAAATTCTTCGTGATGTAGGCGGGATGCTTCGTGAAGCGATACGGGCCCGAGGTGATGATGCCGCGATTGGTCAAGTTCGAAAACCGCAATCCGAACGCGATGGTGGACAGCGCGTAGCAGAAGACCAGGGCGATGATCGCGGCGCCCCAGACGATTCGGACAATGGGCACGGATATCAGCCAGTTGTCCCAGAACATCGCGCCCTGGTAGTGAAAGTACTGGCTCGAGATCACCGACCAGAACGGCTGGTAGCAGACAAGCGCAACCAGCCAGCCGAGCGCGGTCGGCTCCGCGCTGCGCACGTGGGTATCGAGAATGCGCAGTGTGCACAAATAACCCACAGTGCCGAGCATCAGGTCCATCGTGAAGGACAGGTCGTACATGAACCTGAACGTCGCAAGCGAGAACGGCGCGTTCATGGCGGTCGCGAGCGATGCGCCGATATGGTCCGCGTCGGTGGAAAGATAGGTGATCATCAGCGGCAGGAAGAACGCTTTCACCATCCATCCGGCCAGCATTTCACGCACGGGCTTCCAGTTGCCTGGGCGCTGCCCGCGAAACACCAGGCGGCCCCACAACATATAGGCATCGTCGACCTCGCGCTGACGCCTGTCCATCCACGCAAAATAAAACGGCGCGGCCACGATCAGATACGGTGCGAGCGTACGGATCAAAGACCAGAAGGGGTTATAGAACGTGCCGTGATACTCGGGCAACAGCCAGTAGAGCAGACCGATGCCGGCATACACGGAAGCTAGCGCGGCAACGCGCAAACCCACGCGCGCAACACTGAGCGGCCGAACCGCCTGGCCGGTAAGTCCGGCGCTTGGGCGTAGATGCACGCGTGCGACAAACAGCTCGTATAGGGCGATCGTCGCGATGATCGCGAGACAGGCGGCGGTGCTGCGGCCCGCGCCGTCCAGCGCAGTAATGTCGCGTAGCAGCCAGAGCGTCAGAAGGCCGACGACGATGCCAAGCAGGCCTACAGAGAACGGCGTCGCCGAACTCGGCCGCTGCTCTTCTACGTGCGCTACGTTATCCAGAGTGGAGTTCATGTCATCCTCGTATTCATGACATAGATAGCGGCCGGAATTTTGATTTTTTAAGTCCCGGCCGCTGTGCCGAATTACCGCTTATTTACTGGCGACGCCACCAAGCAATCCAGTGACAAGGTTCGTCACCGGCGCCAGCGGATTCGTGCTGGTCGAACCGCTCCCCGTGCTGCCGGTCAAGCCCGTCACGAGGCCGGTGACCGGCGCGAGCGGCGAGGTCTTGCCAGCCGCGCCGCTGGCGGTCGAGGTCAACGTGGTGACGAGGCCTGTGACCGGTGCGAGTGGTGAGCCTTGGCCCGCGGCGCCGCCCAGCGTCGAGGTCAGCGTCGTGACGAGGCCCGTGACCGGGGCAAGCGGACCGCCGGTGCCGGAGGCGCCGCCAGGCGAACCCAAGCTGCCGAGAAGTCCGGTGACCGGCGCGAGCGGGCCGCCGGCGCTGGAGGTGCCGCCAAGCGAACCCAGGCTGCCGAGAAGTCCGGTGACCGGTGCGAGCGGACCGCCGGCGCCGGAGGTGCCGCCAGGCGAACCCAAGCTGCCGACGAGTCCGGTGATCGGCGCGAGCGGGTTGCCGGTGCTACCGGTCCCACCGAGCGAACCGAGGTTGCCGATCAGGCCGGTCAGCGGCGGGATGCTGAGGCCACCGCCAGATCCGCCCTGTCCGCCAAGCGGGCCCACCAGGCCGGCGATCGGCGCCAACGGGTTGGTCGTCGCGCCCGTCAGCAGTCCGCCCGTGCTCGTGGCCGTCTTGCCCAGCTGGCTCCCTACGCCGCCGACATCTTTACCCGCCTGGTTACCGGTGGCACCCGACACTTTCTGACCGGCCGAATCGAGTCCGTTGCCGATGGTGCTCAGCAAGTTGTTGAGCGGCGCGCCGAGGCCCGTGGTGTTGCCGACGGTCTGCGTCGTATTCGAGACCATGAGGGTGATCGGGTTGATGGCCGTGCTCAGTTGGGTCTCGACCTGTTGAACCGGCGCGCTGGTCAGCGCCGAATTCAATCCCGAGCCAACTTTGACGACGCCGCCACCCACACCGCCGACAACCGTACCCAAGGTCGACGTGACGGGTGCGAGCGGCGCGAGAGGCCCGGTTCCGAGACTCGTCACCACACCGCCGACCGCCGTAATGGCCGCGCCTGCTTTGGTAACGAGACCCGATGTGGAGGTCAGGGTCGGGCCAAGCGGATTGGCCGAACTGCCCAGCGTGCCTAGACCTGCGGCCGTGCCATTGCCGAGTACCTTGACGCCGTTGCCGAGATCGGTGATTGCAGCGCCGAGATTCGAAGTCGTTGCGCCGTTGACGCCGGGGACGGAGGTGCCGGTGATCTTGGAACCCGCATCAGCGACGGTCGTGCCTACGGCAGTGATGAGGTTGCTGCCTTGGGTGACGACGTTGCCGAGTGGGGTGGAGGAGGCGCCTGAGCTGCTAGTGCCGGAACTGCTTGAGCCGGAGCTGCTCGTGCCGGAACTGCCGGTGCCAGAGCTACCGGACGTACCACCCGAAGAGCCACCCGAAGTGCCGGAGCCTGAGATCCCCGAAGTTCCGCCGAGCCCGCCCCCGCCAAGCCCGCTACTGTGAGTACCGAGATTACTAGTTCCACAACCGTAGAGCGCGAGTATTGTAGATGTCGCGACAGCGATGGCTGTCCGACCGACGAATTTTTGCATGATTTCCCCGTTGAACGATTATTGGTGGGGCCAACACTGCAAGTTGCACGCCAAATGCGACTTATGGCTTCATCTCAAGGATTCAGCGCATATGTGGTTGAAGAACTTATGATATGAAGAATTTGCCGCGTCAAAACCGCGATTCAACCTAAGGTGGCTACGCCGTGTTCCACGTGCATGCTACGTAACGTGTCCGGTGGGCGTAACGGCGCGGAGCCGCCGCCAAACACCGCAGCGACGCCCACCTCCACTTACACGCCCTGCGCCGATTAAAACGCAGCGGTATAAATCGCCAACGCATCGGCCTCGGTAACAGGCCGGGGGTTATTCACCAGAAGCCGCGTTTGCAACATCGCGTCGCTCGCCATCCGCTCGAGCCCGCTACGTTCGATGCCGACATCGCGCAACCGGGCCGGAATCGCCGTCGCGGCAATCATCTGTTCGAGCCGTTCGATCAATGCCAGCGTCTTGCTCTCCGCGCTGCCCGTCATACCCGGCACGATCACGTCCGCGAGTTCCGCGTACAGAGGTGCCGCTGCCTCGGCGTTGAACCGCAACACGTGCGGCAGCACGAGCGCATTCGAAAGACCGTGCGGGACGTGATAAATGCCACCGATCGGATACGCGAGCGCATGCACGGCGGCCACCGGCGAATTGGCGAACGCCTGACCGGCGAACGCCGCGCCGAGTAACATCGCTTCGCGCGCCTCGCGATTCTGGCCGTTCTCGCATGCGGGCAACAGATTGCGCGACAACAGTTCGAGCGCCTTCACCGCCAGCATGTCAGACACCGGGTTCTTCAAATGTGCGGACGTGTACGCTTCGATCGCATGAACCATCGCGTCGACGCCGGTTGCCGCCGTCGCGGCAGCAGGCAGCCCGAGCGTCAGTTCCGCGTCGAGAATGGCCAGATCGGCGACCAGTTGCGGCGCGACCACGCCCATCTTCTTCGCCTCGCCCACCGTCACGATCGACACGGCCGTGACTTCGGAGCCGGTGCCCGCGGTGGTCGGCATCTGCACGAGCGGCAAGCGCGACACCGTGATTTTGTTGACGCCGTACATCTCGCTGAGTGCCTGCTCCTGTTGCGGCGCCAACACGGCGATCAGCTTCGCCACGTCCATCGACGAACCGCCGCCGAGTCCCAGCACAATCTCCGGGCCGGCTTCACGCGCGCGCGACGTCACCTCGAGCACGATGTGCTCGGGCGGATCGGCGATAACGTCGTCGATCACGGTGGCATTCCAACCGTGCGCCGCGAGATCAGCGAGCGCCGGATTCAGCAGCCCGCTCTGGTCAAGAAAACCATCCGTCACCACGCACAGGCGCGTGAGCGATGGAAGTTGCGCGCGCAACAAAGCGCCGAGACGGCGCGCCGCGCCGAATTCGACGACCATGGTCGGCACGGTTTGAAATCGGAATGCGTTCATCGTGTCACCTGCAGGTCAGCACTAGCCATTGATTACTCCAGCAAGACGGGACCTTCAACGATCAGGATCCAGGTTCCACAATTCGCTGTCGCTGGCGGATACCGCGACGGCGCCTTTCTTCAACGCTTCGAACACGTCCCCCTTATTGCAGACGAAGCCCGAGGCGACGATCGGCGGCAAAGCCTTGCGGTCTTGCGCGGACAGATGCGAGAGCATCGGCGAGGGCATCAGTTGTACCAGATTCGGCGGGAGTGTCTGAATTTTTGTGTGCAAGGCAGGACCGTCAACGACCTGTTTTCTTGAATTGCGCTGGAACAACTTCAATCGGAGCCTGTTCCCGGCGGTGAACGAAGCGCTTGCGATGATGGCGTCTCCGCTTCCAGCGCCTCACTCATCTCCCGCGCGGCGGCCTGTAGTTCCGGCACATAGCGGCGCGTCGCTTCGGCCAGCGTGACCGCGCGTGAGAGAAACACTACGTTTAGACTCGCCAGCACACGCTCCTGAGACACGATCGCGACGGCGACCGCGCCGATTTTGCTCTGCGCCGCCCAATCGCTGTGGTTCGATCCGAAGCCGTCCGCGCGAACCCGCCGTACCAGGCTTTTGATCAACGCATCATTGGAGGCGAGCGCCTTCTGCTCGTCTCCGCCCGCACCCGAACGCAGCAAATCGAGAATGTCCTCGCGTTCGCCCTCGGGGCACATCGCAAAGTAAGCGCGCCCAGCGGCCGTGAGCAGAATCGGCAGGCGCCGCCCAACCATCGAACGGTGAAACGACAGCGGACTGAAGCGGTGCGTGGTCTCGAGGATGATCATCGCGTCGCCGTCCGGCGTGGTCAGATCCGACGGCCACGCCACGCGCTGCAAAAGTCGTCCCATGATCGGCGGTGCGATCGTCGCGATTCTTTCGTCATCCGTAAAACCTTCGCTCAGCGAACGCACCTGCAACGTCAGACGAAAGCTGTCGTCCGATGCGCTGCGCCGCACGAAACCTTCCTCCGTCAGCGTTTCCAGCAGCCGTCGCGCCGTGGTGCGATGCAGCCCGGTGAGGTCGCTGATCTGCTGGCTGGTGGCGCGGCCGCTTTCCATGGAATTGAGCGCTTGCAGTACCTGCAACCCGCGTGACAGGCCCCGTACGTTTGTGTATTTGGTCACGGAAAACTCGTTTTAAATCAGATATGTGCATTCTATGCACAAATTTCACAAAATGTTGAGGGGGCGGGGTGGCGGTCCTAGACTGCGAACCAACGAACTTGCGCCATGCGCGAGAAAAAGGAGACAACATGCCCCCCTCTATCGATCCGGCGGCCGATCAAGGCCACTGCGAAACTGTATCAGCGGACGTTGCGATTATCGGCGCCGGACCTGTCGGTTTGATGATCGCCAACTACCTGGGTTTGCAGGGCGTGCGGGTCGTGCTGGTCGAAAAACTCGACCAGATCATCGACTACCCGCGCGCCATCGGCCTCGACGATGAAGCGTTGCGCGTGTTTCAGTCGGTCGGCCTCGCTGATGCACTCCTGCCGCACACTACGCCCGACCACTGGATGCGTTTCGTCACGCACACCGGCCACTGCTTTGCCTCGATCGAACCGCGCACCGATGAGTTCGGCTGGTCGCGCCGCAACGCGTTCATCCAGCCGCTCGCCGATCGCGTGCTGTTCGAAGGCCTGCACCGTTTCCCGCATGTCGAGGTGCTGTTCGGCCACAGCCTGACCGCATTTACGCAAGATCACTCGAGTATCACCATCGAAACCGAACACGCGCAGGGCGGACGCCGCACGATTCGCGCGTCGTACATGGTCGGTGCGGATGGCGGCAACAGTTTCGTGCGCCGCATGCTCAACGTGCCGTTCGAAGGACGCACGAAGCCGAATCAATGGATCGTGGTGGATGTGCGCAACGACCCGATCGGCTCGCCCCATGTCTACATGCATTGCGATCCGAAACGGCCTTACGTGTCGGCCGCTTTGCCGCACGGTATCCGCCGCTTCGAATTCATGGTGATGCCGGGCGAGACAGAAGAGGAACTTTCGAGGCCGGAAAACATGGCCGGACTGATCCGCAAGGTGGTGGCCGATCCGGAGAAGGTCGACTACATCCGCAAACGCGTTTATACCCACAACGCACGCCTTGCGAGCACGTTTCGTATGGACCGCGTGTTGCTTGCCGGCGACGCCGCGCACATCATGCCGGTCTGGCAGGGCCAGGGGTACAACAGCGGCATTCGTGACGCGAGCAACCTCGGCTGGAAGCTGGCGATGGTGGTCAAGGGGCTCGCAAGTGACGCGCTGTTCGACACGTACACCGCGGAACGTCGTGCGCATGCGCGCTCGATGATCCATCTGTCGGAGGTGGCGGGCGATATTTTCGCGCCGACGAGTCGCTTCGGCATCAAGTTCCGCGACGCTTTCGTGCGCACCTTCAATCTGTTTCCCGCGGTGAAACGCTACTTCGTCGAAATGCGTTTCAAGCCTATGCCGCGTTACGAAGCCGGCGTGGTGCTGCTGGACGAGCGTCCGCGCAAGCATGGTTTTCTGGCGCGCGTGCTGGAGCGTTCGGGTCATTCCGCGTCGGGACGGTTGCTCGGACTGATGAGTCAGAAGCGCGAGTCGCTGCTGGGCCGCTTCGTGTACGGCCGCGATCCGCTGTGCCATTCGCCGGTGGGCCGCATGTTCATCCAGCCGCGCGTGCGGAC
This sequence comes from Paraburkholderia elongata, assembly GCF_013177735.1. Taxonomy (GTDB): domain Bacteria; phylum Pseudomonadota; class Gammaproteobacteria; order Burkholderiales; family Burkholderiaceae; genus Paraburkholderia; species Paraburkholderia elongata. The sequence continues at coordinate 82,278 of NZ_WOEZ01000052.1, read as the reverse complement.
GGTGGACGGCAACGTGGTGCGTCTCGACGATGTGCTGGGAAATCGCTTCGCCATCATTGGCTGGGGTTCCGATCCGACCTTCGGCCTAACGCCTGCAGCGCGTGAAATCTGGCAGCGGCTGGGCGGTTGTTTCGTGCTCGCCAAACCCGACACGCAACTTGGTTTTCACGACGACGTGCCCGACGGCGTGATCGCTATCGGCGACGTGAACGGTCGCATGAAAGAGTGGTTTGCTCGCGTGCCCGAATCTGTCGTGCTGTTGCGCCCGGATCGTTTTGTTGCGGGCATGTGCACGCCGCAGCAGGTCTCGGCGCACATCGGCGAACTCGCGCGGAAGCTGACGCTCGCACCGGCCGACAGGCAAGCCACGCTGGTCGAGGCATCAGCGCAAGCGACCGTCCAGCACGAGCACGAACACGAGCACGAACACGAGCACGGCCGCGCGCTCGCCACCGGAGCCTGACATGCCGATGCTGCTCGAATGTCTCTCGCACACGCCGCTTACCGGCTATTACGACCCCGCCGCGGAAATCGTCGCTGAAGTGGCGCGTATCCATGCGGCGGCGCGGGCACGCGTGGCCGATTTCGATCCCGAACTGGTGGTGGTGTTCGCGCCGGATCACTACAACGGTTTCTTCTACGACGTGATGCCGCCGTTTTGCATCGGCGCGTCGGCGAGTGCGATTGGCGACTTCAAGAGCCTTGCCGGGCCGCTTGCGGTGCCTGCCGACACGGCGCTTGAACTCGCGCAAGCCGTGCTGGCCAGCGATGTCGACGTGGCGGTCTCGTACCGCATGCAGGTCGATCACGGCTGCGCACAAGCGCTGGACCTTCTCACCGGGGGGCTCGATCGCTATCCGGTTGTCCCCGTTTTCATCAATTCGGTTGCGGCGCCGATGGCGTCATGCCGTCGCGCGCGTCTGCTCGGCGATGCACTCGGCCGTGCGCTTGCACGTTCGAACAAACGCGTCCTGGTGATCGGCTCAGGCGGCATTTCGCATGAACCGCCGGTGCCGGAACTGGCCGGCGCCAGCGATGAAGTCGCGGAGCGGCTCATCGCCGGACGCAATCCTTCGGCGCAATCGCGGGCCGCGCGCGAGGCACGCACGGTTGCCGCGGCGCGTGCATTCGCCTCGGGCGACAGCCGACTGCATCCGCTCAATCCCGCATGGGACCGCGCATTCCTGAAGCTGCTCGAAGAGGGCGAGCTGACCGCGCTCGACGGCCTCACCGACAACGCGATCACACGCGATGCCGGCAAGTCGGCTCACGAGATCCGCGCCTGGGTCGCGGCATTCGGCGCGCTGAATGCGTTCGGGCCCTATCGCGCGACGCTCGACTATTACCGGCCGATTCCCGAGTGGATCGCGGGCTTCGGCGCGATGCACGCGCGGCCCGTTGCCGACATCGCTTAACTGAATCAGGGAACCGTCATGAACCATCGAAGCCATGTTGAAGCGCTCGCGCAGCAGTTGCGCGAATCCGAACGCACGCGCCGGACCATCGCGCCGCTGCGCGACGACGCTCGCCTCGCGCAAGCCGCGAATGCGGCAGAGGCAGCCGAACTCGCCTACGCCGTGCAGCAAGTCAATATCGAGGCGCGGGTGGCGGCAGGCGAGCGCATCGTTGGCCGCAAGATCGGCCTGACCTCACCCGCGGTGCAACGCCAGCTCGGCGTCGATCAGCCGGATTTCGGCGCGCTGTTTGCGTCGATGGCATACGGCGACAACCAGCCGATTCCGCTCGGCGAATTGATCCAGCCGAAAGTGGAAGCGGAAATCGCGCTGGTGCTCGAACGCGATCTCGTCCACGAAAAACACACCTACGCCGACCTGATTCGCGCTACCGCCTATGCGGTGGCATCGATCGAAGTAGTGGATAGCCGTATCGAAGGCTGGAATATCCGCTTCGTCGACACCGTCGCGGACAACGCGTCGAGTGCGCGCTTCGTGCTCGGCAGCCGCCCCGTGCTGCTGCGCGACGTGGACCTCGCGGCCTGCGCGATGACGCTGGCGAACGATGCCGACGTGCTCTCGCGCGGCAACGGCTTCGCGTGCCTCGGCAATCCACTGAACGCCGCCGCGTGGCTCGCGGACCGGATGGTTCAACTCGGCACACCACTGCGCGCCGGCGACGTGCTGATGACCGGCGCGCTTGGTCCGATGGTCGCGGTGACTCGACCCGGCACCTTCAGCGCGCAGATCGACGGCCTCGGCAGCGTTCGCGCGACTTTCTCCGCCGACTTTCTCCGCATAAGCAAGCACTCAATTGAGGACTGACATGGCAAGCGAAAAACTCAAGGCCGCGATCATCGGCTCGGGCAACATCGGCACCGATCTGATGATCAAGATCATGCGCAGCAGCAAGCATCTGGAAGTCGCGGCGATGGTGGGCATCGACGCGGCGTCCGATGGTCTGGCGCGCGCCGCGCGTCTCGGCGTGGCGACCACGCACGAAGGCGTCGAAGGGCTGGCGCGTCTGCCGGTGTTCGACGACATCGATTTCGTATTCGACGCGACCTCGGCCGGCGCGCACGTGAAGAATGATGCGTTCCTGCGTGCGCTCAAGCCGGGCATCCGCCTGATCGACCTGACGCCCGCGGCAATCGGCCCGTACTGCGTGCCGGTCGTGAACCTCGATGCACATCTCGACGCCCGCAACGTGAACATGGTGACCTGCGGCGGCCAGGCGACGATTCCGATGGTCGCGGCGGTCTCGCGCGTGGCGAAGGTCCACTACGCGGAAATCGTCGCGTCGATCAGCAGCAAGTCCGCCGGTCCCGGCACGCGCGCGAATATCGACGAGTTCACGGAAACCACCTCGAAGGCGATCGAAGCGGTCGGCGGCGCGGCGAAGGGCAAGGCCATCATCGTGCTCAATCCGGCCGAGCCGCCAGTGATGATGCGCGACACCGTCTACGTGCTGTCGGATCTCGTGGACGAGGCGCAAGTGGAAGCGTCGATCGAAGCGATGGCCGCGGCGGTTCACGCATACGTGCCGGGCTATCGTCTGAAGCAGAAGGTGCAGTTCGACGTGATCCCCGCCGATGCACCGCTGACTATTCCGGGTCTTGGCCGCTTCAGCGGCTTGAAAACCTCGGTGTTCATCGAGGTGGAAGGCGCCGCGCATTATCTGCCCGCTTATGCCGGCAATCTCGACATCATGACATCGGCCGCGCTCGCGACCGCGGAGCGCATGGCGCAATCGCTCGTGCAGGCTTAAGGAGACTTTTCGCATGGACAAGAAACTGTATATCTCCGACGTGACGCTGCGCGACGGCAGCCACGCGATCCGCCATCAGTATTCGATCGACAACGTGCAGCAGATTGCACGCGCGCTCGATAAAGCCCGGGTGGACAGCATCGAAGTCGCGCATGGCGACGGGCTGCAAGGCTCGAGCTTCAATTACGGCTTCGGCGCGCATAGCGACCTCGAATGGATCGAGGCAGTGGCGGACGTGCTCGAGCACGCACAGATCGCGACGCTGCTGCTGCCCGGCATCGGCACGATTCACGATCTGAAGGCGGCCTATCAGGCAGGCGCGCGGATCGTGCGTGTTGCCACGCATTGCACCGAGGCGGATATCTCGAAGCAACACATCGAATACGCACGCGAACTCGGCATGGACACCGTTGGCTTCCTGATGATGAGTCATATGACCACGCCTGAGAACCTCGCGGTCGAAGCGAAAAAGATGGAAACCTACGGCGCGACCTGCATTTACGTGGTCGATTCGGGCGGCGCACTGACGATGAACGACGTGCGCGACCGTTTCCGCGCGGTGAAGGCCGTGCTAAAGCCCGAAACGCAGACGGGCATGCACGCGCACCACAACCTGTCGCTGGGCGTGGCGAACTCGATCGTCGCGGTGGAAGAGGGCTGCGACCGTATCGATGCGTCGCTTGGCGGGATGGGTGCGGGCGCGGGTAACGCGCCGCTCGAAGTGTTTATCGCGGCGGCCGAGCGCATGGGTTGGAACCACGGCACCGACCTCTACACGCTGATGGATGCCGCCGACGACATCGTGCGTCCGTTGCAGGACCGCCCCGTGCGCGTCGATCGCGAAACGCTCGCGCTGGGCTATGCGGGCGTGTATTCGAGCTTCCTGCGCCACTCGGAAGTGGCCGCGAAGAAGTATGGCCTGAAGACCGTGGACATTCTCGTCGAACTGGGCAAGCGCCGCATGGTCGGCGGTCAGGAAGACATGATCGTCGACGTCGCTCTGGATCTGAAGCGGACCGCGGGCGTGTGACGTTTTTAGTGAAACCAGACGGCGTCCTTGGTGCCGTCAATCCCACCACAGCGTGATCGCCACCAAGAGCGATGCTGAAAACACATTGGAGACTTTTATGCAGCGATCAAGCAACACTCGGACAAGCGGTGCCGTCACTGTCGGGCTATGTCTCATCGTCGCCTTGCTGGAGGGACTGGATCTGCAATCCACCGGCGTCGCGGCGCCGCGCATGGCGCGTGAATTTCATCTTGCGGTGGCGCAGATGGGCTGGGCCTTCAGCATCGGCGCGCTTGGCTTGCTGCCCGGCGCGGCAATCGGCGGACGTCTCGCCGACAAGCTGGGCCGCAAGCGCATCTTGATGCTTTCGGTAGCCATATTCGGCATTTTCTCGATTGCGACCACGCAGGTGTGGGACCTCAACAGTCTGCTGGCGGCGCGGTTTCTGACGGGTCTCGGTCTCGGCGCGGCCATGCCGAACCTGATCGCGCTGTGCTCGGAGGCAGCGGCGCCGCATCAGCGCAACACTGCTGTCGGGGCGATGTATTGCGGCATGCCGTTCGGTGCGGCGCTGGCGGCGGTCATCGGCATCGTCAGTCCAGGCGATGAAAGCTGGCGGCATATCTTTTACGTCGGCGGCGTCGGGCCGCTTGTGGTGCTGCCGTTGCTGGCGATCTTCATGCGCGAGTCGGCGCAATTCGTGGCGGCGCGCTCGACTTCCGGCTCGAAGCCCGGCGGATTGCGCGAGGCGTCGCCTGGTGTTGCACAGGCGCTGTGGAAAGAAGGGCGCGCCGGGACGACCGTCGCGTTGTGGATCAGCTATCTGGGCACGCTGATTGTGCTGTATTTCCTGATCAACTGGCTGCCGTCGCTGGTGTTGAGCCGCGGCCTCACGCGGGTGCAGTCGGGTGTCGTGCAGATGATGTTCAACATCGGCGGCGGGATTGGCGCGATTGCGATCGCCAGCATGATGGACCGGATGGGCCGCCGCCGCACGGTGGCCGGCATGTATCTGGGCATTGCGGTGGCGCTGGCCGCGCTCGTGGGTGCGAGCGGCGGCACGTCGATGGCGTGGGGCGGATTGCTGGCGGGTCTGTTTCTGGTCGGCGGACAGTCGGTGCTGTATGCGCTTGCAAGCAGCATCTATCCGACCGAAGTGCGCGGCACGGGTGTGGGCGCGGCCGTCGCGGTGGGGCGCATGGGTTCGATTTTCGGACCGCTGATCGCCGGCCAGTTGCTCGCGATCGGGCAAAGCGCCACCGTGCTGTTGAGCGCGAGCATTCCGCTGATCGCGATTGCGGCGCTTGCGGCATGGCGTGTCGTGGGCAAGCCTGCGCCTGTTTATGGGCCGGCGACGGCGCAATAGAGCCGCGCCAGCAGATACGCGAGCTTGCCGTCATGAGCGGCTCGCGGCCAATCAACTCTTCAGAGAAAAGGAATTCAACATGAGCTCAAATGTACCGGCATTCACCGAAGCGTCGACCAGCAGGTTCGTGCGGATCAAGCAAGGCGAGAATGAAGCTGAGCGCGACGTGCAGTTGCACTACAACGACGTCGGTCAGGGCACGGAAACGGTGGTGATGTTGCACGGCTCGGGTCCGGGCGCGAGTGGTTGGGCGAACTTCAATCGCAATGTCGAGCCGCTTGTGAAAGCAGGGTATCGTGTGATCCTGATGGACTGCCTCGGCTGGAGCAAGAGCGATCCGATCGTGTGTGACGGCTCGCGCTCCGAACTCAACGCGCGCTCGTTGAAGGGCTTGCTCGATGCGCTCGATATCGAACGGGTGCATATCATCGGTAACTCAATGGGCGGGCATAGCGCGGTGGCCTTTGCGCTGGAGAATCCGCAGCGTGTCGGCAAGCTGGTGTTGATGGGGGGTGGGACTGGTGGGCCCAGTCAGTTTGTGCCGATGCCGACCGAGGGTATCAAGCTGCTGCAAGGCCTGTATCGCGAGCCGACGATCGAGAATCTCAAGCGCATGATGAATGTGTTCGTGTTCGATACCAAGGCGCTAACGGACGATCTCATGGAGGCGCGACTCGATAACATGCTCGCGCGGCGGGATCATCTGGAGAACTTTGTTAAGAGCCTGGCGGCTAATCCGAAGCAGTTCAATGATTTCGGCCCGCGGCTTGGAGAGATTTCGGCGCAGACGCTGGTGATCTGGGGGCGAGATGATCGGTTTGTGCCGATGGATGTGGGACTGCGCCTGGTTGCCGGCATGCAGAACGCGGATTTGCATGTGTTCGGTCGATGCGGACATTGGGCGCAGTGGGAGCACGCTGAAAAATTCAACCGGATGGTTGTCGAGTTTTTGAGTCGTTGATATTGGGCGATGTTGGGTAGTGCGTCACGCTTTGCCGGGTTAGCCAGGGTCGGCAGGGAGGGAGGCGCGTGGGGTGGCCGTTCCGGGTTTCGCGTTTCTCGACGCGCTTCCCGAGATCACGAAGCTGAGCGCGGCCAGTACCCATACGCCAACACCGCCGTATAGCATCACCCATCCAAAACCTTCCATCAGCGCAGCGTGAACGGCGGTTCCAGCGGGATCGATCTGCGCCAACGCAGGAATTCCCGCTCCGACTGCTTCGACATCACCCGCTGCGATCTTCTCGGCGAGCCGTGCGAGCAGTCCGGTGTCGATCGTCGCCGGCAGCCTTGCCTTCAGATGGAACAGAATACCGGCAATCAATATCGCGCCCATCAAGGCGATGTTGATCGCAAGCGTAATCATCCGCGCACTCATGTCGATGCCGGATGCCATGCCCGCTCGCTCTGCGGGAACGGCACCGGTTGTCGTGTTAGTAACGGGCGTGTTGGTCAGGCCGAGACCGGCGCCGGCTAGTACGCAACCGGGCAACATAGTCAGCGCGTCCGGATGCGCGACACTGCTGCCGTACTTCATCAGCATGAAGCCAAGGCCGATGATAAAGAGGCCCCCCGGGATCGCGATTCCCGAGCCGTAGCGCAACACAAGCCGTTCGCCGAGCGGGGGAAACAGCAGCGTCGGCAGCGTGTACGCAAGTAGCGCCAGGCCCGCGCTCATGCTGTCGTAGCCGAGGCCGATCTGGAAGTAGATCGGTATGTAGATCATGAAGGGCCAGAAACTGAAGTTCATGCCTGCGGAGCCCATCAGCGCACCAGAAAACTGCGGAATCCTGAATACCGAAAAATCGAACATCGGGCGTGCGCTAAATTGCTCCGCGCAAAGAAAGGCCACGAAGGCAATCACCGTCGCCACGACAATGAAAATCGCGCGAGAGCTCGTGAAGCCGAGGTCCGAGCCCTGGGTGATGAAATACACCAGACCGAAAACCGCCAGCGAAAGTGTGACGATGCCGGCCACGTCGAGCGTATGCGCGTGCGGGTCGCGCGATTCCTGCACGCCGCCGAAGACCAGCGCTAACGTGACGATGGCGAGCAGCGCGTGCACCCAGAAGACCCATTGCCACCCGGACACCGTCACGATCATCCCGCCGATGATCGGTCCAAAGCCCAACCCGATGCCGAGAATGATGCCCCATGCGCTGAACGCCCGGGCGCGTTCGGGTCCCTCGTTGAACTGGTGCGAGAGCACGGCGACCTGACATATCAACATCGCACCGCCGCTCGCGCCTTGCAACAAACGCGCGACGATCAGCGTTGGCACGCTCTGCGCGAGGCCGCAAATCAACGAGGTCAGGCCGAACAGCGCAATACCGATGACGAAAATGCGCCGGCGGCCGAATCGATCCGCCAGCGTGCCGGTCGCCATCAATACCGTGGTTACCGCGAGCGTGTAGACATTCATGATCCACTGCATGCCCTTGAAGTCGCCGTGCAGAACACGCTCGAGCGTGGGCAGGATCACCGGCACGCTCGAGATTTCGAGGGCGAACATCAGTGAAGCGAGACACACGGCGCCCAATGCCAGGGTGTTCTTGCGAATGGAGAAGCGGGTCGTCGTTTGCGCAAGTTCGCCAGACGTGGCTCCGCCGGTGCGCGACTGCCGCGCGCTCGAGCGATATTCGGTCTGGGCCGTAGTGGCGCTCGCGTGTGGCCGTTCGTCGTGCCGTGGCGACGCGTTCCGATATCTGGACATAGGAATTCACCTCGATAGTCGATGGCCTTGGCCACCAGAGAGTGTGTAATATAGTGGGGAATTCATGTCCCGATTGATGCTATTCAGTCCGAGCAATGCATCCTTGGTGGAACCAATAAAGTGAAGGTATGAGCGACATTCTTGACGGCGTGACGACATTCGTGCGCGTCGTCGAAACGGGCAGTTTTGCGTTGGCGGCGGAGCGGTTGAACCTGACGCGCTCGGCCGTCGGCAAGGTGATCGTCCGGCTTGAAAAGCGCCTCGGCGTGCGCCTGCTCAATCGCACGACGCGCAGTCAAAGTCTCACGGAGGACGGGCAAGCCTATTACGACCGCTGCGTGCGTGCGCTCGCCGAACTCGAGGCCGCTGAAGCCGATCTGGACTCAGGCCGCCGCGAACCCAAAGGGCGTCTGCGGGTGAGCGTGCCGCAAGCCTTCGGCCATCATTGTGTGGCGCCGGTGCTGCTTGGGCTTGCGCGACGGCATCCGCAATTGAAGATCGACATTTCGGTCACTGATCGCTTTGTGGATGTCGTAGAAGAGGGCTTCGATCTCGTGGTGCGGATCGGTCCACTGGTCGATAGCGTGAGTCTCGCGGCTCGGCGGCTCGGTGTTCAGTATGCAAGCATTGGTGCCGCGCCGGCGTATCTGGCTCGGTACGGCATGCCGGGCCGTGTGGATGAATTCCACGGGCATACGATCATTGCGTATTCACGCAACGGGGTTCTTGAGCCGTGGAACGTACTCGATGTCGATGGGCAAATGCGCCGCGCGGATGTAGAGCCGCAGCTTAGTTTTGACGACATGCAGGGGATCGTGGATGCCGCGATTGCGGGCTTCGGGCTGGCGTGGCTGCCGAGTTGGCTGCTGGCGCGCTATGTGGAAACAGATCAGTTGGTGACCGTGATGGAGAATTGCTTTCGCCCTTCTCAGGAGATCCACGTTGTGTGGCCGAAGAGTCGGTATCTCGCGTTGAAGACGCGCTGCGCGATTGATGCGCTTGTCGCCGAGATCCCCGGTATGGTCGGGGTGCCGTCGGTGAACTGATTGGAAGGAGGTGCGCCCGCTGCTGCCGCGGGCGCTCCTCCCTTCGCACGTATTGCTTAGAATTGCAAAGTAGCGCTGGCCACGGCAGTCCGTGTCGGCGAAGGCGCTACATAGTATCCCCACGCCGTGGTCCAGTAACGGCGGTTGAAGAGATTGTTGATCCCCGCCCGGAACGTCACATCTTTGCCCGCAATTTTCGTCTCGTAGCGGCCGCTCAAATCGTAAGTGACATAAGCCGGGACGAACTGCGAGTTGGCTGCATCGACCGCCTGGTTGCCGACGTACTTGCCGCCGAACGCCAGCGTCAAAGGACGCAGATACGATGGGTTGTACTCGATCCGGCCGGTCACGGTGAACCTCGGCGCGCCATACACGCGCTTGCCTTCGACGCTCGCGTCGTCCACGTCGACCGCCTTCGTGTCGAGCCACATCACGCCGCCCATCACGCGCCATTCGCTCGTCAGCGCAAGCCAGCCGCTTGCATCGACGCCGGTATAGCGCTTCGTGCCGTCCTGCACGAAGATGTTGGCCGAGTTCGTATAGTTGTAGCCCTGATCGACGCGGAACAGCGCAAGATTGGCGCCCCACTTGCTGTGATCCGTTTTGAAGCCGACTTCATACTGCTTGCTCTTCAGCGGGCCGAACGTTGCAGGGAAATTGAGGTTGGTGTTCGAGGCCGCGCCACCCTGTTCCAACGATTCGACGTAGCTCGCGTACACCGTCGAGTACGGATCGGTCTTGAACATCAGCGCAAAGGTCGGCGTGACCGGATCCGCGCTGTATTGCGACGATACGGCGCCGCTCGGAGCGTACACGTGCTCGCGGTATTGCGTGTAACGCACGCCGACCAGGGCGGACAGACGTGACGTGAACTGCACCGTATCGCTCGCGTACACGGCAGCCTGCGCGGTGCGCTGCTGACGATAAAGCTCCGAGCCGATGCTGACTTCATCGTTGGTCAAGAGCGTGCTGCTGTACAGATTGCCGTTGCCGAGGAAGTAGCCGTTATTCCAGCCTTCTGTGTTGCTGTACTCGCTGGTTTGCATCTCGAAACCAGCGCCGATTACGACGTCGTGCTTGATGCTGCCGGTGTTGAATTTGCCCTGCACCATCGCGTCGACGTTCTGGTAGAAGTAACGCGTCATGGCCGCATACAGCGTGTTCGAGTAATTGCCCGCGTTATCGGTCACAAACAGGAAGCTGTCCGAATTGGTGCGGTTTTCCTTCGCAAAGCGATACTTCACGCTCGCATGCCAGTTCTCGGAAAGGCGGTAATCAAGGCCCGTGCCGAACGAAGCCATCTCGGTCTGATAGTAGTTCTGCGGTTGCGTCAGCGCGTGGGTGACGGTGCTCGCGTCGGGAATGCCGAGACCGCTGCCGAACATCAGGCCGAATAGCGTGCCGTTGGTTTTGCGCTTCTGATAGAAGGCGTCGGCGCTAAAGGTCAGGTCCGGCGTAATGCGGAAGTCGAACGCCAGCGAGGCCACCTGGCGGCGCACATGACCGTGGTCTTCAGCGGTGTTGCCGTCTTCGTTGACGAGATTCAGGCGGTAGCCAAAGCGGTTGTCGCGGCCGAAGCGGCCGCCCAGATCGACCGCTTCGCTGAACACGCCCGCCGACTTGTAGCCGATCGAGATGCTGCGGTACGGATCGTCGGTCGGGCGTTTCAGCACGTAGTTGACGATGCCGCCCGGCGAGCCGAAGCCGTACATGAAGCCGGACAGGCCCTTGAGCAGTTCGACCTGCTCGAACGGTTCGAGCGAGAGATCGGTGTCCCACGAGGGGAATGTCTGACCATCCACCTTGATGCTGTTCAGCGTATCGATCGGCATGCCGCGCACGTTGAACATCGAGTTTTCGCTGATCGAGTTTTCGCTGCTGACCGATACCGCCGGGTCGTACTTGAACATATCGTTCGCGGTAGTCGCGAACAGATCCTGCGCTTCGTCGCTCGTCACCACGTGCGTCGAGAACGGCGTGTCCACCTGCTTGCGCGAACCCAAGGCGCCGGCGCTGACGGTGTCGGCCTGCGCCACAGCGGTGTCTTTCGTTGCCGAGACGCTTACGGCCGGCAGCGTCGCGGCGGCGTCACTTGCCTGCGCCGCCTGCGCCCATCCTGAAGATGACAGCGTAGACAACGATAGACCAAAGCTGACGAAGAGCCCGGCATTGAGTAGCGATGGAGTACGGCGATGGCCGCGCGCGAACGTTGGCCGCGCTGGGCGGCCGGCGACAAATGGTTTCTGCATATTGTTTGAGTTGGGCAGGGTGGCGCCGCCGCGCACCACAAATGTGCGAAACGGCGTCGTTCGAGCGAGTGGTGGTTAAGCGGACAGTTCAAACTGCGATTTCGCACGAATGGTAATGCATATGATTCGTATTCACAATCTATTTCGAATCGCAAGTCATCTATAAGACATCTGTCTTAAGACATAGGGTAATGAGCTGTAAGCCTTATCTGGCGGGGCTCGACCCCGTTCACGACGTTACGGCGGCATGTTTGTTTAGCAGCGAGTACTGGAAAACACGCATATACTCACGGTCGGGCCGTAAAAAGTAGTGCCGTGGGTCGCGCTGCGTTCTTGCTGCTTTGTCGCCACCTCGCGGCTCAGCGCCACCAACGCTCTGTCTATCACTTCACCAAGCAAAGCATCAAACATGTCCACATCGCCGAAGATCATCTACACCCTGACCGACGAAGCGCCTGCTCTGGCGACTTATTCGCTGCTGCCGATCGTCAAGGCGTTCACGCGCTCGTCCGACGTGATCGTTGAAACGCGCGATATCTCGCTTGCCGGCCGGATCATCGCTGCATTTCCGGACTACCTGACCGCGGAACAGAAGGGTTCCGACGATCTGGCGGAACTGGGTGGGCTCACCACGCGTCCGGAAGCGAACATCGTCAAGCTGCCGAACATCAGCGCTTCGGTGCCGCAACTGAAGGCTGCGATCGCCGAACTGCGCGATCAGGGCTTCAAGCTGCCGTCCTATCCGGACGAAGCGAAGACTGACGAAGAGAAAGACGTCAAGGCGCGCTACGACAAGATCAAGGGCAGCGCGGTGAACCCGGTGCTGCGCGAAGGCAATTCGGATCGCCGCGCGCCGTTGTCGGTCAAGAACTACGCACGCAAGCACCCGCACAAGATGGGCGCGTGGAGCGCGAACTCGAAGTCGCACGTGGCGCACATGAGCGGCGGCGATTTCTACGGCAGCGAAAAATCGGCGCTGATCGCAGCGGCCGGCGCCGTGAAGATCGAACTGATCGCCGCTGACGGCTCGACGAAGGTCCTGAAAGAAAAGACGGCTGTGCAAGCGGGCGAGATCATCGACGCTTCGGTGATCAGCAAGAACGCGCTGCGCAGCTTCATCGAAGCAGAAATCGCCGATGCGAAGAGCAAGGGCGTGCTGTTCTCGGTGCACCTGAAAGCGACCATGATGAAGGTGTCGGATCCGATCATCTTCGGTCACGTGGTGTCGGTGTTCTACAAAGACGTGCTGACCAAGCACGCTGACGCGTTGGTGCAAGCCGGCTTCAACCCGAACAACGGTATCGGCGACCTGTACGCGCGCTTGAAGGACATGCCGGCTGAAACGCGTGAAGCGATCGAAGCCGACATCAAGGCTCAATACGCGCAACGCCCGCAACTGGCCATGGTCAACTCGGACAAGGGCATCACCAGCCTGCACGTGCCGAGCGACGTGATCGTCGACGCTTCCATGCCGGCCATGATTCGCGAGTCGGGCAAGATGTGGGGCGCGGACGGCGCGCTGCACGACGCCAAGGCTGTGATTCCGGACCGTTGCTACGCCGGCGTCTACCAGGCTGTGATCGAAGACTGCAAGAAGAACGGCGCGTTCGACCCGGTCACGATGGGCACGGTGCCGAACGTCGGCCTGATGGCGCAAGCCGCTGAAGAATACGGTTCACACGACAAGACGTTCCAGATTCCGGCGAACGGCGTGGTTCGCGTGACCGACGCAGCCGGTACGGTGCTGATCGAGCAGGCAGTTGAAGCCGGCGACATCTGGCGCATGTGCCAGACCAAGGACGCGCCGGTCCAGGATTGGGTCAAGCTCGCGGTGAACCGCGCTCGCGCCACCGGCACGCCGGCTATTTTCTGGCTGGACGCGGCGCGCGCGCACGACGCTCAGATCATCAAAAAGGTCGAGCAATACCTGAAGGACCACGACACCAGCGGTCTGGATATTCGCGTTATGACGCCAGTCGAAGCAACGAAGTTCTCGATCGAGCGCATCCGCGCCGGCAAGGACACGATCTCGGTCACCGGCAACGTGCTGCGCGACTACCTGACCGACCTGTTCCCGATCATGGAACTGGGCACCAGCGCGAAGATGCTGTCGATCGTTCCGCTGATGGCCGGTGGCGGCATGTTCGAAACCGGCGCGGGCGGTTCGGCGCCGAAGCACGTTCAGCAACTGGTCGAAGAAGGCTTCCTGCGTTGGGATTCGCTCGGCGAATTCCTGGCGTTGGCCGCTTCGCTCGAACACCTGAGCGGCGCGTACCACAACCCGAAGGCGCAGATTCTGGCCAAGACGCTGGATCAGGCAACGGGCAAGTTCCTCGACAACGACAAGTCGCCGGCGCGCAAGGTTGGCGGCATCGACAACCGCGGCAGCCACTTCTACCTGGCGATGTACTGGGCTGAGGCACTCGCTGCGCAAACCGAAGACGCTGCATTGCAGGCGCAGTTCGCCGGCGTGGCGAAGGCGATGGCCGACAACGAAGCGAAGATCATCGAAGAACTGGGTGCAGCGCAAGGCAAGCCGGTGGACATCGGCGGTTACTACCGTCCGAATGTCGAACTGACGAGCAAGGCCATGCGCCCGAGCGCGACGCTGAACAAGATCGTGGACGCGGTCGCTTAAGGTACTGAATGACGTGCTGAATGAGGTACTGAGGCTGTCGCTCAACGTACCGAAGCAAGCACTGAAACAAGCGCGGAAATAAGCCGTAAGCAAGACGATGGCGCTCCTCAGGAGCGCCATCGTTGTTTCTACGCGTACGGGAGCGGTCATACCTGCCCTCAAACGTGAACGATTTCCCATTCGCTGAGTTTTTCAGGAATCTCGAGCGTCGACGTATCGACTTCGGTCAGCTGCGGGCAGGTCAGGCCGCGTGCGACTTCATCGGCTGCCTGTTCCGGGCAGGAAAATTCACCGAGCGTCTCGTTGCCGTAAGTTGCCTCCCAACCACCTTGGCCCGGCAAAATGTAAAACGCTCCCTGGGTTGATTCAAAGCGAAAGCCTTCCATTTTTAGTCTCCCAATTGCCAATTAAAAGCTGCGATGCCGTGGCGGCTTCAGGTAGAGGCGGGGGACTTACTGCGACTGCGTTTTCGTCCCGTCTTTTGCTGCACCCTTTTCGCTGCGTCCTATGAACCGTCGGCTCTTGTAAAAGAGTCTACGTCAGCGAGTCACGGCGCAAGGGGTTGTTAGACGGTTCGTTCGATCAAAAAATATCGTTTAAAAATAAAGGCTTGGATTCGTTGTTTCACGATGTGCAACGTAGGGCGACATTGCGAAATGGCGGATTTGTGCCACGCACCACGATTTTTTACGAAGCAAGGGCTCATGCCACATCGTGAAATTTTGGCATCCTGGCCAAATAGTGAGGCGTCGCGCATTCGTGGCGCAGCGAAACGCCGCGCGTGATCGCTGCGTTCAGGGAAGAACCCGCTTCAGAAAAGCGAGCATTACGCGGTTGAATTGCGCTGGCCGTTGCAGCGGGGCGAAATGGCTCACGCCATGCAGGAGAGTCAACGCCGCGCCGGGAATGCTGCGGGCAAGGTAATCGGCGTGTTCCAGCTTGATGAATTCGTCGTGTTCGCTTTGGACGATCGCAACCGGCACATGAATCTGGCCGAGATCGTGCGCCGAGTAGTTGGGCTGGGTTCTCATCATTTCACTGACCGCGCCGACAAATGCGTCGAAGTCGTCGGGCGTGGCCGAGAGTTGCGCATAGTCTTTGGCATGTCTTCCGAAACACCGATCAATGATCGGCGTCGGCACGAATGCTTTCGTCCCACTCGGATCCATGTTGCAGCCGAAGAAGAACACGCCCGCAACCCGCTCGGGGGCCAGGATGCCCAGCACCATCGCGACGCAGGCGCCATCGCTCCAGCCCACCATCGCTGCCCGGTCGAGCTGCAACGTGTCCATCACGGCCAGAACGTCGGAGGCCATCAGCTCGTACATATAGGGGCGCGTGTCGCGGGTGCTGCGGCCATGGCCGCGGCTGTCGATCACCACCACGCGATGCCCGGAGTCGACCATCGCCGGGACCTGATAGCCCCAGTTGCCACTGTGCCCCAGACCGCCGTGCAGCAGGATCACCGGCGCGCCGTTCCCGTATGACGCGTACCAGATTCGCGCCCCTTCGTGCTCGACGTAGCCCTCTTCGGTCGAGACCGGCAGCGGGGTCGCGCCATGGCCTTCGAAATGGGCGAGGTCGTCGTCGTGGAATTCCATGAGCGGTTCCTTCCTGGTGAGCGCAGCAACCTAAGGAACCACTAGGTTGCCAGCGCCCCCACCAGAAAATCAACCAGGCTACGAATTTTCGCGCTCGCTTCGCTCGTCCTGCGCAAATGAATATCGACACCACCATCGATATCCACCGCGCAGGACACACCACCACTCAGTTAGAAACGTACGCTACATACGGCCCCGTGCCCCCACCCGTGGACGCCGTGCCCGAAATGCCGTAGTACACGTGCCGGCCATAGAAGAGCGGCATGCCGAAGTCGAACTGCTTCGACAGATAGATACCGAGGTTATTGAACGCGTTATTCCCCGACGCGGTCAGCGTCGCGCCGTTTGCGATATTGAAACCGAGCGCCACACTCGCCGGGCTGGCTCCGACCAGCGTCGACGTCCGGCCGACAGTCGTCGTCGGTATGTAGTATCCGGACGAGCTGTCGATCGGGATCGTCGGGTCCGGGAAGAACATCACCGTCGAGCCGGAATCGAAGAACGTTTTTGTCTGCGTGGTCCCGTTGTAGGTCGACGTGAAGTTGCCGTTCGCGTCAGTCGTCATCAGCGTGGCACCCGTGCCGAGCAGCGCATTGTTGGCTTGTGTGTCGATGCCGAACACCAGCGTACCCTGAGCCGCTGCGCTGCCGGTGTCGGAAACCTGGGCCATCTCCAGAATCACGCCGTTGTTGTCCTGCGCGAACTTTGTGACCGGATTGGTGATCTGTCCTTTGATCTGCACCGAGGTGGCCGTGCCGGCGATGGTGTAGTAGTACGCCTTCGGTGCCGGTGCAGTCGCGCACGCCAAGCCGCAGTCATTCGGGCTCACGCCGATGCCGAGAATACCGTTTGCGCCGAGATCGGCTGTGGTGACCAACTGACGGCCCACCTGGCAATCGCTCGGCACAGGTGTTGTCAATGTTGTATCGCCGATCACGTGGATCGGTACTTTCTGGGCAATCTCACTCGAAATCCCGACGTCTGCGTAATAAACCGAACCCCATGCGTAGCCGCTGCCAAACAACGCGCATTCGGCGAGCGGGAGATTGCTCGCAGCATCGTTTTCGGCTCTGAGCGCATTGAAGGTCGTGGTCGGAATCGCGGAGCGAACCAGACGCAGTCCGAACGACGCAGTATCGACGATCACATTCGGGATCGTCGCGCAGTTGGCGCTGGCGTTAGTACTGTCGGTACAGATCCTGATGCTGACCATGGGCTGATTGTGGATGCCCGTTCCGCTGACCGTCACTGCTACCGTATTGGTGAGGCCGGCAAGGGTAGGCACCGCCGTCGCGTCCGCCGCGAGTACGTTGGGCGTCGAATTATTGGTGTTCGACGAAGAACTGGTTCCGCTCGCGGGTGCGGGCGAACTTGCGCCGGCCGGTGCGTTGACCGTTGTGTTGCTGTTACCACTGCTGCCACCCCCGCCGCCACCCCCACCGCAGCCAGCCAGACTAAGCCCGAGCGACGCAGCAATGATCCATGCGATTTTGCGCACTTTTATTCTCTCGATTAATTTTTAATAGACTTACTTGATGTCGTCGGCGCTAACGCCGCGCGGCAACGCTTGCGGTAGATAGGCTCGACCCACAAAGGAGCCCATATGGCCGCCGGTCTCCACGACCAGAGCCGACTGATGCACGACGGCGGGTCCGTAGCCGCCGCCTTGCGCTGCATGCGCGTCGGTGAGGCCCTGCACGTATGACGGGAAGTAAGTGGCGAGCAGCGTCTTGAGCGGCGGCATGGTCGGGCCTTCCCAGCTCAACGCGAACACGGTGTTGCCCGCCGTGATGTACTCGTTCACCACCGTACCCGACGGCAGCGTGGTCTGACTCACGGTGTAAGTCGACGAGGCCGCATTGGCGCTTGCAGCGTAGCGTGCCACTGCGGTGCCGCCCTGGCTGGCGCCCCTGCACTGGTACTGCTGGCCGTCACGGGCTAGGTCGGCGCGCCGCCTAACCCTGCGTATGCTGGAACGACCGTGGCGAACGAGGCCGCGGCCACCACGAGCATTCGAAATTGAGTGGTTATCATTTTTTGGTTTTCGAAGTTTTTCGGAAAATGCGCGCGAACGTTTCCTCGCGCCCACGCGGTATTAATACTAGCGTGCGTCTGTTCGACTAAAACAGACGAATAGCGAGGCGATTCGGGTTCTGTTTCAAATCTTGCCGAGCTTTTCGATCAACACCGCAACGAAGGTTTCCGTGACGGGCGGCAAGGTCCGGCCGCGCTTCTTGATCAGGGCGATAGGGCGAGTGAACGCGGGATCGTCGACGGGGCGGACCACCAGCTCAGGTTCCGCCCTGACCTCGCGAGCCGACGCCGGCAGGATAGTCACGCCGAGCCCCGCGCGCACCATCGCGACGGCGCTCATCATGTAGGTCGGCTCACAGGCGATCTCCGGCGCACAGCGGGCGTTTGCAAAGGCGCTATCGACCACGGCCCGCACGCTCGTGCCTTGTGCTGTCAGCACGAGCGGCACTGCGGCGAGGTCGGCCAGCGTGATGCGCCGCCGCCGCGCCAGCGCATGGCGCTTCGGAAAAACCGCCACCAGGCGATCGATGCCCGCGTGCAGCACCTCGAAGCCCGTATCGTCCAGTTCTCCGCCGGTCAGCCCGATATCGACCTCCTCGCTGCGCACCAGCGTGTTGACCATGCTGGCGACCACGTCGCGCACATGGAAGCTCACGCGCGGCACGGCCTTCTTCATGTCCTGCACGAGTTCGGGCAAGACGCTGGCCGCGAACGTCGGCAGGCACGCGATCCGCACCGTGCCGCTGGTTCCCTCGCCGAGCGCACGCGCGTCGATCAGCACATGTTCCATATCGTGCAGCGACTTCTGCAGCAGCGGCAGCAGCTCGCGGCCGGTCGGCGTCAGCGCGACATTGCGGCTGTTGCGATCGAAGAGCCGCATGCCCACGGTTTCCTCGAGGCGGCGAATCTGCACCGTCAAGGCCGGTTGGGAAAGGTGCAGCCGTGTCGCCGCACGCGTGAAGCTGCCCGTTTGCGCGACGGAGATAAACGCGCGGATGTCCCGAAGATTCAAATCCATAATGGTTTGTAATTGCTGCGATCAATTCATTTCAATTGATTTATTGTTGCCTCGAACTTACGCTGGATCGCAGTAAAAAACAACTTTGGAGACAAGCACATGCTGCCATTGCTGGGGCTGGCTACTATCGTCGTGCTGCTCGGCGCGATTCTGTCGAAACGGATGTCGCCGCTGGTGGCGCTTATCATCGTGCCGATTGCGGCGTCGCTCATCGGTGGTTTCGGCTTTCAGACAAGCAAGTTCGTGATCGACGGGCTCAAGAGTCTCGCACCCGTGGTCGGGATGTTCGTGTTCGCGATTCTTTACTTCGGCACTATCACCGACGCCGGCACGCTCGATCCGATCATCGACCGTATTTTGCGGGCCGTCGGCACGCGGCCCACGCGGATCGTGATGGGCACCACGTTGCTCGCGCTGCTGATTCACCTGGACGGCTCCGGCGCGGTGTGCTTTCTCGTCACGATTCCCGCGATGCTGCCGCTCTATGACCGTCTGAAGATGGACCGGCGCGTGCTGGCCGCAGCCGTTTCGATGGCCGCCGGCATCAACTTTCTGCCGTGGACGGGGCCGATGATCCGCGCGTCGGCGTCGCTGCATCTGCCGATTTCGGCGTTGTTCAACCCGCTGATTCCCGTGCAGTTGATCGGGCTGGTGTTCGTCTTCGGCATGGCGTTCTGGCTCGGGCGGCGCGAGGAAAAGCGGCTCGGCCTCACCGCCGCGAGCGCTTCCGCGCCGATGCCAGAACGCGCGCTGACACCCGAGGAGCAGGCCTTGCGCCGGCCGAAAAACGTCTGGTTCAACATCGTCTTGACGCTGGTCGTACTCGGCACGATGGTCGTGATGGGCGAGAAGATTCCGCCGGCGATCATGTTCATGGTCGGGCTATGCGTCGCGTTGATGGTGAACTATCCGAACGTCGACATGCAGCGTAAGCGGATCGACGCTCATGCGCGCGCTGCGTTGATGATGGCCGGCATTCTGCTTGCGGCCGGCGTGTTCACTGGCGTGATGCAGGGCAGCGGCATGCTGAAAGCGATGGCACAGGCGGCGGTCGGCTTCGTGCCGCCCGCGATGGCGGGCCACATTCCCGTCGCGCTCGGGTTGATGTCGATGCCGCTGAGCATGCTGTTCGACCCGGACTCTTTTTACTTCGGTGTGCTGCCGGTGATTGCCGAAGTGGCCGGCCAACTTGGCGTGCCCGCCGTGCATGTCGGCCAAGCCGCGTTGCTCGGCCAGATGACGACCGGTTTTCCAGTCAGCCCGCTGACGCCGGCGACGTTCCTCGTAGTCGGCCTGTGCGGCATCGATCTCGCCGATCACCAGAAATTTACGTTCCCTCTGCTGTTCGGCGCCTCGATCGTGATGACGATTGCCTGCGTCGTGCTGGGGATATTCTCGCTGTGAACTGCACGGCTTTACTGAACGGATGTGACCATCATGACAGCGACTCCACATAGACGGCCGGTGCGAATCGGCGCGGGCGCGGGGTATTCCGGCGACCGTATCGAACCCGCGGTCGAACTGGCGGAACACGGCGCGCTCGATTACCTGGTGTTTGAATGCCTCGCCGAGCGCACGATTGCGATCGCGCAGCAAGCGCGCAGCAAAGATCCTGAGCGGGGCTACGACCCGTTGCTCGAAACCCGCATGAAGGCGGTGCTTCCCGCTGCGCTTCGTAACGGCGTGCGGATCATTTCGAACATGGGGGCGGCCAATCCACTCGCGGCGGCGCGCAAGACCGCTGAGATTGCGCGCTCGCTCGGTCTCGGCGACGTGAAGATTGCCGCCGTCACCGGCGACGATGTACTCGACGTTATTCGGCAGGGTCATTTCCGCTTCGAGGAGTCAGGGGAAAGCGTCGCTTCGTACAAGGATCGCCTCGTGTCCGCCAATGCGTATCTCGGCGCAGCGGCGATTGTCGAGGCGCTGGCGGCCGGCGCGCAAATCGTCCTGACCGGACGCGTAGCCGATCCGTCCGTGTTCGTCGCGCCGCTGATCCACGAATTCGGCTGGCAGATGGACGACTGGCAGACGCTCGGGCAGGCAACCGTGATCGGCCACCTGCTCGAATGCGCGGGACAAATCACCGGTGGCTATTTTGCAGATCCGGGTTTCAAAGACGTCCCGGATCTCGCGAGGCTCGGCTTTCCCATCGCCGAAGTCGCGCCAGATGGTTCGGTGGTCATCACCAAGCTCGCGCAGGCCGGCGGGCGGGTGACCGAAGCAACCTGCAAAGAGCAACTGCTGTATGAGATTCACGATCCGCAGCGCTATCTGCAACCGGACGTGGTTGCCGATTTCACGCAGGTGCGTGTCGCGCAGGAAGCGCCGGATCGCATTCGCGTGAGCGGCGGGCGTGGGACGCCGCGTACCGATACGTTGAAGGTGTCGGTCGCTTACTTCGATGGCTACATCGGCGAAGGGCAGATTTCATACGGCGGTCCCGGCGCGCTGGCGCGTGCCCGGCTTGCGCTCGATATCGTGCGGGAAAGGCTTGCCCTGACTGGTGTCGAAACGCGTGAATTGCGCTTCGATCTGATCGGCGTGAATGCGTTGCATGGCGAAACGGTAGCTGCCGGTCACGCCGAGCCTTATGAAGTGCGAGCGCGGGTCGCGGGGCGCACCGAATCGCTGGCGCAAGCAGCGCAGATCGGCAACGAGGTGGAGACGCTTTACACGAATGGCCCGGCGGGCGGTGGCGGCGTGACCAAGTCAGCGCGCGAAGTGGTCGCGGTGCAATCGGTGTTGCTGCCGCGCGAGCATGCGAGGCCGACATTCTCGCTCGTGGAGGCGTGACATGAAACTACGTGAGCTTGCTCATTCGCGAACCGGCGACAAGGGCAATACGCTGAATATCTCCGTCATCTGTTATGACGCGAAGCACTATGAGCATCTGCGAGCGGTGTTGACACCGGAACGGGTCAAGGCACATCTGAGCGAGGTGGTACGTGGCGATGTGGTGCGTTATGAATTGCCCGGCATCGCCGCGTTTAACTTCGTACTCGGCCAGGCGCTTGGTGGAGGCGTGACGCGCTCGCTTGCGCTTGATGCGCACGGCAAATCGTTGAGTTCGGCTTTGATGGGGCTGGAGGTGGAAGCGCCGGCTGCGAGTGGAAATGCGCCGGCCCCTTAGTTCGCTGGCGCTTTCGCGCAGCCCGAAGCGTGGAGCCGGTTGAGCTCGCCGGGCATTCGGCTCAGCCGCCCGCCTTGCTCAACTCGTGCGCACGCCGAAGTCGCTCGCGGCTATTGCTCAGATGCATGCGCATCGCGGCGCGCGCGTCATCCGCGTCCTGACGTTCGATTGCCCGATAAATCATCCGATGCTCGCTGAGCACATTGCGCAGGTGTTCGATATGGTCGAGCTCCGCAATCTCGGCTGAGCCGAGCCGCGTGCGCGGGCTCACCGCGCGGCCGAGTTGGCTCAGCACATCGAAGAAGTAGCGGTTGCCGCTTGCACGCGCGATCTGCAGATGAAACTCGATGTCGTGCGCGAGCGTGTCCGTACTCCCCCGTTCGAGTTCGGACTCGAAACGCTCCAGCGCGGCACGAATCTGCTTGAGATTCTGCTCGGTGCGTCGCGCCGCGGCGAGCGCGGCCGAGGCTGCCTCCACGTCGATGCGGAATTCGATGATCGCCATCACGTCCAGCATGCTGGAGAGGTCGGCGGCGGGCAGTTGCATGGACTGTTCCGTGGCCGGCTCCAGAACGAACGTGCCGATGCCGTGACGCGTCTCAACCACTTTGGCCGCCTGCAGGCGTGAAATCGCCTCGCGAACCACGGAGCGGCTCACCGAGAGCTGCTTCATCATCGCGACTTCTGTAGGGATGCGGTCTCCCGGCCGCAGGGCGCCGCGGCGGATTTCATCGGAAAGGGTGGCCACCACCTTCTCAGTTAGGCTGCTCATTTCTGGCTTGTTGACTTATCGGCTGGAAATACACACGTTGCGTGTGCGAGTGACGTCATGTGACGGTTCGACATAGCCATCATAGCGTCAGTCCGAATGATCACGACTCGATCTCGCGCGCCCGGTGCGGGTTGGGATGACGCGTTGACCCGTAACGGCCGGCGCAGTCAGGGCCGGATTTTCCCTTGTTGTCGGACGTCTTATTTTGAGTTGCTATTTTTAGCAACGGGACACTATGTTTGCTGCTATTCCATAGTATACGTGGCTCAGTGTGGCTCAGATGACAGGGTAAACACCTTGTTGGAATCGACGGATTGAAGGAGGTAGACTGTCGTCAGACAACGTATCACGCATTTCAGGACCGGATCACCTAGCCTGTTCAAACGCGCGCGATGCGTTCGATCAGGCCGCCCTGGAGGCCGAAACTGGAGACCACCTTGACATCTGCTCTCACCACAGCCGCCGACCCGCTCGAATCCGCGGTCTCGAAGGTCAAGCGGCATGTGCTGCCGCTGTTTCTGATCATGTTCATTGCGAACTACATCGATCGCGTGAACATCGGCTTCGTCAATTCCCATATGCAGACGGACCTCGGCATCGGCGCTGCCGCATACGGTCTGGGGAGCGGTTTGTTCTTTGTCGGCTACGCGCTGTTCGAGGTGCCGTCGAATGTGTTGATGCAGAAGTACGGCGCGCGCGCCTGGCTGACCCGCATCATGGGCACGTGGGGGCTGGTCGCGGCCGCCATGGCGTTCGTCTGGAACGATACGTCCTTCTACGTGCTGCGATTCCTGCTCGGCATCGCTGAAGCCGGCTTCTTCCCGGGCGTGGTGTTTTACTTCACCCAATGGCTGCCGCAGAAAGAGCGGGGCAAGGCCGTGGCGGTTTTTCTTTCGGGCTCCGCGCTTGCGTCGGTGCTGTCCGGGCCGATCACCGGCAGCCTGCTGTCCATTCGCGGATTGGGCTTGCACGGCTGGCAATGGATGTTTCTCATCGAGGGGGCCTTTTCGATCGTGCTGTGCGGCGTCAGTTGGATGCTGCTGAAGTCGCGGATTCGCGATGCCTCCTGGCTGACGGCTGAAGAGCAGGCTGTCCTTGAAACGTCGATCGCGGCCGAGCAGGCCGAGCGCGAGGCGCATGGCGGCGCACATCTGCCGGCCATGAAGCTGCTGAAGGATCCGCAGATCCTGCTGTTCTGCTTCCTGTACTTCGCGATTCAACTAACCATTTACGCGGCCACCTTCTGGCTGCCGACAATCATCCGCAAGATGGGTGGTCTCTCGGACTTCGAAGTCGGCATGTTCAATGCCATCCCCTGGCTCATCGCAATGTTCGCGATGTACTGCTTCGCGGTGTTGTCGGCGAAATGGCGTTTCCAGCAGGCGTGGCTGGCCGTGGCGCTCGTTATCGCGGCGTGCGGGCTGTTCGCCTCGACGTCGGGTAATCCGGTGCTGTCTTTCGTGGCAATCTGCTTCTCGGCGATCGGTTTCAAGGCCGCGTCTTCGCTGTTCTGGCCGATTCCGCAGGGTTATCTGGACGCACGCGTTGCCGCTGCCGTCATCGCGCTGATCAATTCGGTCGGCAACCTCGGCGGGTTTTTCGCACCGGCTGCCTTCGGTTATCTGCAGCAGCACACCGGCTCGATTACCGGCGGACTGTACGCCCTGGGCGTGGCTTCGCTGATCGCGGCGGCGGCCGGTTTCTTGACCCGCAATCGCCGGGTGAACCGCGACGCGTTGCCGGAGCCGCTCCAAAGCAAAGCACATTGAAATGTCGATCGACCACCGCCAGTCGGCTCACTAACTCACCTGGTCCCCCTATCATGTCCACGAACTCATCCCAATCGAACGCTACGCCGATCGTGACCGAGCTGCGCGTCGTGCCCGTCGCCGGCCGTGACAGCATGCTGATGAACCTGAGCGGCGCGCATGGCCCGTTCTTCACGCGCAATATCGTCATTCTGCGCGACAGCGCCGGCCATACCGGCGTCGGCGAAGTGCCGGGCGGCGAGAGCATTCGTAAGACCATCGACGACGCGCGTCCTCTGGTTATCGGTCAGTCGATCGGCAATCTTCAAGCTATCCTGAACAAAGCGCGTACGCAGTTCGCCGACCGCGACGCTGGCGGCCGTGGTCTGCAGACATTCGATCTGCGCACCACGATTCACGCGGTGACGGCGCTCGAAGCCGCCTTGCTCGATCTGCTCGGCCAGCATCTGGGCGTGCCTGTCGCGGCACTGCTCGGCGAAGGCCAGCAACGCGACGAAGTGGAAATGCTCGGTTACCTGTTCTATATCGGCGACCGCAAGAAAACCGATCTGCCCTATGCTAGCGGCGCGCAAGGGCGCGACGATTGGGAGCGCGTGCGTACCGAAGAAGCGATGACGCCCGAGGCGGTGGTGCGACTTGCCGAGGCAGCGCAAGCGCGCTATGGCTTCAACGATTTCAAGCTCAAGGGTGGCGTGTTGCCCGGCGACGCCGAAATCGAAGCGGTCACGGCGCTCGCCGAGCGTTTCCCCAATGCCCGCGTCACGCTCGACCCGAACGGCGCATGGTCGCTCGCGGAAGCGGTGCGCCTGTGCCGCGACAAACACGACGTGCTGGCTTACGCGGAAGATCCGTGCGGTGCGGAAAACGGCTACTCGGGCCGCGAGGTGATGGCCGAATTCCGCCGCGCGACCGGTTTGCCGACGGCGACCAACATGATCGCTACCGACTGGCGTCAGATGGGTCACGCGATCCAGTTGCAGTCGGTGGATATCCCGCTTGCCGATCCGCACTTCTGGACCATGCAGGGCTCGGTGCGTGTCGCGCAGATGTGTAACGAGTGGGGGCTCACCTGGGGCTCGCACTCGAACAATCACTTCGACATTTCGCTCGCGATGTTCACGCATGTCGCGGCTGCGGCACCCGGCAAGATCACGGCGATCGACACGCACTGGATCTGGCAGGACGGTCAGCGCTTGACGCGTGAGCCGCTGCAGATCGTCGGCGGCAAGGTGAAGGTGCCTCAGGCCGCCGGCCTTGGTGTCGAGTTGGATATGGACGAGATCGAGAAGGCGCACGCGCTGTATCAGCAGCATGGTCTTGGCGCACGCGACGACGGCGTGGCCATGCAGTACCTGATTCCGAACTGGAAGTTCGATAACAAGCGCCCGTGTCTGGTGCGCTAAGTCTCCCATGATCCGGGCGGCGGTCCGTGGGGCCGCCGCAAGCTGCTGCGATCAACTACCGCAGTTCCGCCACACTCAACTCCGGCGAAACACAACGTGCGAGATGCGCTGCACGAGCAACGCGGCCGCAAGTGCCGCCACCGCCGTCAGCCACACACCGATATGAATTGACTGCACCAGTGCATCGCGTGCCGTGTCGATCAGCGCCAACGTATTGAGCCCCGACGGCTTCATATCCGCAATCAGTTTCAGACGCAATGCTTCGTCGATCAGGATGCGCAGATCGACGAAGCGCGGCTGCCACTGTGATACGGCCGGCTCGCCGAGCACGCTCATCGTGCGCGTGACCACACTGCGGTAATGGTGCGAAACCACCGTTGCCACAATGCTCGTGCCCAGCATCCCACCCACCATCCGCGTGGACTGCAGCAGCGCGGTCGTGATGCCGAAGCGCTCACGCCCGGCAATCTCCTGGCCGAACACATTCAGATTGTTCAGGATGAAACCCAGGCCGATGCCGACGGCCGCCATCGGCAATTCGATCCATACGTGCGGCGTCTCCGGATTGGCGAACGCCAACGCGATCGATGCGAACAGCAGCAGCGCGAACCCAATCGAGAGAATCCGCGTGGGCTTCTTCATGTGAATGACGATGCGCGTATTCAGCAGGCTGCCGAGCGCGATGCAGGCGGCGATCGGCGTAGCGAGCAGACCGGCTTGTTGCGGCGACAGTCCGAAGCCGCCTTGCAACAGCAGCGGCGCGAAGAAGATCAGCGAAAACATCACAAAGCCGGACAGGAAGCCGAGTATGAACAACGTGACGAGCTGCGCATCCTTGAACAGGTCGAGCGGAATGATCGGATGCGTGGCGCGTTTCTCGCACACCAGCAACGCGATGGCGCCCACGATCACGAATGCTGCCAACGCCAGGGTGCCGGTCGTCAGACCGTCTTTAGGCACGGCTTCGATAAGAGCCTGCAGGCCGCCCAACACGGCGGCCACCAGCGCTGCGCCGAGCCAGTCGATCTTGACCTCGCCCTCGTGCGGCCGCTGGAAGTTGGGCAGATGCGCCCAGGTGAAATAGAGCGCTGCGGCGCAAACCGGCAGGTTGATCAGGAAGGTGGAGCGCCAGCCCCAATGCTCGCTCATCCAGCCACCCAGCGACGGGCCCGCCGCGGTGCCGATCCCGTAGGCGGCTGCCATCACCACCTGCCAGCGCACCCGTGCGCGCGGATCGGGGAAAAGGTCCGGGATCGACGCGAACGCCGTGCCCACCATCATTCCGCCGCCGACGCCTTGCAAGCCGCGTGCGATCACGAGGAACAGCATGTCGTTCGCGACGCCGCAGAGCACCGACGCCACCGTGAACGTGATGACCGCGGCGATCACGAAACGCTTGCGGCCGAAATAGTCGCCGAGACGGCCGAACACAGGAACGGTCACCACCGACGCCAGCAGGTACGCGCTGGCAATCCATGCGTAGTACTCGAAGCCGTGCAGCTCGGCGACGATCGAAGGCAGTGCAGTGCTGACGACAGTCTGGTCGAGTGCGACCAGCATATTGACGAGGCCGATGCCGAGCATCGCTAGCAGGGCGTTTCGGAAAGGCAGGGCAGTCGCGGTCGTAGTCGCAGTCGAGTTCACGGGTCTGGAAGAGAAGGGCTTTTCAGGGTGGGCGCCGCGCGGCAGAGCGCGGGCCAAGGTCTTAACCGCTATTGTGTCCTATAGATGTCTGACCTCTTGTTGCCAATTATACGGGTTTTCCCTTATTCGAGACTATTTTCCAGGCATTCAGCGCGAAAAAATGCCGTGCGCGCGGGCACGGCAGGGTGGATGCAATTCGATATGTGACGTCTGTTGACGACCACTTATTCAGCGTTTCAGTCCGTCGTGCCGGCGGCGAATGGGTCTGCGCACCCATATCCTGTGTCGGCACGCTGCAATATGCCGCCGGCGCTCAGATGTTGATCTGACCACCCATTTCCACCACGCGGTTAGCGGGCAGGCTGTAATACTCGGCCGCCTGCGCCGCGTTTCTTGCAAGAAACGCGAACAGCTTCTCGCGCCAGAGTGGCATCGTTTTGCTTTCACCGGTCGCCATGACGGTGTCGCGCGCGAGGAAGAACGACGTATCCGCAGGTTCGTACTTCCAGTTCGGCATCTGCTTTTGCGCCAGTTCGAGAATGAAGGGAACGTTCGGAATCTCCATGAAGCCATAGTGAACCGTGACGGCGTAGCATTCGTGCCCGAGGTCCACCACCGTCGCTTTGCGCTCGTCGGGAACATGCGGAACGTTGTCCGTCGTACCGGCAAGGAAGATGTTGGTCTGATGCATGACGCCGTTGTGTTTCAGGTTATGCAGAAACGCGGATGGCGCCATGTCGACAACCCCACCTGGAAAAACGGCCGTGCCGTTCACACGCGGCGGCGAGTGTGCGCCGTCGCACAGGGAGTGAATCAATGCCACCAGCGGCATATTGTCGGTTTTCATCTTGTCGACAATCGTTTCACGTCCCTTATGCCAGGTTGTCATCACGGTGAATAACACGCCGCCGGCGAGCAGCGGAAACCAGCCGCCTTCAAGTACTTTGCTAACGTTGCTCGACACGAACACCGCGTCGACCAGGGCGAGGGGGAGGATGACAGCCGCGGTTGCAAGCGGCTTCCAGCGCCACAGGCAGTGAGTGATGAAGTACATCAGCAAGGTGGTCAGCAGCATGGTCGATGCCACTGCGATACCGTAAGCCGCCGCCAGATTGTCGGAGGATTTGAAGAACACCACGAGAAAAACGACGGCCGCATAAAGCGTGACGTTGATGAACGGGACATACACCTGCCCGATCTCGTGCGTCGACGTGTGCACGACCGGAATGCGCGGCAGAAAGCCGAGTTGCACGGCCTGCTTGGTCATCGAAAAGGCGCCCGAGATGACGGCCTGCGACGCGATGATCGTGGCCGCCGTGGCGAGCAGCACCAGCGGCACGAGTGCCCAGTCAGGAGCAGACTGAAAAAATGGTTGAGCGATCGCCGAGGGCTTTTCCAGAACCAGCGCCGCCTGACCGAAATAGTTCAGCACCAGGCTGGGTAGCACGAGAAGCAGCCACGCGAGACGGATCGGTTTTTTGCCGAAATGGCCCATGTCGGCGTAAAGAGCCTCGCCGCCGGTCAGCGCCAGAAAGACCGAGCCCAGCACGACGAACGCGGTGGCCGGCGCCTGTGCGACGAATTTGACGGCATAGAGCGGCGACACGGCCTGCACAATGGCCGTATGCGTGACGATATGGGATACGCCAAGCGCCGCCAGTGTCACGAACCATACGATCATCACCGGCCCGAAAACCGTGCCGACCGCGCCCGTGCCGCGTTTCTGAAGTTTGAAAAGACCGGTGAGAATGACGAGCGAGATGGGGACAATCCATTCGGTCAGATGCGGGTCCACGAGTGTCACGCCTTCCACTGCGGATATCACCGAAATGGCCGGCGTGATCATCGAATCGCCGTAGAACATGGCCGCGCCGAATACCCCGAGCGTCAATAAAACGCCGCGCAATCGCACGGGCGCGACGCCGGATGCAAGTGCGGTGAGCGCCAGGATGCCGCCCTCACCTTCATTGTCCGCACGCATCACGAAACTGACATATTTCAGCGTGACGACAATGATGATCGACCACAGAATTAGCGACACAATGCCGAACACATTGGTTTGCGTGATACCGCCTGCCGCCTTCAGGCATTCGCGGAGCGTATAGAGCGGGCTGGTTCCGATATCACCGAACACAACCCCGATGGCGCCGAGCACAAGGCCGGGTGCAGCTTTCTTTGCAGAAGAGGCCGCGCTGAGAGCAGTGGAGGACATAGGGGGTTCTAAGTTGAGCGATACGTGATTGAAAGGAGGGTTCGTGAGATTGCCTCGTATGCTACCGACCCTACCTTTCAGAACAACTTTCAATGACTGCGGCATCGCATTGGCCACACCGGCAGAGAATTGTCTTCTTCCACCGCAGTGAAATGCGTACCCTTACAGTGTGGTCAATCGGTCAAAGTGGTCACGCCAACGCGTATATGCTCGCCGCTCGCCGATCCCTTTCACCCGTCTCGGGGAGACTTCATGATCACGTGGATACATGCAGGTCCATCCATCGTCGCGTCATTTCTCGCGTCCCTGGTGGAGTTCGTGGAAGCGTTGACCGTCATCCTTGCGGTTGGGTCGATACGAGGCTGGCGTTCAGCACTGACGGGTGCGGCGGCCGCCATGCTCGTACTTGTGGTGCTGGTCGTTGCGCTCGGCCAGTCGTTGCTACAGGCGCCGTTAGTCGCGGTGCGACTGCTCGTCGGCACGCTTGCGCTGCTGTTCGGTGCGCGCTGGCTGCGCAAAGCCATGCTGCGGGCAACAGGGGGAATACCGCTGCACGACGAGCAAGCTGCCTTCGAAAAGGAGACGGCAGCGCTGCGCAAGTTCGGCGGCACACGCCGCGCCAGGTGGGATGCCATTGCCCTCGCGACTTCGTTCAAGATTGTGATGCTCGAGGGCATGGAAGTCGTCTTCATCGTCATCGCGCTCGGCGCCAGCAGTCGTCAAATGGGTCCGGCGTCGGCCGGCGCGGCCGCCGCCCTTGTGCTCGTTTGCGGGCTGGGCGTCGTGTTGCATCGGCCGTTGGCGAACGTGCCCGAAAACACGTTGAAGTACGCGGTCGGCATCCTGCTCTGCGCATTCGGTACATTCTGGGCAGGCGAAGGCCTCGGCCTCGTGTGGCCCTCGGGCGATCTGGCTATCCTCGTCCTCGCTGGCGGTTACCTGCTCGTGTCGCAGGCGCTGATCTTCGCGTGCCGCCTGTACCGGGCACGTGTGCCCGCCAACACCCGGAGCCCGCGGGCAGCCGCGGTGACTCACCCACCGCGCCATGGGATCGTGCGAGTCTGGCAAGAAGTTCTGGGGCTATTTGTTGACGATGGCTTGTTGGCCGCCAGCGTGCTGGCCTGGATCGCAACAATGGCGGTGCTCACGCGCGCGGCTGTGGTCAATCACGCGTACACGCCCGGCCTCCTGTTCGTCGGCGTGGCCTTCATCCTTGTTCTGAGTGCGGGACGCGCTGCTGTACGTTAGCGGCGGCGCGTGTCGCAGCCACCGCCTTGATTTCAACAAAAAGCGTTGGCCTCGCCAATGCGGCCACGCCGAGGATGGTCCAGGCCGGGGCATCCACCTTGATATAGCGATCCTTGATCTCGCGAAATGCCGCGGCCACGGTAGTCTCGGATGAACTAGTCGTTCTGGTGAAACACCAACGTCTGGAAACGTCCCGATAAACAACGGAAAAATGTTGAGGTAGCATCAGCGAACGCAACAGGGGAGAAACCGGTGTTTCGGAGAATTAGATCTCGCATAAGTACGATCGGTGCTCCTCTCTCCAGTCTGCTTCTCAGCGATCTGCTGACGGTCCTGGCAGACATGATTGGCTTCATCACACTCCCTTGGTGGATCGTTCATCGGGGCGGCGCGCATGACCTGGCGATCTACAGCGCAAGCATTGCCATCACCACGATTTTTGCAATGCCCCTGCTTTCGCCACTTGGGGATCGCTATGCAAAGAGACCGCAGATTGTATGGGGTATCTGCGCCTTAACGGTCGTGGCCTTTACCTTTGCTACGCTCGCCTCGCTGTCCGACTATCGACTTACGCTCATCATCTGCATAGGCGTAGTCACCGTAGTGGCGAAAGCCTTCATCGATCCGGCCAGCTCCACAATTTCGGCTGAACTTGTTCCGGCGAATCGTTTGGCCGAGGCGCTTCGTCTTCGCAAGTCAACGCAAGCGGCTGGTCGTGCCTTGGGACCAGCCTTGGCTGGTGCAGCACTGGCCTTAGGCGGTATCGCTGCAACATTTTGGCTGAACGGCATCCTGCTCGGCTTGGCGGCCTATGTGACTTTGCAGCTTCCATCTGAGTTGCCGCATTGCGAACACCCGCGCGGGTTGGCGCAGTGGTGGGAAGATCTGCGCGCCGGACTGCATGCCAAATGGATCGTTCCACTGGAGCGTGGTTGGACACTTGTCAATTTCCTCGTCTGGATATTCCAGGGGCCTGCAGTCGGCATGCTGATCCCGCTTAAAGTTCAATCACTCGGGTTGTCGGGTCTCTGGTTGGGTGGTTGCGAAGCGGCCTTATCTATAGGTTTGCTGCTCGGCAGCTTTCGCGGTTCTGACGCACTGGTACGCCGGTTCGGCCGATTCAATGTCCGGGTTGGGGCCGCTATGTGCGAGGGACTGGCACTTGCCGCTTCGGGCTGGGCGCATTCACCCGTCATGCTGGTATTGGCGCTCACCTGTGTGGGTTTCGCCAATGCATCAATGGGACTCGTCGGCGCGACTCATCGCTCATTGGCTATCCCGCAGAATTTCCGCGTACGCATTCTCGCTGCCAGCATGATGACTACGCAGATTGCAGGCATTCTTGGACCCATGATCGCGGGCGTGGCCCTCACCCACTGGGCGGTGGGGGAAGTCTATACTTGCTTCGGTCTTGCCACTTGTCTGCTCGCTTTCGGCTTCGTCCTTATACCGCGATCGCGCGAATTCTTTGCGCTTAATCACGATCAAGTGAAGGATTGGTTTCGTCACGAATATCCCGACGCGTTCAAGCCTGCAGTGCCCGCATCGAAACAGATTACTTAGATCGTGACCTACGGTCGATCGCACCCGTCGAAAGCAGACGTTCGAGTCCTGTCGCGAAGCCGACATGACGCGATCTGAAGGGGCGATTTTTTTGAACGTCACGTTCAGCATGCGTTTTCACACGACCTCGCCGAAGAACTGCCTGTGAGCGCTTGGCACCGTTGGCCGTTGTCTGGACCCTGTTTGTTGCGCTTGTATATGCGCGCTTCAGTCGCCAAACATGGCTTTTATGTCGCGTCCCGTCTGCTCGGCTTCCTCAATTAGCCAGTCGAGAAATTGCCTGGTTGCAGGGGAGTCTGCCGCAGTTCGCTTCCAGCAAATGAAGTATGGGAACGGCATGGGTAGGGCGACCTTGAACGGCGCGACAAGTTCGTGTCGCTTGATGCTATCAATGGCAAAAAAGCCCTGTCCCAACGAAATGCATCTTCCCCGAATTGCCGCATCGATTGCCATGCCGGAAACGGAGTAAGTGAGTGGCGCCAACCCCTCGGGCAGAGGCACGCCAACCGCATGCAACCAGTGTCCCCACGTTGGTGGCGACATGTTTGCCCATCCCCACTCGACGTGAATCAGCGGGTAGCGCAAGATATCCGCCGGTTGCGAGATTGGTTTTTCCGCCTGCAACAGCGAGGGTGCAAACACGGGTGCAACCCTGTCCGTAAAGACGACGTGATAGGGCGTTCCGTCATTCGGTAGTGCCCCATACGTTAGCCGGACGTCGGCACTTCTCGCGCCGATACTGGTTTCGTGGTCGACGACCTCGACATGGACCTGCACGTGAGGGCAGATGGTGTGCCACGTGTCCAATCTGGAGGCAAGCCAATGGGTCGCGACTGACGGAAATGTCATCAGGGTGAGCCGGCGGCCCGTCTGTGCCTTGAGCGCCGCCTGGGCGCTATGAAAGCACTCGAACCCCCGGGAGATGTGCGAGTGGTACAGCTCGCAGAGCGGGGTCGGTCGCAGGCCCGTGTTTTCCCGCTCGAAAAGCGCGACCCCGAGAAAGTCTTCAAGGACGCGAATCTGCTGACTAATCGCACCGGGCGTCACGTGAAGCGCCTCGGCGGCGGCCACGACGCCCCCGTAACGAATGACGGCATCGAATATCTGCAAGGCTCGAAGAGGAGGAAGGCGGTTCATGTCGTTGACCTGGCAAATGCCATCGTGAAGCCAGTCTAGCAAAGACTGATCTCCGCCTCGACGTCCAACAGCGTCATGCAATGCCGCACGCTTACGGCTTCACATCGGTCTTGAACCACTTTTCCGACAACCGCGTCACGGTACCGTCTGCTAGTGCTGCCGTGATGGCTGCGTCAAATTTTGCTTTCAGATCCGTATCCTGTTTGCGAAACCCAAGACCTTCTCCCGGCCCCCAAACCGCGCCACCGATCGTTGGTCCGGCGATCCGGATTCGGGCGGTGTCTTTGTTGTCGGCGATTCCGGCGTAATAGGTTACGTCGTCGAAGGCCATGTCGACGCGTCCGTTGACCAGGTCGAGGTCACGTTCGGCCGAGGTCTTGTAGAGGCGTACGGAAGTGATGTCCTTGAAGTTGTCGGTGATGAACTTGGTGTACACCGTGCCGGATTGAATGCCGATCGATTTCCCTCTCAGTTGATCGCGCAGCGGGGCGATCATGGGGCTGTCGGTTTTGGGGTCGCCAGTCAGCTTGAGGGAAGAGGTTTTTCCTGTCGTGTTCGCCAATCCATGTCCATCTACCGTCGCGAATGCGGCCGGCGTCGCAGCGTAGGGCTTGGAGAAGGCAATGACCTGTTGACGTTCTGGTGTGATTGCAAGGGCATCCATCACAACATCGAATTTGCCGGCCTGCAGGCCGGTAATGAGGCCGTCAAAGTCCTGGGCGACTGTTTCGCATTGCAGGTTGACCCGCTTGCACAGATTGTCGATTAATTCCGGTTCGAATCCCGAGATTTTTCCGCTCGGCAAGGTCAGATTCCACGGAGCATAACTGCCTTCCAGGGCAACCTTCACGGTCTTCCATTCCTTTGCTTGAGCGCCGTTTCCTGCCAGTGCCAGCACGCCGAGAAAGGTGACGAGAGAAGTCTTCAGGACTCTTGTGGAAATCGTATTCACATTACACCTCCATAGTGTCGAATCAAGGTTGTGTTTGGATCGGAAATACTCGGATCGCCACACTCCGCGGCATTGCGGGCGCTACCGGCTTCAGCTGTGCAATGTGCCGGCGATGTTTTCCACGATGCTCAGCAAGTCGCCCTGTTCGACGAGCCGGTGGACTCCCATCATGTCCGGATAGAAGAACCGATCGCCTTCTGCTGTCGGGGCAACCTGTCGAATTCGCGCATACACCGCCGCGGTTGCGGGTGATGCGTCGGCTGGATCGAAGAAGTCCAGCGCCTGGGCGGCGGTGAGCAGTTCGATCGCCAGCACGTGCTGCAACTTCTGCGAAGTTGCGTAGGCTTTTCGTGCCGCGTGATAGGCGAAGCTCACGGGGTCTTCCTGGTTGCCGCACGTCGGCACGCTGTCGACGCTTGCTGGTTGAGCAAGGGTGCGCATCTCACCCAGCAATCCGGCCGCCGTGTACTGAATGATCATGTAACCGCTGTTCAGCCCCGGATCCTTCGCGAGGAACGCGGGCAGTTCGCTGAAGGACGGGTTGACGAGCCGGTCCGTCCGGCGCTCCGAGATCTTCGCGAGCGTTGTCATGGCGATGCAGAGGAGATCGCAAGCAATGCCGACGAACGTACCGTCGAAGTTGGCGCCGGATATCGCGGTACCATCCTCGCCGTCGGGATGGATGACAGGGTTGTCGCCGCACGACCCCACTTCATCGAGAATCGCGTCGTACGCGTCCTTGATCGCCCGCTTGGACGCCCCGTGTACCTGAGCAATGCCGCGAAGGCTGTAGGCGTCCTGCAGTCTGTAATCGGCAAAGCGATCGCATAGCGCACTTCCGGCCAGCAGCCGCCGGATGTTGTCGGCCGTGTTCCTCTGATCGACATGTTTCTTGACGGAGTGATACCGGGCATCCAACGAGCGCGTGGTTGCCTTGAGCGGCTGCAGGGACATCGATGCGGCAATGTCCGCAACCTTCGAAAGCTCGATCGCGTTGTAAAGCGCCAGCATCCCGATCGCGGTCACTGAGGTGGTGCCGTTGGTGAGCGAAAGCCCTTCCTTGCAGCGCAAGGAGTGCGGCTTCAGCCCCGCTCGCTCCAATGCTTCGGCGCCGCTCATGCGTTCACCGCGGCAGAAAGCTTCTCCTTCGCCAATCAGCACGAGCGCCATATGTGCCTCGGGCGCGAGATAACCGACCGATCCGTCGCCCGGCGCGAACGGCGTGATGTCGTTGTTCAGCAGCCCGGCGATTTGCTGCAGCAATTCGAGGCTTACGCCGGAATAACCCTTGCCGAGGCTGATCAACATCATCAGGAGCGTGGCTCGGACAACTTCGCGAGGCAGCGGTTCGCCGACCGAGACGGCATGGGAGCGCACGATATTTCGCTGAAGCTGCTCGGCGTCGTTCGGGCTGATGACGCGTGTCGAATTTGCGCCAAAGCCAGACGTCACGCCATAGACAAGCCGGTTCTGGCTCAGAAAAAGATCGACCAGGCGGCGCGAATTCAACACGCGCTCGCGATAGACTGGCGAGAACTTTATCTGTGCGCCATGTCGGGCTACGGCAATGAATTGCTCGATCGAAATATCGGATTCTCCGAGCTGAACTTCGGATATCTTGCTTGGTCGAGATTCGATGTGCGCCAAATTCATTCTGAATGTCCTCTGTCGAATGCATGAAATGAAGTGGGTGGAAAAATCAGCTTCAAAGCGCGATGTTTGCCGGAGATCATTGCAGGGCAGAGTAGCGTCGGCGGTGTTGGTGCACAAACGATTTGATTTGAGTTCCGCGTTTAGTTTTTCTAAAGTCGGATTTGTTGCGTCATGTTGAATTTGACTGTCTAAAGGATGAGTTCTGTTTAATTCGATAAAATAATTTTCTCGGATTTTGGACTGGTACCAGAAAATCTCGATATTTCGATTCAGTCGCTAG
This sequence comes from Paraburkholderia elongata, assembly GCF_013177735.1. Classification (GTDB taxonomy): domain Bacteria; phylum Pseudomonadota; class Gammaproteobacteria; order Burkholderiales; family Burkholderiaceae; genus Paraburkholderia; species Paraburkholderia elongata. The sequence continues at coordinate 45,616 of NZ_WOEZ01000052.1, read as the reverse complement.
CCGATCTGATTGCGAACATAGACAGGATCAGCCGTAACACTGCTTAGATAACAGCGCTGTAATCAACCGGACGGTTTCTGGTAAGGACACGCGATTTATTCTACAGACCAGTGCGCCGGCGTTTGATTTTGCCCGGGCGCCCGTGCGATGCCAATGACTCGCACAGAGTTCGACAACTCGGCCGACGGAGTAGATATCCCGTGTCCTTTCGCCATTCCGCCCCTTCGTATTACCCCACCAGCCGGCCGTCCCGCGATCACCGGAAGATGCGATGAATCAGCTTGCGTCGATACGCGTCTTCACCAAAGTCGCGGAGTGCCTGAATTTTGCGGAAGCGGCCAAGCAATTGGGTATTTCCAATTCGGTCGTTACCCGCAGCGTGGCGGCGCTCGAGGAGCATTTGGGCGTGCGCCTGATCAATCGGACCACACGGCGTGTTTCGCTGACAAGCACCGGGCAATCCTATTGGGAGTGTTGCGTCGAATTGCTCAAACAACTCGACACGATGGACGAGTGCATTGCGTCCGCCGTGGGGCAGCCGGCCGGTTCGCTTAAGATCGCGGCGTCATCGCTCTATGCGACGACGGACCTGCCTGACGTGCTGGCAGCATACCGCCTGAAGGAGCCGCGCATGAACTTCGAGTTGACCGTGTTCGACAATATGAGCGACGTGGCGCCGCACGAGTTCGATGTATGTTTCAGCGCCGAGCGGCGCCTGCGCGATTCGTCGCTTATCTGCCGGCTGCTCGCGCAGACTCGCGACGTGATCGTTGCGAGCCCCGCATATCTGGCGAGGTGCAGGCCGCCGCGCACACCGGCCGAACTCGCGTCGCACGACGTACTGGTCGCCTCCGATGCGCCAAGCCGCTATTGGGAATTCCGCGATGCGCACGGCACACAGCGCGTCGTTGTGCGGCCGATTCTGAACATACAAAGCCCGTTGGTCGTTAAACGGGCTGTGCAGGCCGGGCTCGGGATCGCACGGCTTTCCCAATCCGTGGTGCAGCAAGAACTCGCGGACGGCAGTCTGCGCGCGCTGCTGAGCGACGCGACGCTCTGCGCCGACGAGCGTACCGTATGGCTGCTCTATTCCGGGCAGCCGCACATGGCGCTCGCGCTGCGCAGCTTCGTCGACTTCGTCGTCGAGCGCTATCGTCACACGCCAGCGGAAAGCAAGCGGCAGGGTGCGATAGCCGTCGGCTCGCTACAACACCAATCGGGCAATACTGAATTGCTGGGGAGCCGCATTTTGTAGGTCCTAAAGTGCGTGAACCTGACGCCGCATATCTGTGCCGCCGCGCTGTTGACGCGACGAAATACCGGCGAGGTCATCATACCCACAAGGATCTGCATTCATGAAAAAACTCCTGATTGCCGCGGCTGCTAACACGGCGCTCGGCTGCGCGCTTGTCCCGATGAGCGCGATGGCGCAAAGCAGCGTCACGCTGTACGGCTTGATCGACGAAGGTCTGAACTACACCAGCAACTCGGGCGGGCATTCGAACGTACAGTTGGAGAGCGGCTTTGCGCAGGGCAGCCGCTGGGGCTTGAAAGGCACCGAAGATCTGGGTGGCGGCACCAAGGCCATCTTCCAGTTGGAGAACGGCTTCGACGTCAACTCGGGCAAACTCGGCCAAGGTAGCCGGATGTTCGGCCGGCAGGCATACGTGGGTCTCAGTTCCGCGCAATTCGGCACGCTGACGATGGGCCGGCAATACGATTCCGTTGTCGACTTCCTCGCGCCGCTCACGGCGAACGGCAACTGGGCGGGCTATCTGATGTCGCATCCGTACGATAACGACAACACCGACAACTCATTCCGCCTGAACAACAGCGTCAAGTACACGAGCAACACTTATGGCGGCGTGACGTTCGGTGGCCTGTACGGTTTCAGCAACCAGGCCGGCGGCTTCGCGAACAACCGTTCATATAGCCTTGGCGCGCAATACGTCGGCAGCTCGGTGACCGTGGCGGCAGCGTACATGCAGATCAACAATCCGGGCGGTACGTCAGGCGGATCGCTTGCAGCCGACGACACAGACTTCTTTGCCGGACGCGAACAGGTTTGGGGTGCGGGCATCAACTATACGATCGGTCCGACGGTGCTTGGCTTCGTGTACAGCCATACGAGCCTGAACAACGCGACGGGGTCGGTGTATGTAGGAAACTTCGCGAACACGGCGAGCTCGTTGAAGTTCGACAACTTCGAACTCAACGCCAAGTATCAGTTCACGAAGAGTGCCTATGTCGGCGCCATGTACACCTACACGCTCGGGCATTTCGACAGCAACGCGGGTAACTCGAAGCCAAAATGGCAGCAATTCGGCTTGATGGCGGACTACAACCTGTCGCTGCGTACGGACGTCTATGTGCAAGGGCTTTATCAGCACGCTTCGGGCGGCAGCACGGTGGCGGCGCCGCTGAATACCGCCTACATCACCGGTGCTGATGCGCCCTCGACGAGCGCGAATCAATTCCTTGCGCGTGTCGGCATCCGGCACCAGTTCTAATGTCAACGTCACGTGTCGACCTTCCCGGAGATCCAGTGGTCATGAGTGGCACAGACTCGCCGCTTACAGTTGCGGGGGCAGCCGCAGACTCGGAGCATTGAATGCATTGATATAAATTACCGAGTACTTTCAGCGAGCTTTTGACGCAACGTCTTCGCGGCCTGAACCATATTGCTCAACGCGGCTTCCGTCTCGGGCCAGCCGCGTGTCTTCAGGCCACAGTCGGGATTGACCCAAAGCCGTTCGGCCGGCACCACTTCGCATGCTCGTTCGAGCAACTGCTGCATCGCATCGGCACTCGGCACGCGCGGCGAATGGGTGTCGAACACGCCCGGTCCAATACCATTCGGATAGGCGAACTCGACAAAACCGTCGAGCAGTTCCATCGAGGAGCGCGAGGTTTCGATCGTGATGACGTCCGCATCCAGATCGGCGATCGCGGGAAGAATGTCGTTGAACTCGGAATAGCACATGTGCGTATGAATCTGCGTGGCGTCGGATACGCCGCCCGCGGCAATCCTGAATGCGCGCGTTGCCCATTCCAGATACGCTGACCGGTCTTCTTTGTGTAGCGGCAAGCCCTCGCGGAAGGCGGGTTCGTCGATCTGAATGATCCGGATGCCGGCTTTTTCAAGGTCGATCACCTCGTCGCGAATCACGAGCGCCAACTGCAGCGCCGTGGTCGAGCGGGGCTGGTCGTCGCGAACAAATGACCACTCGAGCATCGTCACCGGTCCGGTCAGTACGCCTTTCACCAGGCGGTTAGTCAGATCGCGTGGCAGGCGGCGTCCACCATCATGGGTTCAGGACGATAGACGTCACCGTAGATGATCGGCGGCTTGACGCACCGCGAGCCGTAATTCTGGACCCAGCCGTTTTCCGTGAACGCGAAGCCCCAGAGCTTATCGGCAAAGAATTCAACCATGTCGTTGCGCTCCACTTCACCATGCACGAGCACATCGAGTCCCAGTTCTTCCTGCTTGCGAACCACGCTTGCCGTTTCGGCGCGCATCCGTTCAAGGTAGTCGAGTGCTCGCATCTCGCCGCGCTTGTACGCCGCGCGAGCTTGCCGGATTGCCGGTGTTTGCGGAAACGAACCGATCGTGGTGGTCGGCAGCAGGGGGAGTTTCAGTGAGTGCTGCTGCACGCGGCTGCGGACAATGAATGGGCTCTTGCGGCTAGCCATCGCATCGGCGATGCCCGCGACCTTTCTTTGAACGAGGACGTTCATGACCGAGCCCGAGGCACGTCGTGCGTCGAGCGCGGCATCCGCGGCAGCGAGCGCTGGTTCAGCGGCAACCGGGTCGCGGAGTGCGAGCGCAATCGTGCCGAGTTCATCGAGTTTCTCGGTCGCGAATGCGAGCCATAACTTGAGCTCGCCGCCGAGTTTCGTTTCGGAAGCGAGCGTGACCGGCACATGAATGAGCGAGCATGACGGTGCGATCCAGAGGCGCTCACCGCGTTCCGCGTGCAGCGCATCAAGCGAGCCGACGATTTCCCCCAAGTCTGCGCGCCAGATGTTCCGGCCGTCGATCACACCCGCCGACAGCACCTTGTCCGCGGGCAGCGCGGTTCGCCATACGTCGAGTTGTTGCGGCGCACGGATCAGATCGATGTGGACGCCGTGCACGGGAAGTTGCGAAACCATCGCTGCGTGGTCGGCCGCCGTGTCGAAGTAGGTCCCTAGCAAAACCTTGACGCCCGAGACCCCCAACACGTCATACGCTGCCGAGAATGCCTCAAGCCATTCCTCGTTGAGATCGAGGCACAGGGCCGGCTCGTCGAGTTGAACCCATTCGATACCGCGTTCTTTGAGTGTCTCGAGAATGCGCATGTAGCGGATCACCAGCTTCGGCAAAAGCGACAGACGGTCAAAGCCAGGAACAGGACTCTTGGACAGCCACAAGTAGGTGATCGGCCCGATCAACACCGGCTTGACCGGCAGATTCAACGCGAGCGCTTCGTCGATCTCATCAAAGAACCAGTCGACTCCGCCATTGAAGGTCGTATCAGGTCCCAGTTCCGGCACCAGTTAGTGGTAGTTGGTGTCGAACCACTTGGTCATTTCCATGGCCGGTTGTGCTTTGTTGCCCCGCGCGAGCTCGTAATACTGCGTCAGCGAAAGCGTCGCCGGCTCGAACCCGAAGCGCTCCGGCAACGCGCCGAGCAGCGCGCTCAGGTTCAGCATCTGATCGTAGTAAGCGAAGTCGCCGACCGCGACGAAGTCCAGCTTCGCCGCGCGCTGCAATTCCCAATGCCGGATGCGCAATTCCTTTGCGATGCCCTTCAGACAGGCATCGTCGGATTCGCCACGCCAGAACGATTCCTGTGCGAACTTCAATTCGCGCTGTGCGCCGATGCGCGGAAAACCAGAGATGTGGGTGCGGGCCATAGACATTACGCCGTTGCGCGCAGGGTTTGTGCCGCCGCGACCATATTCTTCAGCGCCGGGATCACCTCTTCCCATGTGCGCGTTTTCAGACCGCAATCCGGATTGACCCACAGGCGCTCCGCCGGGATACGCTCAGCCGCCTTGCGCATCAGTTGCACGATGTGCTCCTGGCCAGGAATGTTCGGCGAGTGAATGTCGTACACGCCCGGTCCGATTTCGTTTGGGTAGTTGAAGTTGTCGAACGCGTCCAGCAACTCCATATCCGAGCGCGACGTCTCGATGGTGATCACGTCCGCATCCATATCGGCGATCGACGCGATGATGTCGTTGAACTCCGAATAGCACATATGCGTGTGAATCTGCGTTTCGTCCTGCACGCCATTTGCCGTGATGCGGAAGGACTCCACCGCCCATTGCAGATAGTCGTTCCATTGCGATTTGCGCAGTGGCAGACCCTCACGCAGCGCTGCTTCATCGATCTGGATCACACGTACACCGGCTGTTTCCAGGTCCAGCACTTCTTCACGAATGGCGAGTGCCAACTGGTAGCACGACACCGAGCGCGGCTGGTCGTCGCGCACGAACGACCAGTTCAGGATCGTGACGGGGCCGGTCAGCATGCCTTTCATCGGCTTGGCCGTCAGCGATTGTGCATACGTGATCCACTCGACGGTCATGGCTTTCGGACGGCTGATATCGCCGAACAGAATGGGTGGTTTGACACAACGGGAACCATAGGACTGCACCCAGCCGAACTGGCTGAACGCGTAGCCGTCGAGCTGTTCGCCGAAATACTCGACCATATCGTTACGTTCTGCTTCGCCGTGCACGAGCACGTCGAGGCCCAACGCTTCCTGTTCACGCACGCTGCGGGCGATTTCTCGCTGCATCACCGTCTTGTAGCTGGCTTCGTCCAGTTCGCCGCTCTTGAACTGGCTGCGTGCCTGGCGAATTTCGGCGGTTTGCGGGAATGAGCCGATGGTGGTGGTCGGGTAGGCCGGCAGCTGCAACAAGGCGGACTGCTTCGCCGCGCGTTGCGGATAGGCGCTATCGCGACGGCCCAACGCCGCATCGATCTTTGCGATCGCGGCCTTGACCGACGGGTTGTGCACGCGCGGGGACTGGCGGCGGCTCTCAATAGCCGCGTGGTTTGCGGCGAGCGCAGCTTGTACGGATTCCCGGCTGCCGTTCAACGCCTGAGCGAGGATTTTCAGTTCATCGAGTTTTTGCAGTGCGAAGGCGAGCCACGTTTTAGTTTCCTGATCGAGCTTCTGTTCGCTGTTCAGGTCGACCGGTACATGCAGCAACGAGCACGTCGGCGCGATCCACAGCCGCGATTGCAACACGCGATGAATCGGCTCCAGCCAATCGAGTACGGCGTTGAGGTCGGCTTTCCAGATGTTGCGCCCATTGATCACGCCGAGCGACAACACCTTATCGGCCGACAAGAGCGCAACAGCTTGCTCGACTTCCGGTCGTGCATTGATCGCGTCGATGTGCAAACCCTGAACCGGCAACTTGCAGGCAAGCTCGAGGTTGTCCTGCAGTTGACCGAAGTAAGTCGCGAGCAACAGTTTGACCTTGTCGGTCTTCAGCGCGTCGTAGGCCGTGACGAAAGCCTTCTGCCAGTACGCATCCAGTTCCGTGACGAGCGCCGGCTCGTCGATCTGGATCCACTCCACGCCTTGTGCCGCCAACTGCTCAATCAAGGCCACATAGACGGGCAACAGGCGCGGCAATAGCGCGAGCTTGTCTGAATCGTCCTTCGGCTTGCCGAGCCATAGATACGTGACCGGGCCGATGATCACGGGCTTCGCCTTGACGCCGAGCGCGCGGGCTTGCGCGAGCTGATCGACGAGACGTGACGCGTCCAGCGAGAATTCCGTCGCCGCACTGAACTCTGGCACGATGTAGTGGTAGTTCGTATCGAACCATTTGGTCATCTCGCCCGCCTGCACGCCGCAGCTGCACGCTGAATCATGGGCGGAGCGGCCGCGCGCGACGCGGAAATAGTTGTCCAGCTGATCGCCTTCGAAGCCGCGGACACGTTCCGGGACATTGCCGAGCGTAAAGCTCATGTCGAGGACCTGATCGTAGAACGAGAAGTCGCCGACCGGCACCTGATCGAGTCCTGCCTGGTTTTCCCAGTGGCGTTGGCGCAGTTGCGCGCCCAGCGCCGTCAATTCGTCGCGTGACGATTGACCCTTCCAGTAGCCTTCCTGGCCAAATTTGAGTTCGCGTGTGGCGCCGATACGGGGGAAGCCCAGGTTATGTGTTGTCGCCATGATGATGAACCGCTCCTGATCCTGATTGGATGAACGGGTCGATCATAGGGGGAACGGGCCATGAAATATAATGGCATTATTTCATTGATCGATAAACTTTCTTCATGGATCCGCGATGCTGGAACGAACTCATCTGGCGATCATTCGGGAGGTGGACCGCCAGGGCTCCCTGACGGCCGCCGCCAATGTCCTGTGCGTGACTCAGTCGGCGCTGAGCCATACCGTCAAGAAGATGGAGCAACAGCTTGGAACCGCGGTATGGGATCGTGAAGGCCGCAGCTTGCGGCTGACCCAGGCCGGCCAGTACCTGCTCGCGCTGGCGAACCGCGTGCTGCCGCAGATGGAACACGCGGAAGACCGGATGAAGCAGTACGCGCAGGGCCAGCGAGGCACACTGCGTATCGGCATGGAATGCCATCCGTGCTATCAGTGGCTGCTCAAAGTCGTGTCGCCTTATTTGAAGCGCTGGCCCGACGTGGATGTCGACGTCAAACAAAGATTTCAGTTCGGCGGAATCGGCGCGCTTTTCGGATACGACATCGACGTGCTCGTCACACCGGACCCGTTGAAAAGGCCAGGATTGCGCTTTGAGCCGGTATTCGACTATGAGCAGGTGCTTGTCGTTAGCGAAGATCATCCACTGGCGAATGTGGCTTACGTTACGCCCGAACAGTTGGCAACCGAGGTGCTGATCACCTATCCGGTCGACACCGACCGGCTGGATATCTACACCCAGTTCCTGACGCCGGCTAACGTCGTGCCGAAGCGGCACAAGGTAATCGAAACGACCGACATCATGCTTCAGATGGTGGCGAGCGGGCGCGGTGTTGCTGCGCTACCGCGATGGCTGGCGGAGGAGTACGCGGACTCGATGCCGCTCGTGCCGCTTAAGCTCGGTAAAAAGGGTATTTCCAAGCAGATTTATCTCGGCATCCGCGATGCGGATGAGGCAATCGATTATCTGGCGGCGTTCGTCGCACTCGCTCGCGAGTCTGACTGGGGTGCCTCAAGACTTCGCATTTAGCGGACGCCGGCTTGCGGCAAGAAGTCGTAAGGGTGCTCTCAAGAACGAAAAAGTATTGTTGCTCTTGCGTACAGAGGTATTGCGAAAGAAAATCTTGCTTGCGCGCCGCACATCGGCGACACATTGAGTCAGGAAAATATGCCGGAATGTGTGATAAAAACCGGGTATTAATAGAAAAGCCTGACTGAACATGCCGTCGGATTGTGATGGCGGATAAGAATTTAACGAATTTAACCAGGCGTCGTTCCGCCGCGGAGGCGTTGTGATTCGAAACTGGCTTGGCGGGGTGTTGTTGGCAGTGTGTTTCGTAAGCAATGCCTTCGCGGGCGGACCGGATTGTTCCCGGCCGTTTACGCTTGGTTTGCACGATCACGGCCTGCTCTATTCGCTCGACACCGATAGCGGTATCGACAAAGACTTTGCCGATGAGTTGATCCGGCGTAGCGGTTGCCAGATCAAGGTCAGTCTGATGTCACGCGCACGTATCTGGACACTGATCGAGTCGGGCGCACTCGACTTCAGTCTTTCCGGAATTGCGAATGACGAACGCAATCAATACGCTTCGTTCGCGTGGTACTTCAGTAATAAATACTATCTGCTCGTGCGCAAGGATGCCGGCATCCATAACGTCGCGGATTTCGAACACAATGAACGCGCCCAGCTCGGCGTGATCCGCAGTTTTCGCTACAGCGCATCGGCTAACGAACTGGTCGACAGATTGACGTCGGAAAATCGGGTAAGCCTGGCAGGCGGGCTCGAGCCTCTCTACCAGGCGCTTATTCTTCGGCAGATCCAGGGCATGATTATCGAGCCCTTCGATTACCCCGCGCTGGATGAGAAAAAGATCCGCGACGTGACGACGATCGTTGAGTTCAACGATCCTTCGGTGCCGCACGGTCTGATCATGTCGAAGAAAGCGCTGCCGGCCGCCGAACGGGAGAAGTGGCGGGCGCTGGTAGATGAAATGCGTGCTGACGGTACGGTGCGCCGTATCTTCGAAAAGTACTTCAGGCCAGATCTGGCCGATTCCATGGTCAACTTCAAGGCGTCGCCGTGATCCGGGTACGCTCTGTCCTGTTGCCGTTGCTGGTTTTATCCGCTTCGCTCTGCGTGACCTGGATAGTGTGGAATCACGAACGGCAAGCGACTCGCAAAGAGCTTCGCACCCAGTTCAACTACACCATGAGTGATACGGTAGGCCGCGTCGAACAGCGCATGGCGACCTACGAACTGATGTTGCGAGGCGTGCAGAGCCTGTTTGCCGCGAATGGAACGATCGATCGCGACAGGTTCCGGCGCTATGTGAGCGCGCTCAATCTTGACGCGAACTTTTCCGGGGTTCACGGCGTAGGTGTGGTCGAATGGGTGCCCGCGGCGCGTAAAGCCTCCCATATAGCGGACACGCGCCAGGGCGGCATTCCAGACTACACGATTCATCCGGACGGGCTGCGCGAGGATTATGCCCCGATCATTCAGCGCGAGCCCTTTATTGGCCTCGCACGCAGCTCGCCCGGCTTTGACGCCTGGAACGAACCGGTGCGGCGCTCTGCGATGGAGAAGGCCCGCGACTCCGGCATGGCGGCACTCTCGGGAAAGGTGCGCCTTGCGGTCGACATGGGCGCAGACCCGCGGCCAGGTTTCATCATGTACCTTCCGATCTACGCTTCCGGAAAGGCGCAGGACAACCTTGTACAGCGTCGGGCGAACATTATCGGTTGGGTCTATGCGTCGTTCCGTATGCACGATGTGATGGCCAGTCTCTACGGCGAGCAGCCACCCGGCGTCTCGCTGGCCATTTACGATGGTGTAGAGCCATCGGAGGCAGCGCTGCTGCATCGCACTTCAGATGCAGACAACCGGCATGCGCCCGCACTCATCTCCGCAAACGAATATCTGGTTGTGGACGGGCACGACTGGATGCTCTCGATGAGCGCCTCGGACGAGTTCCGATCCCGGTTGGGACGTAATGCGGAGGCATTAATTGCCGGCACTGGCACGGGCTTGAGTCTTCTGCTGGCGCTTCTGACCTGGCTCATGATGACAGGGCGGGGGCGTGCCATGCGACTGGCCTCGGCGATGACGCGGGAGTTGCGCGAAAACGAGGAGAAATTTCGCGCCATTGCCGACTGCACGGTGAACCTGGAGATCTGGTGGGGACCGGACGGCAAACCTCGCTGGATCAATCCCTCGGTTGAGCACTACACGGGCTACACGGTCGCCGAATGTATGGCGATGCCCGACTTCGCCCGCACGCTCATCCATCCGGAGGACCTTTCGCGCGTTGCGCCGGAATTTAAAAAGGGGCTTCAGGGTTCTCGTGGCGACGATCTTGAGTTTCGTTGTGTGCGCAAGGATGGATCGCTGCTCTGGCTGTCGGTCTCCTGGGTTCCGATTAGCAATCAGAGAGGAGACTTCATTGGTTTTCGTACCAGCGGCCGCGATATTACAGAGCGTAAGAAGTCGGGGGAGAAAATCCGGGAACTTGCCTTCTACGACACGCTTACCCGTTTGCCCAATCGCGCGCTTCTTCTGGATCGGCTGAGGCAGTCGATGGTGGCCAGCCGGCAGAACAAGGTCTGCGGCGCCCTGATGTTCATCGATCTCGACCACTTCAAAACGCTGAACGATACGCTTGGGCACGACAAAGGCGATCTGCTCCTGCGACAGGTCGCGTATCGTCTGTCGAGTAGTGTCAATGAGGACGACACGGTCGCCCGGGTCGGCGGTGACGAGTTCGTCGTGGTGCTGGGAAATCTGAGTCTGGATCAAGCAGAGGCGACAATGGAAACCGCGGCGGTGGGGGAAAGAATTCTCGCCGTGTTGGGGGCCGCCTACGAGCTCAATGGTGTCCAGTTTCGCAGCACCGCGAGCATAGGCGTCACCGTATTCAATGGGGAGCAGACGTCTACCGACGAGCTTTTCAAGCAGGCCGATCTTGCCATGTATAAATCGAAGGAGCGCGGCCGCAATGCCATGTGCTTCTTCGACCCTGCGATGCAGACGGCGGTGCTGAGGCGAGCCGAGCTGGAGGTGGGGTTGCGCAACGCGATTGAGGAGAACCGGATTGTCCTTCACTATCAGGCGCAGGTCGTTGACGGTAATTACATAACCGGTGCGGAAGCGTTGGCGCGCTGGGAGCATCCTGAGCGCGGCCTGATACCCCCAGGTGAGTTTATCCCGCTCGCTGAGGAGTCGGGGCTGATTCTCGAGATGGGGCGAACGGTATTGGCGTCCGCATGCGCTCAGCTGGCCTTGTGGGCGACGCGGCCATCGATGGCGCATCTGTCTATCGCAGTGAACGTCAGCGCCCGGCAATTTCGCGAGCCTGACTTCGTAGACGGTGTGCTCGCAGTCATCAACCGGACTGGGGCGAGGGCGGACAGGCTGAAGCTCGAGCTAACCGAGAGTGTTCTCGTTGAGAACGTGCAGGACATTATCGAAAAGATGAGCGCCCTTCGCGCGCGAGGCGTGACTTTCGCTCTGGATGACTTCGGGACTGGCTACTCTTCGCTGTCTTACCTGAAAAGATTGCCGCTGGACCAGTTAAAGATTGACCGGTCGTTCGTGCGCGACATTCTGGTCGACCCCAACGACGCGGACATCGCGAGAACCATCGTAGCGCTTGCCCGAAGTTTTAACCTGGGTGTCATCGCCGAGGGCGTCGAAACCGAAGCGCAAAGAGATTTTCTTGCCGTAGCAGGATGTCATGCCTATCAAGGTTTCCTCTTTTGCAAGCCGCTTCCGATTCAGGGTTTTGAACAGTTTGTGAGCCAATTCAGCTCCCGGGACCGGACAGAAGATTGGTCGACGGGGAGTGATGAGAGAAACGTTGGTTCCGGTACTTTAGGCTGATCTGGCTAATGTAATGGCATGTTCGGGGCATGCAGTCACGCACAAGCCGCATGCACGGCACGCATCGGCGTTTGGCGTGTACGCGACTTTCATTCCGTGCACGCGTAGCTTGAACTTCTGCAGCCCTCCCAACTGCTGGTAGTCGGCCGTGTCGATCCTGCGGATTTCGAAAACGTCCTCGGGGCAGACCACTGCGCAATCGCCCTTGCCCTCGCACCGTTTCAAATTGACCACGGGAGCAATCACGCCTGCGGCCGGCTTGCATGTGGATGTCGACGCGTTGCTCACGCTCGGTCCTCCTGGCGCTTGCCATCAACTGACGATAGGTTCTTCTGAAAGTTTTCGCGCTCCTCCGGCGTCATCCGTTCCCACCGACGCCAATGCCGGCGTCCGTGGCAACCGCCGTGCCCTCGAAATCCGCCAAAGAGAATTCGGCTCAGGATCAACAGGCCCATTGCGTGCAGATAATCGATCGAACGGCCGCCAATGAATAGTGCAGGGACAACCCAATTCCATAGCGCCATCACCATCCATCCCAGCACAGCAATGCCCACCAGAACCAACAGTGCTTTGCCGAAGCATCTCAGTTTGAATCTCATCTATCTGCTCCTTTAGATATCCAGTTCGTCATACACGGCTTGCAAGCGAACGCGTAGATGCATTACTGCGTAACGCTTGCGTGCCAATAGCGTATTCACGCCGACGCCGCTCTCGGATGCCAGCTCCTTGAAGCTGCGCCCTTCGAGTTCGTGAGCGACGAAGACGTCGCGCTGATTCGTTGGCAATTCGTTGAGCGCGTCTTGCAGGGTTTCCAGCAGCACTGACCTTGCATAAACCGCTTCCGGGCCGGCGTCGGTTGCCGGCAGGGCGAGATCCAGTCGATAGTCTGGGTCGTCGGGGTCGTCGACCATGTCGGTCAGCGGTTGCTCCCGGCGCTTGCGAAAGCGGTCGATGATGCTGTTTCGCGCCACGCGAAACAGCCACGCGCTAACCTGTTCAATCGGGGCGGGGAGCCGGTAGGCTTGCACGAACTCGTGGAATACGTCCTGCAAGATGTCTTCAGCCTCGCCCTGGTCGTGCACCCGACGCCGGATGAAATTGCCGAGTTTCGACCGCTCGCGCAACACAGTTGCAGTGATGTCGTTATCTCGTTCGATCATCGAGTTCGGGGTGCGCGGCGGTTCCATACGTCTGTAGACGTTTCATGATTAGAATTATTGTCTGTGACGTGAAAATCTTCCGCGAGCGCCCGGGCATCCGAGCGCCAACAGTCAGCTTTACGAATTCGCTTGCCGACTTTGACGACAGGAGAACCAGCGCCGCGCCGCCGCGGGCTCTTGCACAACCTCGGCAACTTCGCGCCACCACTTTCCGCCGTGGTGCGGCGCGCCCAGATCCAACCGCTCACCCATACGAGGCGTCGAGAGCGGAATGCTGCGCGCGGCGGTGAGCCCGACCACGCGCTCGTAGGGTTCTTGCCAGCGATGCATCGCGAGATCGAACGTGCCGTTGTGAACCGGCACCAGCCAGCGCCCGCGCAGATCGACGTGTGCTTGTACGGTCTCGTCGGGCTGCATGTGGACGTACGGCCATTGGGCATCGTAGGCGCCCGTTTCGAGCAGCGTCACGTCGAATGGACCCAGCCGCTCGCCGATGGTCTTGAAGCCGTCGAAGTAGCCAGTGTCGCCGCTGAAGAACACGCGCAGAGCGTCATCGACGATCACCCACGAGGCCCACAAGGTGCTGTTGCCATCAAAGAGACTACGGCCGGAGAAATGCTGCGCCGGTGTTGCCGTGAACGCCAAGCCGTCGATCTCAACGCTCTGCCACCAGTCGAACTGCCGTACCTTCGAGGCCTCGATACCCCACTCGATCAGGCGGTCGCCGACACCCAGCGGCGTCAGAAACACGCCCGTCCTGGCTGCGAGTGCAAGCACTGTCTCGCGGTCCAGATGGTCGTAGTGGTCGTGCGACAGAATCACACCGGAGAGCGGTGGCAAGTCTTCGAGCGCAATGGGCGGTGCATGGAAGCGCTTCGGACCGAACCGCCGGAACGGCGAGGCACGTTCGGCGAAGACAGGGTCGGTCAGCCAGAACTGACCACGCAGCTTGAGCAGCATGGTCGAATGTCCGAGGCGGTAGAGGCTCCGGTCAGGCGCAGCGTCGAGCTGTTCACGCGATAGTGCATCGACGGGCAAGGCGCCCGCCGGCACCGTGCCGTCCGGTTTGTTGACCAATATATTCCATACGATGCTCAAGGCCTTGCCGATTCCTTCAACAGGACGCGGCTTGACGTTCCGAAAGCGCTCGCCGTCGTGCTGAGCCGACGTGTCGAACAATTCACGCCCGCGTCGCGCTGCCGTCAGACCCAAGGCGCGGCGAATAGAACCGGTGAACGATGTCATGCAAACCGCCTCGATACAGAAAGTAGACTGTCGAGTGTAGTTTATTTTTGAGAAAAGTAAACTGCCCGGTGTAAAATTTAACGATGAATGCCAGTGATACCCCTCTCCGCCTGACTGACCGCAAGCGTGCCGCCGTGATTGAGGCGGCCATCGAAGAATTTCTCGCGGCCGGCTTCGACGCGACCAGCATGGACCGTATCGCAGCGCGCGCGAACGTCTCGAAGCGTACGGTCTACAACCATTTTCCGAGCAAGGAAGCGCTATTCGCAGCGATCCTGCGGCAGCTGTGGGAGTCGAGTGACACGGGAGAGGCGCCGGCTTATTCCGCCGTGCATCCATTGCGGGCGCAGTTGCTCCAGCTTCTGTTGAAAAAGCTGAGCCTGTTGAATGACGAGGCGTTCCTGTCCCTCGCGCGCGTTGCGATCGGGGCGGGAATTCATTCACCGGAGCGCGCGCGCGATATGGTGGCTCGCATGGGCGAGCGCGAAGAAGACTTGACGGTGTGGATTCGCGCAGCCGCTGCCGATGGCCGCCTCAAGACGTCGGACCCGATGTTCGCCTCGCAGCAGTTGCAAGGCCTGGTAAAAGCGTTCGCTTTCTGGCCGCAGGTGACGATGGGCCAGCCACCTCTCAGCGTGGAGAAACAAAGGCAGGTCGCGGAATCTGCTGCCGATATGTTTCTTGCGCGCTATGCATGACTCGCTGGCGAAGAGAGGCTTTACGCGTCTTTCAGCCAGGGCATTTCCACAGGTGACACCACCAGACGCCGGGATTCCCGTTTCAGTTCGAAGATGAACCCGACCAGGATCATGGAGTCGGCATACGGGATCGGGAATACGTGAGGATTTTCCGCGGTGCGTAGCGGGTGCGCCGGAGTATCCGCTGTCGTCGCGGCGTTCTCGCGGACGCTTTCCAGCTCGTCAACCATGGCCTGCCCACTTACTTTCTGGACGCGGCTACGCAGGTCGCTGAAGGGTTCGATGCGCGCCCCGTCTTCGTTGTATTCGGGCACTTCATAGATGAACCAGGACATGTGCGTCTCCAAGGAAAAGGGCAAGTATTCTAGCAGCGGGCATAACGCCTCGAAGTATTCCTTACTCCAGAAATCGAGTCGCACTCAGTCCCCATAACAAAAAAACTGAGACAAAAGTCTCATCCGGTCCGATGCTGCACTGCGGTGTGATCTTCCGGAACCCGCATGCTAAAAGTCATCCTAAGCGTGCCACTCAGCGATACGCGCAGAGCCGACCGGAGACATTCATGCCCTATGTTCCGCAAGTGAGACACATCGACCGGATCCGCAGGTTGATCGAAGGCCGAACGCCTGATCGCGGCGGCGATGCAATGCGGCTGGCTTCGTCGTATTGGCGCTCGCTCGAGCAATATCATCTCGATCCTGGCCTGACAATGGGGCCGCGTATTCTGACCGCGCCGGAATTACGCGATGTACAACACCGGGAAGAATCGGTTTTACGGGCGTCCGGAGAGTGTCTTTCGCGTCTGCATGAGACGGTGCGCGAAGCGGACTACTGCGTGATGCTCACTGACGCGCAGGGCGTGACGATCGATTATCGCGTTGACCGGGATCGGCGCCACGACTTCAAACGAGCGGGACTTTATTGGGGCTCCTGCTGGTCCGAGCAGGAAGAGGGAACCTGCGGCATTGCAGCCGTGCTGCTCGATTCCCAACCGATCACGGTTCATAAGACAGATCATTTTCGCGCCGCGTTTACCACGTTGACCTGTAGCGCTTCGCCTATCTTCGGGCTGGAAGGCGAACTGATCGGCGTGCTGGATGCGTCGGCGATTCGCTCGCCCGACGAACGCGAAAGCCAGCGTCTGATCAACCACATCGTGCGTCACAGCGCGGTGTTGATTGAGGACAGTTTCTTTCTCAACGCGACCACGCATTGCTGGGTTTTGCTGGCGCATCGGAATCGCCACTACGTGGAAGCCCAGCCGGAGATTCTGATCGCCTTCGATGCGCGCGGCAATGCGGTCGCGGCAAATCGCCGGGCTAAGGAGTGCGTGCCGGGCCTTGATCGGCTGCCGCGACATGTCACCGAGCTATTCGATGTCCGTGCCGAACGTCTTCTGGATGTCAGGCCTGGGCGCGACATGGTCTCGATGAAATTTGTGGGTAACGGCTCGCCTCTTTATGCACGTGTTCGTCCGCCCGTCATTCGCGCGCAACGGCAACCTGCGCCGAAGCCCCGGGATCCCGCCACGCAGGCGCAACCCACACTCACCGATATCGACGCCGTAGAGCGCGACCGCATCGTCGCCGCCCTGACGGATGCGAAATGGCGCCCGGACGAGACAGCCAAAACCTTGGGTATCTCGCGCGCGACGCTTTATAGACGGATCGCGAAGTTCGGCATTGTCCCGCCTCACCGGCGCTAGCGGTCCACGCTTATCCAGCGGGCGAAGAACCCGCGCATTACTTCGACGTTTCACTAATCCGTATCGAATGGAGGAGCAGCCATGCCTGAAAATAATGCAAGCCAGACTATTACACATGTTCTGGAGTCCCTGGAATCGGCGCTTAAACGCGGTGATACCGCTGCGGCCGTCGCGTTGTTTCAACCTGAGTGCTATTGGCGCGATCTGGTCGCTTTCACGTGGAATATCAAAACCATGGAAGGCCGAGACCAGATCGCCGCCATGCTCGACGCACAACTCGACGCCATTAAACCCACCCGGCTGAGGGTTGCTGAAAATGAAGTGCCGACCGAAGCCGGCGGTGTAGCACAGGCGTGGATCACGTTCGAAACGGAGGTCGCCCGCGGCAGCGGTTTTATCCGCGTGAAGGATGGCCTGATCTGGACTCTGCTGACCACCATGGGTGAACTGAAGGGCCATGAAGAACCCAAAGGCAAGCGCCGTCCGATGGGCGCGGAACATGGCGCACGCATGGATCGAACGAGCTGGAAGGAACGTCGTGAAGCCGAAGCGCACGCGCTGGGTCGCGCGGAGCAACCCTACTGTCTGATCGTGGGTGGAGGGCAGGGTGGGATTGGACTGGGCGCGCGTCTGCGGCAGTTGGGTGTGCCGACGATTATCGTCGATAAAAATCCACGCCCTGGCGATGCCTGGCGCAACCGTTACAAGTCACTGTGTCTGCATGATCCGGTTTGGTATGACCACATGCCCTATTTGCCGTTCCCGGATAACTGGCCGGTTTTCACGCCCAAGGACAAGATCGGCGACTGGCTTGAGATGTACACCAAGGTCATGGAATTGAACTACTGGGGGGCGACCGTTTGCAAGTCCGCGCGATACGACGAAGCGAAGGCGGAATGGGTGGTCGAGATTGAGCACGACGGCGAGACGCTGACGCTGCGGCCAAAGCAGCTTGTGCTTGCTACGGGCATGTCGGGTAAGCCGAATATCCCCTCATTCAAAGGCATGGACGTGTTCAAGGGCGAGCAGCATCATTCATCGAAACATCCGGGACCCGACGCGTACAAGGGCAAGAAAGTGGTGGTGATCGGCGCGAACAATTCGTCGCATGACATCTGTGCGGCGTTGTGGGAGGCGGGCGTCGACGTCACGATGGTTCAGCGTTCGTCCACGCATATCGTCAAATCGGATTCGCTGATGGAGCTTGCTCTCGGCGATCTTTATTCCGAGCGCGCGGTGGCGTCTGGCATGACGACGTCGAAAGCCGACCTGACCTTTGCGTCGATCCCGTACAAGATCCTGCACACGTTTCAAAAGCCCGTATTCGATGCGATCAGGGAACGCGACGCGGAGTTCTACGACCGTCTGGAAAATCGGGGTTTCATGCTCGACTTCGGGGATGACGACTCGGGGCTCTTCATGAAATATCTTCGGCGCGGGTCGGGTTACTACATTGATGTTGGCGCCGCCGACCTTGTAGCGGACGGCAAGATCAAGCTGAAGAGTGGCGTGGATGTGGTCGAACTCAAGGAACACTCTGTCCTGCTAAGCGACGGCACCGAGCTGGAGGCGGACCTCGTCGTCTATGCAACCGGCTACGGATCGATGAACGGCTGGGCCGCCGATCTCATCTCGCGTGAAGTGGCGGATAAAGTGGGGAAAGTGTGGGGGCTGGGTTCGAATACGACAAAAGACCCGGGGCCGTGGGAAGGCGAGCAACGCAACATGTGGAAGCCCACACAGCAGCCTGCCTTGTGGTTCCATGGCGGTAACCTGCATCAGTCGCGCCACTACTCGCAATATTTATCGCTGCAATTGAAGGCGCGCATGGAGGGAATTGCAACGCCGGTTTATGGCCTCCAGGAAGTGCATCACCTTTCCTGACGCCGGCGTGTGGTCGATGCGCGCGCCCATTCGGGCCCATGGTTTCTAATACCGGGTGGGCGCGCGGCATTGGGTGGTCAGTTGCGACGGTTGAAAAAGCGGGCCGTTTGCATGACGTTGCTGCATCTATCGCCCGGGATTCTACGTATCCGGCTGTATGTGGTATCACCCATTCGTGAAACTTAATGCGCAACCTGCTCTGTAAAGTTACCGCCTATGTTCTGCTGGTAGTCGGATTGACACCAACGGCACAGCCCATCGACATTCAGGAATATCTTGCGATTAAAGGGCCTACGCCGCAGGCCACCTTTAACTACGGCGCCGCCCGATCGCAGGTGGTCGAATTTTTTCGCCCTGCAGGACGTGGCCCGTTTCCCGTGGCAATCCTGATTCACGGTGGCTGCTGGTTGAGTGAGTACGGCGGATTGGAGCAATTCCGGGCGCTTGCGGCAGCACTCGCGCGACAGGGCGTTGCAACGTGGAGCATTGAATACCGACGGGTCGACGAAGCGGGCGGCGGTTATCCCGGTACCTTTGAGGACATTGCCGCTGCCGTCGACATGCTGGGCGCGAAAAGCGCACAACTTGGGCTGGATCCTCTTCGTGTCATTGCCGTGGGGCACTCGGCTGGTGCCGACCTTGCACTGTGGGCGGCAGCCCGGGGAAAAATCCCCGAGTTCAGTCCGTTGTTCGAGAAGAATCCGCTGCGTATTCCGACAGTCATCAGCGTGGGCGGACTGCCAGATTTGCGTACGGACGCTGCAACTATCGCCCGGTCCTGCAGGATCGCCACGACGTCACTGACCGGCACGCCAAGCGACGCGCGGCCCGATGTGTTCGCTGATACCTCCCCAGCCGCGATGCTGCCCGATGGCGTCGATACGATCGGGATCAACGGTGCTGAGGACACCATCGCGCCGCCCTATATTGCGCAGGCTTACGCCGCGCTCGCCCGGCAGAAGGGCGACCAGGCCCGCGTAATTGTTGTGGATGGGGCAGACCATCTCGACGAGGCAACGACGTCATCGACGGTCTGGCCGGTGCTGGACGCTGCGATACTGGAAGCGCTTCGCATCAGAAAGTGAAGCGGTCCACGCATCATAGTAAGCTTGCCGCACGACGACGCCCTCTTTCGTTACGCCATTTTCCAAAAAACTTATGGACGAACCCATCGTTACGGCATCGCCATCTTGGGCCATGAACAATCGTCACGCAATTGTAATCAGATGACGTGCGGCGCCGGGTGGGTCTATCGTGCGGTCATGTGCGCGAGCATCGGCGGCGCCGGACTGCTTACATGCATGCGTGTCGCCGCTGCAGAGGGGGAGGGCGTCGTCACGCTGTACGGCGTATTGGACACCAGCATCGAGGTAACCAATCCCGGCTCTGGATGGACTCCACGTCTTGACTCCGGTGCCTATCGAGGCTCGCGGGTCGGGTTGAGCGGCAGTGAGCCAATCGGTGCCGACACCGCGGTGGTGTTCGTGCTGGAAAACGGCTTTGGTAGCAACGACGGCACACTCCAGACGCCCGGGGTTCTCTTCAATCGTCAGGCATGGATTGGGACGCGTAGCACGTGGGGAGAGGTAAGAGTGGGTCGGCAATACTCGCCGCTGTACATACCGTTCAAAGGCGGTCTCGATGCGTTTGGTGCCGGCACGATTGCGTCAGGACTCAACAACCTGTCGAAGATCACGCCGTACGCGAATAACGCGATCACTTATCTTTCGCCGTTTGTTGCCGGATTCGACGGCACGGTCATGTTCGCAACGCGCGATCCATCGGAAAACGACGGAAACGGTATCGACGGATACTACGTTACCGCCGAATATCAGATCGACACGCTGAAGCTTCTCTATGCACGCCAGCAGACCCATGGTGACGGCGCACTGCGCGCAAATCTCGGTGGAGCAACGTACGGGACTGAAAAAATCCGTGTATGGCTTGCCTTCTTCAATGGCGAAGGCGGTACGCCGCTATATCACGGCGCGGGCGCTTCCATTTCGGCTCAATACAGTCTTTCTCCGCACGCCAGGGCCGCTGTCGGCTATGCGCACGTGCGCGATTTTACCGGGACAGATGCGAGCGCCAACCAGTTCAGTGCGGCCTTCGAATATGATCTTTCGCGCGCCGTGCTGTTCTATTTCAGCGCGGCCTATCTGTCGAATCACAACGATGCACAATTTACGCTGCGCGGTGTCAACGTGACCGGGTTGCCGCCCGCTTATCCCGGGGCGCCGGTCAAGGGCGTGCAGCTTGGACTGGTCGAGCGTTTCTAATCGGCGCGAGAGCCCTGGTTCGCCCGGCCATGGAGTAGAGCGGACAGGGGGCGTGTCGTTTGCCTGCCGGCGCGATGCCCGCCTGTTTGACGTCGTTACGCGGCCTGCGTCTGGGCGACGCCGCTGCCGTTCGCCGGCTTTGACCGATCTGAGCGTCACCGCACAGACTTGCCGGATTATCCATACGATTCTGAAGTCTCAACGCTCTGCTGCCTCATGTTCTTGAGCTTCTTGCGCAATCCAGCAGAACGATCGCGCGACTACGATGAAACCGTCCGTTCTCCGCATGCTGACCGCCCTAGCGTCGCTGGGTGTGGGATTCTCTGCGGCCGTGTGCAATGCCTATGCACTCGACACACCGATGAACTGCCAGTCGAGCCCGCATGATTTCATTGCTCCGCTTCTGGACGAACAGTCGATCGATCCAAAGCCAATGCGCATAGAAACGAACTCGGTCAACGCATTTCGTCCCGCGCGCGGCAGCAACCTGACGGCATTCGGCTTTCATGTCTATGCTGTCTTCGGGTATGAGCCAAACGATCCCATCTTCAAACAAGGCAGCGGCCAGCCGGCTAATTCCTCAACGTATGGCGTGGTGGTGACCGGCTCTGCCGCGTCGGTCGAGGCGAGCGTACGACGGGCAGGCAGCGATGCGCTCATTCGCGAAGTCGTTCCATTTTTTCTCACGGCCGTTTTCTGCAACGGGCATTGAGGCCGGTCGTCATTCATTCAGCTCGTCCGTTCCTGCAGCAGTGCCATTGCGCGCTGTGCGAGCGGAGACAGATAAGCCTCCTTTCGAAACACCACGCCGATGTGCCTGCGCAAGTCGAGTTCGTTAGTGTCGAGGTTGAGCGCGCGCAGTCCCTCGAGCGCGTCAAACGATTCAGTGCCAGCTACGCAGAGCATCGCGGTGCCGCGCAGCAGATGCAGCAGCGAGGTGCTGCCGAAGTCGGTTTCTACGCGCAGTTTTGGCAGGTCGAGACCAAGCCTGGCGAAGGCCGCGTCCACTTGCTGACGAACGGGTATGGTCGGCCCCGGTAGCAGCCATTCCTGATCCGCCAGATCGGCCAGCCGCAGATCGCGCTTCGCGTGCAGCGGATGCGACTCATCGGCGAGCACGGACAGGCTGTCGCGAAAGAGTTCGACGAACGACAGTCCATCTGCATCCGGTTTCGGCTCGGGCGCCACGATCAGGTCGACTTCACCCGCAACGAGTAAATCGACGAGGTCGCGCGCAAGCCGGCGCCGCAATCGCAGGCGTGCAGCCGGTCGTTCCTTCAGCAACTGGCGACATGCGCCCAGAACGAGCGCCGCCGGCACGGTCGGCGAATAGCCAAGACTCAGCACGCCCTGTTCGCCGCCGCGGATCGCGTGCATTTCCTTCAGCGCATCCTCGTATTCCAGTGCAATCCGTCGCGCACGCGCGAGGAATAGCGAACCCGCCTGGGTGGGCGCGACCCCATGCGCCGTGCGCTGGAACAGCGCGAGGCCGGTCTGCGCCTCGACACGCTGGATGGCTTTCGTCAGCGCCGGCTGGCTCATGCCCAACGCCTCCGCGGCCTTGCCGATGCCGCCGTGCTCTTCAACCGCAAGCAGGTAATCCAGATCCCGCGTCTCCATGGGTATTCCTGTTGGCTATGGCTTTATAGCCAACGCCGCATTGTAGTGATGACATGCATCTTACAGACTAACGCCAGCATTGATAAAGGAGACACCGATTGGGCTTTGCTTACTTTCTGCGCCGCGCCGCGCGTTATTGGGGCGACAACGTTGCGGTTATTCATCGCAACCGCGAGTTGACGTACCGTCAGCTCGACGAGCGCTCGACCTTGCTGGCGAATGCACTACTCGGCTTGGGGCTTGCGAAAGGCGACCGGGTTGCGGTTCAGGCCCGCAACTGCACGGAGCTGGTGGAAATCGAATGCGCGCTATACAAGGCAGGGCTCGTCAAAGCCGCGCTGAATCCGCGCTTCACGGCGCACGAAGCGGCTGACGTCGTCGAGAATTGCGCGCCGCGCGTCATGATCGCAGGCGAGGGATTCACGGCTTACGATCGTGCGTCGCCCGGGTTCGGTACGGTCGAGTCGTTCATTTCTCTTGGCGTTCCTGCGAACGGATACACCGATTATGAAACACTGATCTCGCGCGCCAGCCCGCATTTGCCCGAGGTCGTGTTGTCTTCCGAAGATCTCGCGGTGCTGCATTTCTCCTCCGGCTCGACCGGCAAGATCAAGGCAGCCATGCAGACCTACGGCAACCGCCTCGCGTCGCTGCGCAAGATCCTGCTGGGCATGGATCGCCCGGCGAAATCCGGCGACCGGCTCGCGCTGATCGGCCCGGTCACCCACGCGTCCGGCATGTTGATGCAGCCGTATCTGTATTCGGGCGCCACGCTCGTCTTGTTCGACACGTTCGAGCCCGCGCACTTTCTGCGGGAAATCGAGCGGCTGCGGATCACGCACGTGTTCATGGTGCCCGCGATGATCAACATGCTTCTCAACGATCCCGCGCTGGACACGGCCGATCTGAAGAGCCTGAAGATGCTCGGCTACGGTGCGGCGCCCATGGCGCCGGCGCGTATTCAGGAAGCGTGGACGCGTATCGGTCCGGTGCTGTCGCAAGGTTACGGCGCGAGCGAGTCGACCTCGGGCGTCACGCGTCTTTCTATTGCCGATCATGCCGACGCGATTGCACATCGCCCCGAGCGGCTCGCGTCGTGCGGCCGTCCCACGGGCGAGACTGAAGTTCTCGTCGTTGACGAACACGGCCGCGAGGTCACCGGGGATGCAATGGGCGAAATCGTCGTTCGCGGCGCGGATGTGTTTCAAGGCTACTGGGGCGCGCCGGAGCTCACGCGCGAAGTGCTCGTCGACGGTTGGCTGCGGACCGGCGATCTCGCGCGCGTTGACGAAGAAGGGTACATCTACCTCGCCGATCGTCAGAAGGACATGATCATTTCCGGCGGCTTCAACGTTTATCCGACCGAAGTCGAGGCCTCGCTCTATCAGCATCCCGATGTCATGGAAGCGTGCGTGATCGGCGTGCCCGATGAGAAGTGGGGAGAAAGCGTGAAGGCCGTCGTCGTGCTGAAGAGCGGACGTAACACGATTGCGGACGAGATCATCGCCCATTGCCGCGCGCGGCTCGCTGACTACAAGCTCCCCCGTACTGTGAACTTCGTTGCCGATCTGCCCAAGAACGCAAGCGGAAAGATCGCCCGCAAGCTGGTTCGCGAGCAGTACTGGCAGGGCGTTTCGCGTCGAGTCAATTGAAGAGGATGGCTATGTTCGATTACCTGAATAGTCCGGCGTTCGCCGAAACCCGCGCGGGCATTCGCCGCTTCGTCGCGGAAGAACTGCGGCCGATGGAGCAGGAACTCGGCCTCGGCAGCGAGGACGTCTGGCCGCGCGAGACGCTGCGCCGCGTATGGCGCCGTTCCGCCGCACTCGGTTTCTACGCGGCATGCCTGCCCGTCGCACTGGGCGGCAAGGGGCTCTCGATTCTCGAACAGTGCGCTCTCAAGGCGGACCTTGCGGCCTCCGGTTCGGCGCTCGCGCCGCATGTGCTCGGCGACCTCGGTGGTCCGCCGCGTGTCGGCAACATGCTCAAGTACGCGAGCGCGGATCAGATCGCGCGCTATTTCGACCCGGTGATTCGCGGCGAGAAGTCGACCTGCTTCGCGCTGACCGAACCGCATTCCGGTTCGGACGCGCAGAGCATTTCCACCACGGCGGTCGTGGACGGCGACGAACTGGTGATCAATGGCGTCAAGCATTACATCAGCGGCGCACCGTTCGCAGATTTCGCGATCGTCATGTGCGTGACCGACGCAACGACCACGCCGCCCGCCATCACCGCGGTGCTCGTCGACCTCGATCTGCCAGGCGTGACAGTGGAACAGCAATACGTGCCGATGTCGGGACAGCACATCGATGCCGACATCTGCTTCGTCGACGTCCGCGTGCCGCGCGCGAACGTATTCGGCGGCGAAGGCAACGGGTTCAAGCTCGGCATGTCGCGCATCAACGTCAACCGGCTATTGCACTGTCCGACGATGCTCGGCCTTGCCACCGCGGCCTATGAAGCATCGCTTAATTACGCGCGCACGCGCCGGCAGTTCGGCGGCCCGATCGCACGGTTTCAGGCGATCCAGCACATGCTCGCCGATATGGCCGCGGCGCTGTGGGCATGCGAAAGCATGATCGCGCAGACGGCCGCGCTCGCCGATGCAGGCGCCGATCTGCGCATGAAGGCGGCAGCTTGCAAGCTGTTCGTGTCGGAACGCTGCTTCGAAATCGCGGACAAGGCCGTGCAGATTCACGGCAATGTCGGGGTGACGCGCCATCATCCGATCGAGCAGACGTTCCGCAAACTGCGCATGTTCCGTGTCTTCACCGGCACGAGCGAAATCCAGCGCAATACGATCGCCCGCGTGATTCTCGACCCGGCCGGCACTGCGGCATGACAGGGCAGCTCAGTACGCTGTCACACGTCGCACTTTTTGCAAGGAAACGATGCAGATGAAACCGGACTGGTCATGCCTGAACGGCGTCAAGATTGTCGATCTGAGTCAGTTGTTGCCCGGGCCGCACGCCACTTCAATGCTGATGCAATTAGGTGCGGACGTCGTCAAGGTCGAACCGCCGGGCAGGGGCGATCCGGCGCGGCAACTAGGAGGCTCGGTTTTCGCGCAGCTCAACCGCGGCAAGCGCTCTGTCGCGCTCGATCTGAAGAGTGCCGCCGGCAAGGCGACGTTTCTCGATCTGATACGGGACGCGGATGCGGCCGTCGAAGGCTTCCGGCCAGGCGTCATGCAGCGGCTCGGACTCGACTACGCCGCGCTCGCCGAGGTGAACCCGCGCATCGTCATGTGCTCGATATCCGGGTTCGGGCAGACCGGACCGTATTCGGCGCTGCCCGGCCACGATCTCAACTATCTGGCGCTAGGCGGCTTCTGGTCGATACCGGTTCAAGTCAACGACCGTGTCGCGCGTCCACGGGTTCGCCTCGCTGACTATGCGGCTTCGAGTCATGCTGCGCTC
Source organism: Paraburkholderia elongata (assembly GCF_013177735.1). Taxonomy (GTDB): domain Bacteria; phylum Pseudomonadota; class Gammaproteobacteria; order Burkholderiales; family Burkholderiaceae; genus Paraburkholderia; species Paraburkholderia elongata. Next base: position 19,540 of record NZ_WOEZ01000052.1, on the reverse strand, counting down.
GCGCTGGCCGTGGCGGTTCTCAGTGCGCGTCAGAATGGCCGTGGCCAGCATCTCGACGTGTCGATCCACGACTGCGTGATGGCGTGGACGGCGCCCGCCGCGTGGACGTCGCGCGACTATGCAGAGGAACCCCTGGCATCGCCGACGGTCATGCCCGAGAACGACATTTTCGAAACCCGGGACGGGCGGCATCTTGCGCTGGGAATTCTGGAAAACAAATTCTGGCTGACCCTGCGCGAAGCACTCGGTGCCGACTACCCGGCGTTGATGGACGATCGGTTCGCATCGCGCCTCGGCAGGCAGCAATTCAAACGCGAGGTCAACGCGCTGCTTGTGCACCTGTTCTCGGCGCGCACGCTTGCCGAATGGCTCGAAACGCTGAGCGCTTTCGATCTACCGGTTTCGCCGCTGCTTGACGTCCACGAGCTGTTTCTCGATCCGCACGTGCGCGAACGAGGCATGGTCCGCGAGTTCGCTCACGACGGATCCATGGCGGCGCGCTTTCCAGTGAAGTTCTCCGCAGGTCTGCCCGACGCAGGCGACACCGTCCCGCTGCTCGGTCAGCACGACGGCTGAGGCAACGCAATACCAGGGACGCAAAGACGTTCCGACAATCATGGAGACAAATCGAATGGCAAGCGAACAAAGCCGGTATCGGCCCTGGCGGGCGTGGTCCATCGCGATCATGCTGGCTTTGATGATGCTCGTGAACTTTCTGGACAAGGTCGTGCTTGGCCTCGTATCCGTGCCGATGATGCGCGAGCTTCATCTGTCGCCCACGCAGTTCGGGCTGATCGGCGGCAGCCTCAACAGGCTGTTCTCGATCTCCGCAGTGCTCGGCGGGCTCGCGGCGAATCGCGCGTCGACAAAATGGCTGTTGTTGCTGATGGCCGGCGCATGGACCGTGCTGCAATTACCGATGCTCGTTGCCGGCTCGATCTGGAGCGTTATCGCGTGCCGTGTCCTGCTCGGCGCGGGTGAAGGGCCCGCGTCGCCGGTGGCCGTGCATGCGCTCTACAAGTGGTTTCCCGACGCAAAGCGCAATCTGCCCGTCGCGGTACTTCACCAAGGCAGCGCCCTCGGCCTGCTGGTGGCCGGCCTGACGATTCCGGCTATTACCGCCCATTGGGGTTGGCGAGCCAATTTTCTCGTGCTGTCCGCACTCGGCAGCCTGTGGTGCGTCGTGTGGCTGGTGTTCGGCGCCGAGGGGAAACTGTCGAGTCCGGTGCGATCGGGCCATACCGCGCGCGTTCCGTATGGACTGCTGCTGACGGATCGAACGGTTCTAGGCATTTTCGCGGGGCATTTCGCTGCAAACTGGATTCTCGCGATGACGCTCACCTGGACGCCGACCTGGCTGCAACTCGGGATGGGCTATTCGCCCCAGGTGGCGGGCCGCATGTTCGCGTTGTTCGTGGCAGTCACCGCGCCGCTTAGCTTGGGCCTGGCCTGGCTGTCCCAGCGCCTGCTGGCGCGCGGCGTGCCGTCGCGGATTGGGCGTGGCGGCTTCCTGACCGTGACGCTCGTCGTGGCGGGTGCGCAGCTTGCCTCGCAGGCGTGGCCGGGTCTCCCACCGATGCTCAGGTTCGTCTTGCTGACGCTCGGCAGCGGCATGACGCTCGTGACGTATTCGATCGGGCCGGCCATGCTCGGCGAAGTGACACCTGATTCGCAGCGGGGCGGCATTCTCGCGCTGAGTAACGGTTTTTCGTCGCTCGCCGGACTCGCCGCGCCGATCGTGACCGGCCTGTTGATCGAAGGCGCCGGCCGGTCGACTGCAGTCGGGTTCGAACAGGCGAGCGTCGCGAGCGGCGTGGTGCTGCTGGGATGCGGCGTGCTCTGCGCTTTCTGCCTCGACCCGCAACGCTCGCAACGCCGACTTGCTATCGGCACGACACGTGTGCCGAGGGAGCTCAACCTGGTCGAACGGAGCTGACGGCACCAGAAAGACTGTTTCTTGTCGCGTACCTCTGGATACGCGACAGTTTTCTACTTTATTAGTTATCCATATGAATATACATAAAATAATCAAGGAGACGTATGAAGAAGGTCTTGTATGCGACGCTGATGAGCGTGCTTTCCGGTGCGGCCTATGCGCAATCGAGCGTCACGCTGTACGGCGACATCGGTGGAGGCGTCCGATGGACGAACGGTGCCAAGGGCGGCAGCGTAGTCGGCTTCAACAACAATATCATCGCCGGCAATCAGTTCGGTTTTACTGGCAAAGAAGACCTGGGCAACGGTCTCAAGGCAACCTTCAAACTCGAGGGCGCATTCAATAGCGGCACTGGCGCGGTAAAGACCTCGGGTACGCTGTTTTCTCAGGCGGCCTTTGTCGGTTTGACCGGCGATTTCGGGCGCCTGACATTCGGCAGGCAACTGAACGCCAACGAAGACTTTGGCATTCTCATCGATCCGGCCGGCGGGCGAGGGCAATCCATTGCAATCGAACCCGGCGTTGTATACGGCGCGAGCTATTTCACACTCGATTCGCGGTTCAATAACACCATCAAGTACCTCGGGCAGGTGGGCGGATTTCGCTTCGGTGCCAGCTATTCGCCAGGCGGCGTGGCCGGCAACTCGCGCGCCGGCACGAACTTCTCCGGCGCCGCCATGTATCAATGGGGACCGGCGCTCGGCGGCGTGTCCTATCAGAAGACCTGGAACGCCACCGCAATGCAGTGGGCGCAAACGTTCCAGACCGGCGGCACGTTGCAGGTCGGGCCGGCGCGCCTTTACCTGAACTATGCCGACCTTACGGTCACCGGCGCGGCGCCCGGTGCGCCCCGGCGCCGCGACAAAATTCCGGGCGGCGGCCTGGTGTGGGTCGTCACGCCGTCATTCCAGGTCACGGCGGCGTTCATTGACGATATCGCCAGCGACCTCGGCAACGTTCAGTCTGCCAGCGGCCACAAGATCACGACTTTTGCGATCGCCGAATATTTCCTTTCCAAGCAGACCGAGCTTTATGCAGAGTTGGATCGCAACGGCTTCTCGGGCGCTTATCGCTATGACCCAGCGAACATCACGGCCCTTGGTCTCAATCCTGGCGGCCATACATTGACCGGCGTTTCAGTCGGCCTGATGACCCGTTTCTAGGCATTCGTGGCGACGTGATGAGCGTTCATATTCCCTACTTGTTCACATTGACCGAAGGAATGGCATGATTTACCCACACCAAAATCTGCATGCCCTGGTTGCCGCGACGCTTCTCGCATTCGCCGGCAACGCCATGGCGCAGGCCACGCCCGCCCCGGCAGAAGGGGCGTCCGTCAGTGCCTCTGCCGTAGTCTCCACGAAGGCCTCGAAGGCCGCGGACAGGAAGCTTGCCCACCGTGTTGCTACCGTGCTCGAAAGGACCCGCGGACTGAACGCGGCCCGCATTCTCGTCAAGGTTCGCGACGGGCATGTCACGCTAAACGGCTCGGTAACCGATAACGAGCAAGTTTCGATGGCTGCCGATGCCGCAAAGCAAGTCGACGGCGTCAAGACTGTGGAGAATTTCATCCGCGTTTCCGGGCCGTCGCTCTAGTGGCATTGAGAAACCTCGTATCGTGCTGCGTCGAGCCTGGCTGCTTCTGATGCGAAGACAGCAATGACAACGACGAACCTGCAAGACCGTTCACCAAGAGAAAACGTATGAACATCAGCACACTTTCAGCGGCTCCGACAATCCGCTTGCACGTCGCCATGTCCGCCACGCTTGTCGGCACGATATTGCCGACAGCCGCGCATTCGCAAATGGCCGCGCCCGCCACGGATCCCGTTGAACTCGGCGTCATGCAAGGTTTTCCTCCGCCGGCGGACAAGCTGGTCACGAAAGCGAACTCCATGCGCTTTCCCAACCTTGTCTGGGCGCTGCGAAACACGCGCATGATGATACCGACGGCCAATGTCGAGCATGCGCGTGTGCCGATGCCTTTGCCGGCAGCGTCCGCGCTCGATCCTGAGAAAGTGCAGTTCACCGTGGATGGAACGACGTTGAGCATGAGCGATTATCTGCGGCGAACTTATACCGATGGTTTCATCGTCATTCACGATGGAAAGATCGTCTACGAGGGCTATTTCAATTCCTATACGCCGCATCAGACTCACGCGTGGGCCTCCATGACCAAATCGGTGACCGGACTGATTGCCGCGCAATTAATCGACGAGGGGAAGCTCAACCCGCAGGCGAAACTGTCCACGTACGTACCTGAATTGGCGGGCACCCCTTTTGGTGATGCCACCGTGCAGCAGAACCTCGATATGGAAGTGCCGGTCAGTTATCCGGCGGATCTGCCACCGGATCTGGGTCTCTTTGGCGCCGTAGGATTCATTCCCCGCCGCAGCGATGCACCGGACAGCATCTACGATTTTCTGAAGGTGACACACGCAACGCCGAATGCGACAGCGGGTGAGGTGTGGTACTACCAGAACGGCTCGCCGGAAGCGGTCAGCTGGGCGCTTCGGCGCATTACCGGGTTATCGTGGAGCGAGATGGTATCGCGCTCGATATGGCAAAAAATCGCTGAAGATGATGGTGACGTCGTCGTGGATCGCACGGGAACGGAGATGGCAAGCGGCGGTTTCAATACGACGCTGCGCGACGCCGCACGCTTCGGTGAACTAATGCGCAAGGGGGCGGCCGGCGCTTCGACGCTGTTCCCGGTTTCGTCGATTCTCGCTGCATTGAAGCCAACGGATAACGCTGGCGCATTCGCGAAGGGCAATCTTGCCGCAGGCCGGCCCGGCTATTCCTATCACGACTACTGGTACCAGGTGAACGACGGTGACAGGTCATTCGCTGCCGGCGGGCGATTTGGCCAGTCGATTCTCGTGAATCCCCAAGCTGGAATCACGATCGTCAAGTTTTCATCGTATCCGGATCAAGCCGCGCGCCCGACGAGCGCGGCAGCGGGCAAGGCCATTCCTCGCGCGCCGCTTGCTACTGCGCAAGCATTGGACGCGGCGGCGCGTGCGATCAAGGCCGCCCTCGGATCTTGAACACAGATCCGTGAGCGAGTCTTTCTATAGCGCCTTTCCCCCATCCTGATCAATCAGCCCTTCGCCCACGCGGCGGCCGTGGCAACCGCGAAGTCCCGATAGGATCTTGGCTGCCGCCCGAGCAGCGCAGCCAGGCGATCGACTTCAGCTTTCGAAGCGACTGCGCCGTCCTGTTGATAGCGGCGCATCATCAGGCGCATGTCGTAAGCGAGCCAACCCGGCGCGACCGCCTTGAGACGCTGTTCAAGCGTGTCGAGATCATCACCCCCGTAGCGGACCGGACGTCCCAGTGCCTCGGCCCAGATCGCAGCGATGGTGTCCGACGTCAGCGCATCAGGACCGACGAGTTCGTACGTTTCACGGGGCAGCGGCTTGGCGGCGCGCTCGCGGCGCAGGAGTTCGCGTGCCGCAGCCTCGCCGATATCGCGGACGTCGACCATCGAAATACCTTTGCCGCCAATCGGCATGCCGTAGACGCCGTGCGTCAGCAGCGGGTCTTTCTGCCTGACGTCGTTCTGGATGAAATAGGCGGGGCGCAGCACTGTCGCCGGCAGGTCGCTGTGCTCGATCATGCGCTCGACCGTGTGCTTGCCGGTGAAGTGAGGCACGTCGACGTACTCCGCGCCCTTGAAAACCGACAGGTAAACAATGCCTTTCAAGCCGGCCTCCCGCGCGATGCTGAGGGTCTGCAGGGCCTGTGTCAGTTCGTCCGCGGCGTTGGGGGCTAGGAGGAACAGCGTGCTGACGCCGTTCATTGCGCGCCGCACTGCGTCGATGTCGGACAGATCGCCCTTGATCGCGGTGACGCCAGCAGGGAATTGGGCCTTTTCCGGCGAGCGGGTCAGTGCCCGCACTTCGGCGCCGCTGCCGTTCAGATGGTCGAGAACCTGCTTGCCGATCACGCCCGTGCTGCCAGTTACGAGGATTGCCATGACTTTCTCCTGGGGTTGAATGGACTGGGTTAGTCCGTGAGACGAACAATAGTCGTTCCATTGATAGGCCGAAAGTGCAAGAATCCAGACGCCTCGTCTCGTATATGGAACGATCATGGATTTGACGTCGCTGGCAGATTTCAATGCGGTCGCATTGCACGGCGGCTTCGGGCCGGCCAGTCGGGCGCTCGACCGTCCCAAGGCCACGCTGTCGCGGCGCGTGGCCGAGCTGGAGGAAGACTTGGGCGTGCGGTTGATCGAGCGGGGCGCACGCAGGCTGCGTCTGACCGAGGAAGGTCTCGCACTCCACGAGCGCACGCTGGGGCTGATGGCGGAGATTCAGGAGGCGGGCGAAGCGGTCGCATCGCGCGCGCCGGTGCCGCGCGGGCGCTTGCGCATCAGCGCGCCGGTCGTTTTCGCGCATGTCCTGCTGTGTCAGATCGCTGCGCGCTTTGCGCTGGCCTATCCGCAGGTCGAGCTCGAGATCATTGCTGAAGACCGCGTCGCGGATCCGGTGGAGGACGGCTACGACCTGGTGATCCGTATCGATCCACCGGATGACGAGCAGCTCATAGGGCGGCGCATTCTCGGTGACGAGCGTCTCGTGGTCGCTTCGCCGACCATGTCGATACCGTCGATTCCTGCAAGCGAAGCAGACGAGTTGCAGGTGCCGGCGGTCATGTCGATCGCGGCGCCACCGGGCGTGCTCTGGAACATGAGGACACAAGGCGGCGGTGTGAGGGTCATCAAACCGATGCCGGTGCTGCGGATGTCATCGCTATTGATGGTGCGCGAGGCGGTGCTACAGGGCGTGGGCGCGGCGCTCCTGCCTCGCTTGCTGGTCGAACAGGATGTGTCGACGGGACGGCTCGTTTGCTGGGGAGCGGAAGCGGGTTCGCCCGTGGAAATCTGGGCGCTTTATAGTTCGCGCCGTTTGCTGAGCGCCAAGGTCCGCGCGTTTATGGACATGCTGAAACCGGACTCGGTCAGGTTCTGACGGGCTGCTCCTTGAACAGGGCAAGCGTGCGGCGCATGCGATACGCAATGACACGAACTTGAGCGATACTCGCGAACTTGCGAATGGCAGGCAAAAATATGCTTGCTGAATTTCCCCCGTTTCACTCGATGATTTACGGTGATTTATGTTATCGAGGGACAACTGTCAGGAGAGCATCACTCATGGTTAAGAAACGAATCCGTGCTGCGCTGCTTGGCGTAGTGATCACCGCGATCACTGTGATTGCGCCAGCGTGTCAGGCGCAATACACCACCGACTGGCTGGCGAACACATTCGGAACCCAGGCCGCTCACGTGGGTAATGCCGCGCGCTCAATGTGGGTCGCGCCTGAAGGCGTGATCTATACGGCCTCCCTATGGGATGAAAACGAAGGTGGCGTCGCGATCTACCAGAACGGCAAGAGCATCGGCTCCATTGGAATTAACAGCGAGTTTCAGGGTGGGGCCATCACGGGGAATGCCACGTCGATCTTCGCTGCCTTGCAGTACAGCACTGCGTACGGCAGCGGGGCGGTAGGGCGATACAACCGCGCGACTCAGAAACGCGATCTCCTCATCCCCGCGAGCACATGGACCGCTGTCAAGCGGGCCGATGTCATCACCGGACTCGCAACAACCGGCTCTCTCCTTTATGCGAGCGACTTCTTTGGCAATCGCGTCCGGGTCTTCTCCACCGACGGCGTGTGGCAGCAGGACATCAACGTAGCGAGTCCCGGTGCACTCGCTTTGGATGGCGCGGGAAATCTCTGGGTAGCGCAGCAGAGCGCGGCCGCGATCGTCGAATTCAGTCCGGGCGGCGCTCTGCTGAACACCATCCAGATGTCCGCAGCCTCGCGACCGTCCGCGCTATATTTCGACGCATCATCAGGACAGCTCATGGTCGGCGACCAAGGTCCCGACATGAATATCAAGCTCTACAACGTCTCGGCCACACCGACCCTGGTCGGCACGTTCGGCATTCAGGGCGGCTATCTCGACAACACCACCGGCATCAAAGGCCAGGTTGGCGACAAGCGCTTCACGCGTGTTGCCGGCATCGGCGAAGACGCAGCCGGCAACCTGTATGTGCTCAACAACCCATGGGGCGGAGGGTGGGACCTGGGCCGCAATGGCGGCACCGACCTTCACGCGTATGACAGTGCCGGCAACCCGCAATGGAAGCTTCAGTCCCTCAACTTCGAGGCGGTCGCCGCGCCGGACCCGGTTACGGACGGCGCCTACTTCTATGGTGGCACCAACATTTACACCGGCACTTCTGGAGGCACCTTCGTCGCGAACACCGTTGACCCGTTCAGCTATCCGTCCGATCCCCGCCTCAACATGAACGATACGCAGCGCGACGAGCACTTCGGTCAGCTCGTCAGCGTCGGCGGAAACCGGATCCTCGTCGCGTCCGGACAGAACCCCGGGATCTTTTACTTCTTCCATTTCAACCCGGCGAGCGGTTACATCGCCATTCCGGACGCGTCGATTCCAGGTCCTGCGTTCAATACGACCCGACAGGTCACAGGCGGATTTTGCATCGATAGCCGGGGAGACGTGTGGGCCGGTCTGGACAGGACGAATCACATCTACCACTACCCGCTGACCAGCTTCGATGGCAACGGCAAGCCGACATGGGGACCCGCCATCGCCATCTCCATTCCGCAGACCATCCGGCCATTGACACGCATCATTTACCTGCCGGAGAGCGACACCATGATTCTCGCGCAAGGTATCGCCGGGAGTTGGGACTGGACGGCGATGCAATCGAGGATCGAGGTGTATCACGGCTGGAGCGCGGGCAACACGACGAAGCCCAATCCGGTGATCAACCTCACCAGCGCCAATCCCAAGTCGATCACGGCCGCCGGGAATTATCTTTTTGTCGGCTACGTGCATACGGTGCCCAACATCGACGCCTTCAATCTCACGACGGGTCACCTCGATACGACGCTGATCAACTCGAGTGCGGGTACGGTGGACGTGGGCAACGACGTGGATTCGATGTACGGCCTCAGGGCGTACCTCAGATCGGCCGGTGAGTACGTGATCACGAAAGACAACTACAACGGTTCCAGCCTTATTGTTTATCGCTGGACGCCTTGATCGATTTACTTCAGTGGGGTCAGACGAGAAAAGTTGCGGTGCGTGTTCCACGCTTCGTTGAATTCGCATCGCTCAGTTCTCGCTGCCTATGCATCTACTACTCGGTCGTATTGATATTAATAATATAAAAACGAGCCGCGCTATCCTTTGCTTCGCAGATTTATTTTCCTTCGAAAAGAGCCAAGAACTTGCGTTTTCCGCGCCGCGGTGAGGCAGAGATTTTCCGTTTCCCCTCCTTTGGAAAACCGTCGGAAGCGTTTCCCGGAAGATTCTTGGAACTACTACTTATCATCCATTGTCGTGGTCACGTTACACAGGTGAACCGTTTATAATTCGTCTGCCAAAAAACTGGCTGTAAGTAATGCCGGGCATGCGCCGGAAACCGCATCAATCAAGTAAAGGTTGCGCGGGTAGGCGTGTTCGCGGCGCTGGGTCAACATCCATCATACGAACGGGTTGCGAATGAGTCGAGCGACTTTAACGCTACCTGTCAGCGATTTTCACAGGTATTGCATTGCCGGAATTGGGCTCGAAACCTAATTAGTTTCGGGTTCAGGACGCGCCTGCCGCGTTCTGGATTCGACTCGACCGCGATCGAGGCCGCCCGGTTCGCCATATATCGCCGATAGAATTTTATCAAGCAGACATTTTTTTCTGATAGTAAGTATTACGTAATAATCATCTGTTGACCAATGAAAGATCGAAATGCTGAGCGCGCTGTCTCCTGGCGGTGCTCAGCGTGCGTCCGAATGCCTAACGGTATCTGCCAGCGGATAACGTCACATCGGACGCGCCAGCTTCATCAGCAATGAACGCAATCATCGCGTTCGCCGCTTCAACTCTCTCTGTACTCAAAAACGCCAAGGCGGGACGGCCTAGTTCGATCTTGCTCAATCCTCGGGGATAACCTGCTCTTTAGCGATACATACGCACAATGACGAGAAATTTCAAACTTCTAGGGATTGCGGCTGCAACCGTGTTTGCATGGTTTGGTGCAGAAAACGCGCAGGCTCAAGCGAGCACCATCACCGTCGCAGGACTGCAATACAAGTTGTGCGCACAAGAGAACGACACCTGCAACTTCCTTGGAACAGCCTCGGTGGTGTTCGGTGCGGTTCCGCCCGACGCGCCGTCGGTCATGTTGACGGCCCCCGCTACCTTTAGCAACGGCGTCGGATGTTATGTCGGCGGGGTCTCACAGACAGATCCTGCATTCGGCTACGGCAAGTCATGCTGGATGAGAGCGGTTGCCGCTAGCCCGGCTCCGACACCGACACCGACTCCGACACCGACTCCGACTCCGACACCGACGCCGACGCCGACGCCGACACCGACGCCGACGCCGACGCCGACACCGACGCCGACGCCGACGCCGACTCCGACACCGACTCCGACTCCGACGCCGACTCCGACTCCGACGCCGACTCCGACTCCGACGCCGGGCAGCTCGACCCTCTCGTGCGGCACGCCCACACACACAGCTGGCGGAACCGCCAACGGAGTGATCAGCGCCGACACCCCCACCACCGACGGCATGCGCATTTTCCAGAACAAGGCACCGTTCAAGCTCGCGATTACGACGAACGCACCGAGCGCGGATACGGTCATCTGGTCCGTCGCGGACTCGAATGGCGCGATCAAGACGCAGGGTAGTTTTGCGGTTGGCGCCGGCGTGCAAACCAACTCGATTCCATGCACGTCGACGTGGTCAGGCTATGGCGCGCTTACCGCGACGCTGCGCTCGAACGGAGGCACGTTGCCGAACACCGGAACGCGTCCGGTGGGTATCGCGACGTTTGGCGTGTTGCCGAACCTGACGCCGGTGCTGGGCACCGTCACGTATGCACATCAGGATCAGCACCGCTTCGGCATGCAGGGCTTCAACGGCAACATCGCCGCGCTGCATGATCTGGGCATCTCGTGGACCATCGACGACCGGGAGGTATCGGCCATGGAACCCAATGGTCCCAACACGTACACGCCCAGCGTGAATGACCTCGACCCGTTCTATAAGGCTAATCCCGATCAGATGCGCATCGTGCGTCTTGACGGACTGCCTGCATGGGATTCGAAGACGGGCCAGTTCAACGACAGCTACTATGCGCCGTCGAACATGCCGGAGTTCCAGAGCTTCATGGCCAAGGTCGGCACCGATACGAGTCTGATCCGCGCTGCGAACTACCCGAACCAGCAAAAGAATTACTATCAGGTGACGTGGGAGCCGAGCCTCGGCTGGGCGGATAGCGACGCGAACTTCGTCGCCATGTATAAGGCCGCTTACCAAGGCATTCACTCGACCGATCCGAATGCCGTCGTGATGGGCACCGGCAACCCGTTCCCTGCGAATTGCGACACTTGCACGACCGGCTATCTGCAGAAGTTCGGTGCTTTAGGCTTGTGGAACTACATCGATGCGGTCTCGACGCATGGCTACTGGAATGCCGGCACCTATCCGGCTCATCCGCCCGAATTGCAGGACTCCGATCCGGATCCGGCGAATCAGGCCAACGCGCTCGACAACCAGATGACGCAGTTGCGTTCGGTGATGCAGGCGGGCAAGCCGAACATGAAACTGTTCTTCACCGAAGCTGGCACGAGCTACGATCCGGGTCTTAACTACGGCCCCACGGTGCCGTCGCAGAATCAGTTGTTTGCCCACGCCGCAGTTGGTGTGCGCTCGCACATCCTTGTGCTTGGCGGCGGCGCACAGTTGACGACGCTGTTCTATGGTGCTGACTATCCGGGCGAAGTGGGATACGGCTCGTTCTTCGACCTGGATGACGCACAAGGCGCCTATGGAGCATCGAACCTCTCGCCGAAGCCCGAAGCGATGGCCTTCGCGACGATGACACGTGTGCTGGACGGCACGAATACATTGGGCCGGGTCACGGGTACGCCATCCGGAACCTTTGCGTATGCGTTCCAGCAACTCGGCAACGGCAAGGTGGTGACGGCTGCATGGGCGCACAACAATGCGCAGTGGCCCGCGAGCAGCGGCCTTTATAGCCAGACGTACTCGACCAGCTATTCGCTTCAGGTCGACAGCGCCGGTACGTCGGGCAATGTGACGAAGATCGATGGTTACGGCAATGCCAGTACGCTTGCCTATACCAACGGCAAAGTCACGCTGACTCTCACCGAGGTGCCGCAGTACATCGTATCGAACAACGCGACGGTTGCCAAAACCAATGCGACTGTTCCGGTCGGGTATATGGGCCAATAAGTGGGCCAATAAGGCTGAGTAGTATCGACGCGCCGCTGGCGAGCGTGGCGGCGCGTCGATCAACGTGTTCCGATTAAGGGCCGATTGCCGGGCCCGTTGCCCATGCAACGATCAGGCAGAGCAGCGGCATTGTCGCCACAATCAGAAACTGAAAGCTTCTATCCGCGCCTTCTCAGGCTGCCGCGTCTCGCAGATCTCTTATGTGTTGGTATACGGTTGCGCGCCCCATCCCCAGCACGTTTGCCACATAGTTCGCGGCACTTTTCCCCTTGAATGCTCCTTCGGCCCAAAGGGCTTCCACTAGTTCGCGACGATGGTCGCGGGTCAGTGAGTTCAGCGCCAGCTGGCGTTCCTGAAGCCATGCGTGAAGAAACGTGTTGATGCGTTCTTGCCAGTCGTCCTTGAACAACTCTTCAGGCTGCTTGACCACGCCGGCGCCGGAGATCACGCGGTCGATGACATGTTTCATGTCCTCGAAGACCGCAATGTTGTAGTTCACGCACATCACACCAACGGCAACGCCGGCGTCGTCAAAGAGTACCGTGCTGACGCAGCGCATCCGCCGGCCGTCCCAATTGATTTTCTCGTAGGGGCCGATCGTGCCTGACTCCACCGTATGGTCGATTTCTTCCAGTGCCGATTCGTCGCCCAGTTCACGCTTGGACAGGTTATTGGCTATGTAAGCAATGGTCTGGCTTTGCAAGTCGTGAATGACGATTTCAACGTAGGGAAAAAAGAGCAGTGCGATGCCGTCGGCGACACGGCCGTATCGATCCAGAAGAAGTCTGCGTGCGGCCGATGTCTTAGTCTTTCGCATAGGGATGGGTGAGATCTACGTGTCTGAATAGTTCGTTGGCGATCGCCACGTCTTCAAGTCCGAGTCCGATCGAGCGAAAATAAGCGTGCCGTCGCCAGGAGGGTTTTCTGGCTGCGCCGGACACCAGCTCAGGCAGGTCGCCGAGTATGCTTTCCGGCGACCAGTCATGCAACTGCGCCGCCAATTTCATTTCCCCCGCGCTGGCAGGCGTAGTTTGCCGGTAGTCGCAATAAACATCCATGTCTCGAAGCCACGCGGGTGGAATTTCGTGAGCATTCGCGACGTTCGTGCTGATCGACGTGATGAGCGCCGGCTTTGTCAGCATTTCTTCCGATAGTACCGGCGTGCCTGAGGACGTGCACAACGCCACCACATCGGCATCGCGCAAACAATCTTCAAGCTTGGTGCAAACCTGCACACGGTCACCAAGGGCAGTGATTGCCGCGCGCTTCGCCTCGTTCCCCGCAAGCCCGGGTGAAAACACACTGATCGAGTCCCATGGCCGCAACGCCGCGAGATGGCGTAAATGAGCCTGTCCCACCGCACCGGCGCCGACGATGGCGAGCCGGCGCGCGTCGGGCGCCGCAAGGTAATCCACCGCTAGTGCGGTTGCACCGGCGGTGCGCTCGATGGTGAGCAGGCCCGCGTCGCACCACATCAAAGGCTGCCCCGTTTCCATCGACATCAGCGCGGTCCACGCCGTAATGACCGGTTTCGATTCGGTCACGATGTACGGCGACAACTTGGCTCCAAATACCTTGGCGTCCGCCATGACTCCGAGGTACGTAATGAAATCGCCGGCCCCTTGCGGAAAGGGGGTGAAGGTCTGAGACGGCTGCACCGCGGCGTCGTTCGCCAGCGCGAGAAACATGCGTGTCAACGCACCGCGCACATCGAGATGGGGTAGTGCTTTACGCACCGCGTCCTGCTGGACGATCAACAGGAATGCTTTGTCTGTGCTGCTCATGGGCCTGCTCTCCACATCGTTGCCGGCTTGCGGCGTCAGCACAATTCTAAAGTCAAAAAGTCCAGTTTGGACTTTTATTTTGAAAATCGCTTGCATTTGTGGATGTCCAGAATAGACTGTTGTTCCAGAACGAGTGTGAGAAGCCGGTTTCCTTTGCATCTCACGCGGCTTCTCGAGGTTGCGCCGTTAGCGACCGTTCGCGCCCTGAATTCGCGACCCTTCAACTACACCGGGAACCACCATGTCTCTGAAGCTTTCACTCCCACTTCTCGTCGCTGCTGCGCTAATCGGTTCGGTTGGCACCGTCAGCGCAGAAACTCAAAGCACCTTGCGTTTCGGCATCGAGGCAGCGTATCCGCCGTTCGAGAGCAAGTCGCCGACCGGGCAATTGCAGGGATTCGACGTTGATGTCGGCAACGCGGTTTGTGCAAAGATGGGCGTGAAATGCGAGTGGGTGGAGAACTCGTTCGACGGCCTGATTCCCGCATTGCAGGCGCGCAAATTCGACGTCATCAATTCCGCTATGAACATCACGGACAAACGCAAACAGTCCATCGATTTCACGCCGGCGATCTACGTGGTGCCGATCGTGATGGTGGCAAAGCGTGGTTCCCCCTTACTGCCGGATGTGAAGAGCCTGCAGGGCAAGCGCGTCGGCGTCCTGCAGGGATCGTCGCAGGAAGATTTCCTCAAGGCCCACTGGGCGAATGCCGGCGTATCGATTGTCTCGTACCAGGACCAGGATCAGGTGTATGCCGACCTCGTTGCCGGACGCCTGGATGCTGCCGTCCAGGAAGCGCAGACTGTTGAGGATGGTTTCCTGAACAAGCCGTCAGGCCACGACTATGCGATTGTCGGCCAGCCGCTCAGCGATCCGGCAACGCTTGGCGAAGGAACAGGTTTTGGCCTGCGCAAGGGCGACAAGGCGTTGGCCGGAAAGATCGATGCCGCGCTCAACGCTTTGAAGAAGGACGGTACGCTCAGCAATCTTTCGCAGAAGTATTTCAAGCGCGACATTATCGCGAAGTAATGTATGGATTTCGATGTGATCGTGCTGGGAGCCGGGATCGTCGGCGTGTCGTCGGCGCTGCATCTGCAGGATCGCGGACGCCGTGTGGCCCTCGTCGATCGACGCGGCCCCGGCGAAGAGACCAGCTTCGGCAATGCAGGTTTCATCGAGCGCTCGTCGGTGGTCCCTTACGGCTTTCCACGCGATCTCGGTACGCTGCTGCGTTACATGCGCAATCAATCCACCGACCTTTACTGGGACCACAAGGCCTTGCCGTCTTTCGCCACGTGGCTCGCGCGGTTTTGGTGGGAGTCGTCTCCAGAGCGGCTCGAGGCTGCCGCGCGCGACATGCTGCCGTTGATCCGCGAGAGCGTCGCCGAGCACGACGTGCTGATCGGGCGTGCGGGCCTCGAAAGGCTCGCACATGACGGTGGCTGGCTCGAGGCATTTCGCACGCGAACGGAATTCGAACGGCAGGCGGCAGCCGCCGAAGTGACGGCGAGTCAATATGGGTTGCGTGTGGCGCCGCTCGACGCCGCGCGGCTTCTGGCGCGCGAACCTGGCTTAGGCGCCGGTTTTTGTGGCGCCTTGCATTGGCAGGACCCGAAGAGTATTTCCAATCCGGGGGCGTTGACGAAGGGCTATGCGCGACTGTTCGAGGACGGCGGCGGCACGCTTCTGACCGGAGAGGCGACCACGGTACGTCTGGATGCCGACGCATGGACCGTGCAGACGTCGCAAGGCTGGATCAGTGCCAAAGAAGTGGTCGTGGCACTCGGCCCGTGGTCCGACAAGGTTTTTGCGCCGCTCGGATATCGCATACCGTTGCGCGCGAAACGCGGTTATCACATGCACTACGAGGCCACGAAGGCGATGCTCTCGGTACCGCTTGTCGACACGGAGAGAGGGTACGTCGTGGCGCCGATGGAAGGCCGTTTGCGCTTGACGACAGGCGTTGAAATCGCCCGGCGCGACGCCCCACCCACGGGCATTCAACTCGCGCGCGCGGAAAACATCGCCCGGCCGGTATTTGGTCTGGGCCCCCGGCTGGACGAAGCGCCGTGGCTCGGATGGCGTCCTTGTACGCCGGACATGCGGCCCGTCATCGGACGAGCGCCTCGCCATCGAGGACTCTGGTTCGCGTTTGGCCACAACCACCACGGATTGACACTCGGTCCCGTGACGGGCCGTTTGCTGGCGGAAATGATGACGGGCGCCCAGCCTTTCGCCGATCCTTATCCGTTTCGTCCTGAGCGGTTCCGGTAAGTGACCGCACCGCCGCCAAGTTGGCCGGGGACCGTGCGTGGCTGTTTCTTCGCCGCCCTACACTTCGCCAGGGTTTGAGTCGCACAACCAGCGCAGCGAGCACCGTCTAGCTAGCGCTGCTTGATGGTTCAGGGCGGCGTTGGCGGGTCGCATCGATCGGCAGCACTGCCACTACGATGGCGCCGATCACGAGCAGTGCCGCCGCGTAGAGCAATCCCGCCGAAAAACTATGCGTCAGATCTTTCAGCCAGCCCACCACGAGTGGATTCAAGGCCGAGCCGATATTGCCGGTGGCATTAATCACTGCGATGCCGACCGCGCGGGCTCGGAAACTCAGCGCGTGATCGGGCGTCGTCCAGAAGATCGACATGGCGGTGTACGATCCTGCCGACGCCAGGCAGATACCCAGCATCTGGACCACGGGGTTCGCCGAGTAAGCCGTGCAAAGCCAGCCAGCAGCAGAGAACAGCATTGGCAGCATGAGGTGCCATTTGCGCTCCTGCTTGCGATCGGAGCGCCTCCCCCACCAGATCATCGCTACGATGGTGCAGATTTGCGGGATCGCAGCCAGCAGACCGATGGTGCGGTTGCTGGCGTCCGCGCTAAAGCTTTTCACGATCAGTGGTGTCCAGACCGCGACCATGGCGAGCGTATTGACGAGACAGAAGTAGGCGAGCGCAAACTTGATCACGGTCGGTGAGACGAGTTCTCTGAGAAGGCTTCTTTGTTCCGTTGCCGACGTGCGCGGCACGGGGTCTGCCTGGTGCTCCGCGGCAAGCGTCCGCGACAGCGTGCGCTTTTCATCGGCGCTGAGCCAGGTTGCCTTTTCCGGGGCGTCGTGCAGATAAGCGAACACAACCAGTCCCAGGATCGCCGAGGGCAAGCCTTCAAGAAAAAACAGCCATTGCCAGCCCCTGAGTCCGAGGGTGCCGTCCAGTGCAAGGATGTATCCCGACAGGGCGGAGCCGACGGCGGCTGTCACCGGCATCGCGATCATGAATAAGGCGTTGGCTCTCGCGCGATATGCACTGGGAAACCAGTAGGTCATGTAGAGCAGAACGCCCGGCAGAAAGCCCGCTTCTGTAACGCCGACCAAAACGCGCAGCAGGTATAACGTGCCGGGGCTGGACGCAAACATGGTCGCCGTGGATGCCAGACCCCAGGCGATCATGATGGTGCCGATCCATTTCTTTGCACCAATGCGCGCCAGGACGATGTTGCTCGGAATGCCGAAAGCGATGTAGGCGAGATAGAACAATGTCGTGGCCAGGCCGAACTGCACCCCAGAAAGCCCCAGGTCCTTCATCATCGTCAGTCCGGCGAATCCGATATTTATCCGATCCAGGAACGAGAAAAAGAACAGAACAAAGAGGAACCACAGCAAGTGCCGCGAGACTTTTGCCATGACCTGCTTTTCGAGTGTGGCGGGGTCCGGTGCGGCGTCGTTCGAAGGCGTTCCACGCAACAGGCCGCGGTCGGCCGATGGGGTCGTTTCCATGTAGGTCGTCTCCACGATGAGGACTATGTCGAGCGCCGGCGCACTCGATGCAATCGCGTCAGTTTCGTCCGGGAGGCGAAGTATGGCGATGACGGAAGTATGAAGTGCCGCCAGTTCGCGATGTCCCCAAAATGGGTACAACATGACGGGCGCGATGGGCTAGGGGAAACCCGCGGCGTCACGCGCCAGCCTGAGCAGCCGGCGTCGGGTTGGCAGGACAGTTCAGGGTTAGTTTTTGCCGGGAGCCAGGCACAAGGCGAACAACTGACGCTGGCTTGAAATGCCGAGGCGGCGGTAAGCGCGCTTCTGGTAGGTCACGACGCTGGAGGCCTTGACGCCCATCAGTTCGCCGATTTCTTGCGCGGTGCGGCCCTCCAGAACGCCGCAGAGCACATCGAGCTCACGCTTCGATAAGTCCGGGCAGATCCCACGGACCCGTGCCAGCATGAGCTGCGGAATACCGGTCTGAATTTGGCCACAAAGCGCGTAATGATGCCTGGCGGCGTGAGCGATCAGTGGAGCGAAGGCTTCGATCAGCGCGATTTCATCCGGGTGAAAATTTCCACGCCTACGGTCGCGATATAGATTGACTGAGAGCCAGATGTCCTGCGACGGCTGCAGCAAAAGGGAAAGCCGGCCCGACACTTCGGGCTGGTGATAACAAGCGGCCCGATAGCCCTCATGCAAGATGTCTTCGCTAGCTTGTTGGTGGAGCAGGACGGCCGAGCCGAGTTTCTCGGGACGGGCCGCCGAGATAATCGTCTGGTTGCCGTCTAGCGCGTAGAAGGTCTTGGCATACGTATCTGCCACATTGCGCAAATATCGGCCGCCGCGATGATCCGCTACGGAGATCGTTCTGGGGCGATTGCCGAACTCATAGGCAAACACGGTGCACTGTGAGATTCCCGCTGCATCCCCTAACAACTTCAAGACTTCCGCGGCAAATGCGTTGGAGTCGTCACACCCAATGGCTGAGACCAGGCTTGTCGCCCGCGAAAGCTCGGCGCAATCCGCTTGATTGACGGAATCGCGAGCACTGAAACCAGTATCTTTCTATCGACGCACAAGATGTGAGCCAGCAGGACGAATCCAGCTTTTATTCGCCATCCCAATAGCCCGCGCTTTTGCCGCCAGGACCGATAGCGTTGAAGCCGTCAGGACCATCGACCATCGCGGAATATTTGTTCGAATCCGGGTACTCGCAGATTTCCGGCGACTGCTGCGTGCTGATTGCGAGGTAGCGCAGCTCCTGATCGCTCGAATTCACGATCTGGTGCGCTGTCGTTGTATCGCCGGCTGGACAGGCGATCACATCCCCGGCACGTATCGGATGAAGCGTGTCGCCGATCCGCACCTCGCCCTGTCCACTCAACACGAAAAACATTTCTTCATTCACGCGGTGATTGTGGAATGGGAATGCACGCATTCCTGGCGCCAATGCGATGACGTTATAGCCGAGTTTATGCGCTCCCAAGCGGCGTCCCAACATGCCGATCTGTGGTGCGAAACGCGTCGTGGCATCGCCGGTCGGTGCGTATTCGGGCGGTAGCGGATGCAATTCGACGGAATCAATATTGATGATGCGATTGCTCATGACGGCCTCGGTCTCAAGAGGCTGTCGCAAAACATTTCTGCTGTGCGTCCAATTGAAGCCCGGGCGTTGATGTGATTGCTGGCGCGAGCCAACAAATCGAGGAAATCTGTCCGGAAAACATTGCGCGACCTCGTGGAGGCCGC
>NZ_WOEZ01000051.1 GCF_013177735.1 Paraburkholderia elongata | reverse complement strand
AGCAGTTCCCGAAGCTCGACCGATGGCGCGAGCTGCTGCGCTATATCTGCGCACGCATTACCGCATCTACACCGCTGCAACGGACTCCGATCGCTGCGATTGCAACTGGGTAACTGCGGTTTTTAGGGTAATAGACCCGATTTGGGTTGTGTCGCGCAGGGTTTCGTGCTCGAGCCAGGCGAATCCCGTCATTGCACCTGCGCGAGCGCGCCGACAAACGGCGACCTCGGCGTTGCGACTTCCAGCGCGACCTCGCGCAGTGTCGATCCTTTGCGGCGCGCTTCGGCTTTGATGCGGTCGCTGGTCGAACGGAAGCTGTTCGAGCCCAGATCACCGAGTTCGGGAAACGCCTCGTCCAGCGGATACTGCGAGAAGTCGTGATGCTCGAAGAAACGGCCGAGATAGACGAGTGCCTCCTCAACGCTCAGGAGATCGCAGATATCGCGGTACTTGGCCTCGGCTGCGGACTGCGTCGCGTCGACGATGGGTGCAACGCCAGGAAAGATCTTCACGTCCGAGGCGTTGCGTCCGTGCGCCACGGCGGTTGCACGGACGCGCTCGGAGAAGGCGAGCGTCTCTTCAAGCGAAGGCGCAAGCGTGAAGACCGCGTCGGCATACTTGCCGGCTAGGTCGATGCCGGAATTCGACGATCCGGCCTGAAAGATCGCGGGCTGCCCCTGCGGCGAGCGCTGGATGTTGAGCGGGCGAGCGACTTCGAAGAAGCGACCCTTGTGGTCGAGCGTATGGAGCTTGTCGCGATCAAAAAAAACCGCCCACTCGCGCGGTCGCGTACGAACGCATCGTCGTCCCAGCTGTCCCAGAGCCCTTGGACAACTTCGAGGTACTCGTCCGCGATTTCGTGGCGCAATTCGTGGTCCGGATGCTCTCCGCCGTAGTTCTTCGCCGAACCTTCAAGCGGTGACGTGACCACGTTCCAGCCCGCGCGCCCATCGCTGATGAGATCGAGCGGCG
Organism: Paraburkholderia elongata; assembly: GCF_013177735.1. GTDB lineage: Bacteria > Pseudomonadota > Gammaproteobacteria > Burkholderiales > Burkholderiaceae > Paraburkholderia > Paraburkholderia elongata. Next base: position 12,745 of record NZ_WOEZ01000051.1, on the reverse strand, counting down.
CGAACTGCCGCGCTACGGTGTACGTGTGGCTGTACGAGGTCGAGACCGTGCCCGTAAGACCGATCTTCGAAGTCGCGGTGGCGAGCGCCGAGAGGATCGTGAGCGCTTCGAAGCGGTTCAGGAAGTTCGGAATCGACTTTTCGTTGATGTAGAGGCCGTCGGCCACGAAAGCGAACGCTATGCCGTTGTCTTCGGCTTTGTGCACAATGCCTGTGAGGAAGTCGAGATTCACGCTGGCATCAGCGGGTCCACCGGGATGCCGCCACGAATTCATGTGGCTGCCCGCGCCTTGGAGCATGATGCCAAAAGTAAGGTTGCGCTGGGTCATGATCGAGTCCGTCAAGCAAGATGGAAAAGAGAGTTCATACAGGTGTGGGCAGTGCGGCGCCGGCCAGCCGCTCGACCAGCGATCAGCGGTGTAGCTCCGCGCGATTTCGCGCTGGGTCCTCCGCAGCGGAGACATTGTTATTGAGGAAAAATTCGCGGTACCGTGTTGCGTACTCGAGTTGCAGTGCGTCGGCCAACGGTTTCGCTACGGGGTCGAGAGGCGAGGTATCGATAATGCGGTAGCTCATGTTCGTTGCATTCGGGTTGGGCAAAAAAGCTGGCTGCTCTGACCAGTTCGTCAGAAGCAGCCGCGCTGAATTTGTTATCGTAAGATCTTTCGGGGGGAATTCATGCAATCACCAAGATTAGCCCTACGCGGCCAGCAATTTAACTAATCATTTCGATTATCTCTATGTGCCTCGTTGAGCGTTTTTTATGCGCGCGTTCGCGTTTTCTGACCGGTGCGTCAGGCAGCGCTTCTGGCCACGGTGACGAACCATGTCCAATCGTGATTGACGCAGGCTGATAGAGCACGTCGTATCTTCATTCTTAAATCCTTGAGTCTCAGGGGAGCAGGCGACTTCGGAATTTCTCCGGGGTGAGTCCTGTATGACGGTGTAAATGCCGGGCGAGATGGCTCGCGTGCGCAAACCCCGCTCTGCGCGCAACATCGGCTACGCTCAAGTCAGTGCATGCCAACAAAGTAGCGGCACGATCCAGTCTGCGTCCGATTATGTACTGGTGCGGGGTGCATCCTGTAGAGCGGCTGAATTCCCTGGCAAAGTGAAACAGACTTATACCTATCCCATCCGCCAGTTCGGGTAGATGCAGCGGCCTGGTCAGTTGTTCGTCGACTATTTCTCGGACGCGGCGCAGTTGGTTTGGCGACAGGCCGCCGCGAACGGGTAGGTGTGAGGGAGCTTTCCTCTGGTACTTTGAGAACAGATAAGCAGCAACTGACCTTGCTGTCAGTTCAACTTTGTCGTCACGAGCGAGGGCAGCGGCATAGACTAGTCGGGCAAGCGCGGGGTCTTCAACGAGGCACGCAGGGGAGAGGTCCACCGAAGCAGGATCTGCTGCAAAGTCCTCGTAAAGCCAGATCAGCATTTCCGCCCATAATATCCGCATCTGCAAGACGCAACTCTCTCCCCAGATTTGGACCGCTGCCTTGCAACCGGGAGGTATTAAAGTGATGGACCCCAACCTGGGAAAGTTCGTGATTTCCCGACCACCTAGATGCCCCTTGATTTGATGGGCTGTGGTCAGGTTGAGAACGAGTGCACACTCGTCGTTCGAGTCTACCGAGCCGCTTCCGCCCCGATGTCTTAAACGTCGGAAAAGACCGGGAGTATCGGTACAAACGGCCGCGTCTAGCGAGAGAGATGTTTCGAAAATGCCGCCCATAGGAAGGATTCCCTACCGAATACTCACAGTTGAATTCGCCGGAGCCACATTGCCTGTTTTGTGCATGGACATGTCAGACGATCCATATCACGTCAAGGCAAGCTGTCAATCGGCGAATGGTTGGATAGTCCTACACAATCAACGGTTCAGTGGGGAAGACCAATGAACCTTCGAGATTCAGTGCTAACTCGATCGACAGGAACGACGACGGCCCCAAATCTAGAAGCTGTTCGTCCACTGCAATCCGGCTAATTGGGATGTCTAGCTCGTCGGAAACGCGACCAAGGAGCTACTTCTTGACGTCTTTGAAGGTGCACACTTTCATGGCCTTGCATCTTTTTAGATCCGAACGATAACTTCGCTCCCTCAATTTAACACGGGATCCGACAGTCCCGCGAGCTACTTTTTCGATTGGTCACAAACTCTAAGCAGGGTATCAATTTTGTCCGTAACTGACCTAAAGGATAGCTTTCCGCTCGTGACCAATTCAATGAAACTGCGTCAAGGAAGTCGCACCAATTTACGATAAATTGCAGTCGCTCCATGGCGTCGGGCGTTGTTTTTTCTGAATGCGCGAGGAGAGGAAATCGCTGGAAGCGCAATGGCATCTACCGCAGATCCAGCAGTCTTTCGGCGCTCCCTGACACCTTCGGACGCGTGTGCAACGTATCGGAAACGATGTCCGTACTTTCGTAGTGCCAGCGCTCGCCCTGGCGTTGTGCAAGTCACCGAGCCCTACTTCGCAATTAACGGGGCGCATTTTTGTGTAACGCTTTCCGTAGCGGTACGCGCACAGGGAGAGTTAAAGATATTGTGCGTGGAGGTCGATTGGCAGTGCGCGTCCGACTCGAAAAGCACGAACCTTCGCGCAAGGAGCGAAGGCAAATCAGAAATGAAGGGGTGTGCGACCTCATTAGCGTGCTGATTTCAACACCTCGCGACTTGTTGCGTAGATGAGGTGGCTTCGAAGAGCACGTTCTTGCCATTCTTTATTGTCACGCCTCCTTCAATGATGCGATACGGGGTATGTTGTAGTCTCTGCTAAAGGAGTAGAAGCTTGACACGATACTTTATATCGACATTGGATCGTCTTGCACAGCAAGTATGAGTTGGTCTTGCTCAGATTAAGTGGTTGGTTTGCATTGGGCATGCAAGGACATTTTCAAGCGGCCTCCTGATCAGTCTTCATTTCGAGCGCCCATCATGATTGCACCTGTTGCAGCACAGTGTGAATCTCGATTGCAGCGACTTAAATAGATTTTGAACATTTCTATCAGGTTGTAGAAGGTGGATATTTTTCAGCTGCTGATCGTGCTTTGGGATGCGATCCGCGTGCAGCAATCGCTGCGTGCGTCAATTGGGCACGGAACAAAGAGGTACTTACGTGTTAGAGCACCGGTGACTGTGTCGAGCAAAATGTTGACGCGACTGGTACCCGAGTTCATTCGGCGACGGTGGATGAGTTGTCTCGGTAGGGAATCTTGATGAAGAGGAGGACAAGGTAAAAATTTACGATAGACGAGCGCGCTACTCCGAGGAAGCGGTGAGTTCGGAAGAGCGGACAACGGTCGGCGATATCACGTCGCACCGCGAGCGTAAAGCGAACGTTTCCGGTTCTCGCTTTTCTGGTTGGGCGTGGGCAAACGAGACAGCTAGCTATGACTGGATGGACAAATATGCGCCCGATTTTGGGGCCCTCGTAGGGGAGTGAGCGAACTGGCTCACCCTCCATCCGTAGCTAGCCTGAAGACCTCGGATTTAAGGACGGGGAGGGATGCTGGGCGTTGACTGCGCAGCTCGAATATTTCGAGCCAATGGCTGGTTTCCCGATGGGTAATCCGCTCGACATCATTGGTACATTAATCAACGCTCGGTCGCTGAGACGCTGTGTGTGCAAGCTAGACGAGACCTCCTGTCGCTGGACGGAGCGTCGACAACAGGGCCGTTGACTTTATTGCACGCCCTCCCTCGCACCAATTGTCCACGGATTCCCACCCTGAAACGATGCGACAAGGAAGTCGATAAGAGCGCGAACCCGTGGGTTCTGATACCTGGACGGAAAATACACGGCATAGAGGTTGTATTTGGGCGCAGGCGAGAAATTTGAAAGGATCCTGCACAACTTTCCTGCCCGAATGTGCGGCGAAGCAAGGTACATCGGAAGATAGGCCACGCCCTGTCCTTGAAGCGTTGCCTCCAGCAGCGCCAAGCTACTATTCGCGCGAATCGCAGGACGCACGTCGACCCATGTTTCCTTTTCCAGCGACGTGAAGTGCCACGAATTGTCGGCCGATAGCTGAGAATTTACTAGACATTGGTGTGCGGTGAGTTGTGCTGGATCTTGTGGCGTCCCAACCTTGGCTAGATATTGCGGGCTAGCACAGTAGGCGAAGTCGACCACTGCGATACAGTGAGCGGAATATTCGGCGCGTGGCGAATCAGTAATCCTGAGAGCGACATCGATATCGCCATACGCCAGGTTGGCGATGGCCGTGATCACAGGATCAGCCAACAAGATCGTCGAGATCATTGGGGTCATCGAAGGCATTGCGTTCCAGACCAATATTTTGGCGCTCAACGCCGCGTTCGAAGCAGCTCGCGCCGGAGAGCAAGGTAGGGGCTTCGCAGTGGTAGCGGGTGAAGTGAGAAATCTGGCGCAGCGTTGCGCGGCAGCTGCCAGGGAAATCAAAAACATGATCGGCGACTCGGTGGAGCGGGTGTAGGCCGGAAGCCGACTGGTTGCGCAAGCTGGCACGACAATGGACGAGATCGTGGTGAGTGTCGAGCGTGTGACGAGCATTTCGGGTGAGATCACAGCCGGGAGCCAGGCGCAGAGTGCCGGGATCGAGCAGATCAACCAGGCGATGGCGCACATGGACCAGGTCACGCAGCAGAATGCGGCGCTCGTGGAGGAAGCCGCCGCGGCCGCGCAATTGCTGCATGATCAGGCGGGCAAGCTCGCGGACCTGGTTGGTGTGTTCAAGCTCGATGACGTGAGGGCACAGGTCTTGACTAAACGGCCAGATGCTGCGCCAGGGGGGACCTTTGCCGTGCAGGAGGCCAGGAAGATCTGCTCTGCCACGCACATGATGGTCGAGCATACGGAAGCGGGCCTCGATTTGCAGTGGAAGCAGTTTTAGCCACAAATATCATCAATTTCGCGAGAACGTAATGAACTTTTGTTGAACCAATTCGACAATGACTCGCTAGCTGATACCGGGCAGCCCGTCCAATGTTTCTGTATGCAGTGTCAAGGTGGCGTTGTTATGCGTGGACGCCCTGGCTTGCCAAGCTTTCATGTTGCGATGTTTCGAAGGCCGTGATTGCAGCCATGCATCAGGATTTCAGTGCCGGGAGCAATCTGTCAGGGTACTTGCGTCGGTCTTGTGCATTGTTGTGGGTTCCTTTTGGAACTGGTTTTATAAACACCGGCGCAGCAGGATGACCGAGAGGGCGAGATGGGGCAAAGGCGGTGTAGCGTTCATGGCATTGGTCCCGGCAAGTAAGAACACGCTTGAACTTGTTGAGCCATGCGAACAGACGCTCGATCTTCCATCGGCGCCGGTATCGACGCAGCGCGCGACCATCCTGCAATGGTTCCTGCGGTGCGGGGAGATCAGTTCGACGCCTCCCTGCGCAAGCTTCTCATCGAACGGATCACTGTCATTGGCAAGATCCCCAATAATTCGTCGGGGTCCTCCCGGCGTGGTGTTTTCATCGAGCGTAGCTTCGACAAGGGTGACTTCATGTGGGCTAGCAGAAGGCGTGTGCGCGGCGAGTGAAAGACCATGAGCATCTGAAAAAACCATGAGCTTCGTACCCTTGCTCTTCTGCAAGTTTTTCTCGTCGTGCCATGCCAGGCAAGCTAACACGGCACACGAGAAGTTAACACAGGGCGTTTATGAAACCACTTCTGGCGTAGCACGGTGGCGTGTGGCTCAAGAGCCGAAAAAAATATCGCAGAAGCTGACAGGTCCGACGCAGGTCGACGGATTTGAGGGATGCGTATCTTGCTTTTTGTGGCCGGAATCGCTCGTGCCTTTCATTTCGGCGCCCATGCCACTGTCGCTTTTTTGCTGCTGGGGTGTGGCGGCTTGCTGTTCAGCGTCCTGGGCGGCTACTTTCGCCTCCGCAGCCTGGATATCGATAGGATAGGTCGCGTCATCGTTGGCCGACGGATTGTATCCAGCCTGTTCGAGCCTGATGAGGTCGGCGCGTACCTGCGCTCGGGTGAGCGGGACGGACGCGGACTGCGCAAAAGTCGATGTGGAGCTGACGACCGCACTGAGCGTCAGTGCCAACAGGGCGAGCTTTTTCATGATCTTGACTCCTTCCAGCAAGGGCCCCGGTTTGCCAGGGAACTAGTGAAGCACGTTGACGTGTGGCTCAAGAGCCGGAATAAATGGTGCAGAAGCTGACAGGTCCAACGCAGGCTGACGGATCTGAAGGAGGCGTCTCCCGTTTGATGTGGCCGGCATCGCTTGTGCCTGTCGTTGCAACACCCATCCCACTGTCGCTGTTTTGCTGCTTGAGCCGCGCGACCTGCTGTTCAAAGATCGGCGCAACGTCGGGGTACGACGTGTCACTCACGAAATTCAGACCGTTGCGTTCGGATTCAATCAACTCCTGCCGCACCTGCGCACGGGTCTTTTCTTGAGCCTGCGCGTTGATCGCTATGCCCGCTCCGGCGACGAGAATCAGGGAGAAAATCATGGTTCGCTTATTCACTTTGGACTCCAATATAAATGACGGGAAGTTGCTGGTTCTGCATCATGAATCGCGCGGAAAACTCAACCGGGTTCCGTCGGACCACATGCGTCGTAAAGGGCTTACTGTCGGAGACAGGCTCGAAGCAAAGCCACCGTTCGCTGCTATAAGGATTCCTTGATCCACGGTATAAACACATTCTCGTCGTATGCATCGCAACCGACCGGAATCCAACGGGCCAGAACGTTGGACACCGCGTTCTCCATTTCTCTGCTCGCTTCAATGTGAGGGGACCGAAACGCTGCAGTCTCCATCAGGCTGCGCTCACACTACGGTATACCGGGAGCGTGCGCCGCTTATTCCCAAAGCTGCCAGGGGGTGTAGAAAAAACATGATGCATTGGCGATCGCGTCACCGAGCAAGTTTCTGGGGCAGGTCGACGGCGTCAGGTCATTCCATCCCTGACGACACATCCACCACAGGCGCGCGGCACGGTGGCAACGATCAACGTTAGCGAAGTGACGCCCGCCGATCAGTTCGATCCGAAGTGCCTGCTCGTACCCAATACATCGGCACGAGCGACGGACGCCTGGGACCGAACTTCGTGCGCCGAACGCGGCACATCATTGGAATAAACTGGCCCAATCTCCGGTATTTCTGTGAGACGCCGGAAACCTGGAGGACACGCCGATGGACGACGATGGGAGGAAGGCCAAGAAGGTTCCGGGCGAGTCGAAGCGGGATCTCGCCGGTGACCTCAAGGCGGTTGAGGAACCAGGCTCATCCGTGATCTGGGATGGAGCTACCGTTTTTCAGCAAACGCTGACGACAACGCCTCGCTGCTGCCATGGAACATGCCTACCCAACCCTCACGATAAATCCGTCCCGCGAGGAACTCGATCATTAACCATGAGCCAACGAATCAACTTCCGTGCAGCGGTGACGGCGATCACGAGCGATTCGTCGGTCACAGTGAATTCGATGCCCCACCATTGCCTACGTTGACGAAAATCTCGAAGGATGCTGGGAGTGGGCGCCTCCCGCGAAGTTCCTGTAGATCAAATTCCCATGCGTCCAGCAACGCCGTCGCGGTCGATGAACTTGTGTTTCAACGCGGCGGCGATATGCGCAATCAGCAAGAGCGCAAGCGTCAGCACCAACCCGCGGTGCAGCGTGTCAGTCAGCAAACGCAAAGGTTCGTCCCGGCCGATGAAGACTGGCATACCCACCAAACCAAAAAAACTTACCGGATGTGCGCCCGCCAGTCAGTGCACGTAACCGGCAAGCGGCACCAAGAACAGCAGTACGTACAGCTTCCCGTGCAACACGCTCGCAGAATACGCTTACCACCTCGGAATGCTGGGCGGGAGTGTTGGCTGCGTATGCATAAGGCGCCACAGTAGGCGTGGTGCCATCAGCATGAAGATCAGGCTGCCGATCGATGCGTGATAGAACAAGATGCCGTTGAAGCGAGGTGAGTTATGCGGGAATGTATCCATATAGAGTCCGATCGATAGGCTCAACAGGATCAAGAACGCAATGGACCAGTGCATGATGATGGCAAAGCGTGTGTAAGTGTCATTGTTGGCGCGGGACATGAGAGATCTCACTTTTCAAAATAATGTGACGGGCGGAACCTCGCTTGCCAGATCAATCGGCAATGCAAACTGCGTGGCCGCAAACTGAAAAACCATCTCAAAGCCAGATTTATTCCCGTCGCTCGCATCAAAGTGGTTGAGCCACCTCTGAATGCAGCGGCGCGCTCCCCACACGAGTACACACCCGCGAACAGGTAATTCTTGCGATTATGCGGACCGGAGCACAACCGCAAGTACACGCGATCTATTCCCGGTCGGCTGCCAACACGCCAGTCCTTCGGGAATAACCTCACTCCAGTTGCGGTATGGACAAGACACCCTCCCGATGCTTCGGGACTGGTGAACCACCGTTCGGGAGAAGGACATGAGACGTATCTATTTGCTATTGCCGAATGTGCATAGTGCACAGATGACTATCAACGAACTTCTGTTATTGCGGGTCGAGTGGCGACATATCCACGTGATCGCCAATCACAATGTGCCGCTCGAGGATTTGCCAGAAGCTACCCTGGCGCAACGCAGCGATCTGTTGCCCGCCCTCGCGAGAGGGGCGGCGATGGGCGGCCTCACGGGGACGCTGGCCGGACTGGTCGCACTGGCGTTCCCGCCGGCCGGCCTGACGATTGCAGGCGGCGCGGTCGTGGCGATCACGCTCTGTGGCGCCGGCTTTGGTGCATGGACGGCGACGATGATTGGCGTCGATGTACCGAATACGCGGCTCAAGCGCTTCGAACAGGCTATAGAAAAAGGCGAACTGCTGATGATGGTCGACGTCGCGAAAGATCGCGTCGAAGAAATCGAAGAGGTGATCAAGTTGCGTCACGCCGAGGCCAACATCCAGGGAACGGACCCGACGATTCCGGCGTTTCCGTGACGCCGCGTAATGTCATCTGGTTCCATCGCAATGACGTGGTCCGCCATGATGTGCGGACCAATATGAACGACAGAAAGCTCGTTGTCGTGCGGGCGGCGCGGCGAGGTGGTGCCCTCGCCCCAGTAGGCTGCGAAGGGCAGGCTATGCAGATTTGACCAGCTCTGCCAATCCTTTCTGGTGGGTCTCGTCGCGGATATACCAGGCGATCAGCCATACAAGTTTTGCGGCGCTCGTGCCCGCACAGGTATCGGCCATTTTCTCTAAGCCAAGGTTGAAGACATCGGCGAGAATGGCGGTCAGCAGCAGCGTCCGCCCGGGCGCTTTCGCCTCGCTCTTCAGGTGCGTGAAGTGGCGTGTGAAGTCGGTCCACTGATCGACCTCGAGCAGCAGGTCCGTGATCTTCACGCGCGGCATCAGGTCGTAGGCCTGCGGCTTGAGCACATTCGCTTCTGCCAGCGTTGCGTCATCCAGTGGCGAGATCCTGAGCCCTATCTCGTTCAGCTCAACATCAGGCGGTTCGCCCGCTGCCACGAGCCGATGGGTTTCATCGAGCGCGTCGTGCAAACGCTCAAGGCGTTCATCCAGATAGCGAGCCGCCGACGTTTCGACGGCCAGCTCCAACTGGTTCTCCCGGTGCTGCTCGCCACCCATTGTCGAGCGAAGCTGCCGAGCTCTTGGATCAATTCGGGCTCGCCTCAGATTACAAACCCAAGGTTTTTAATGCTCCCATTCGGATATTCGTCCGGCTGCTTGACTGATACTTCTGCGGCACGAAGGGGGAGGTCGGCTCAAAGCATGGCCAGTTCGGCGTCAATGGCCTGCAACAGGCGCGGATCGTCGGTGACCGTGCCGGCCGAAACCCGCAACCGGTTGCTTGAAACCGCCAGACAATAAGGTACCGCTTAGCGGGCTCCGGTCAGCGATTCGGACGTGCAGGCCGCTTGCGATCGGCTATGTCAATGCCGGGGGGGCGTCAGACTCGGCGCGTCATTTGGCCTGTTCAACTGAACTTGGGGTTTGAGGCGCAGTGGAACGGAAAACCGGGTTAAGCGTGAACACTCGCCGCGTGAGGCGGGAATTCGGGTAGCTCGGACAGGATTCGCTCGGCTGACTTGGTCCGGCTTCAGAATTGGGCAATAAAGCACGGACGTAGCCGCGCGCGGCAGCCGAGGAGATAGCGACCTACCGCTTCGAATGACACTGATCGACCCGATGGAGCCGCTCGGACAAGATTTACCACCGTCCGCTCCGGGAGCGACATGAGACGACCGCGGATAACGCGTCGGCCTTTATCTCGTCGGCCATCACGGAAAGTGTCGGATCGCTGACGCGGTCCGACCATACCGGGACCCGACGGCGTGACTCCGAAAACGTTGGGAGAGCACCCCAAACCGATGCAGACGCATCCGTTGGCTTGCAGCAGACACCTCGTCGACAACCCACAGAATTCGAATTCAGGAAAACAGGTCAGTCAGCCTTAGGCACGCGCGCTCGACGCAGCCGATGGAAAGTCTTCACGGCGCTCCGCGCATTTCAGGATCGCATCCATTGCCGGGCACAGCGCCTGCCCCCAATCGGTTAGGCGGTAGTCCACCTTCGGCGGCACCTGGTGATAGACCGTGCGCGTCACAATGCCGTCCTCTTCGAGGCGGCGTAGCTGCTGGGCAAGCATCTTTTGCGTGATGCCCGGGATCAGCCTCTCGAGGTCCGAAAAGCGTCGCACCTGACCACCGAAAAGGTGAAACAGGATGACCAGCTTCCAACGTCCTTCCAGCAGCTTGAATGCGGCTTCGACGTCGATCGCGGCGGTCGTGGGAGTGTAGGCTTTTCGGTTGGGTACGGCTTACTTACTTTTTAGTGCGTTCTTGCGATGTGGTAACTAGAGCGCCATCATTGGGACATGCAAACGTGACGTTCAGGAAAAGTCCGATGAACATGACCCTGCCGCCGCCACTGGATGCCTATCTGAACGCGGAAACCACCAGCGACACCGCTCCTCTCGCGAACTGCTTCGCTGCCGATGCCGTGGTGCGCGACGAGGGCCGCACTATCGAGGGGCTCGAAGCCATCCAGGCCTGGAAGAAAGACGCCAAAGCCTGGTGCCAGTACAACGTCGGGCGGTTGGACCTGTCCCAGGATGGCGCCGCCGTGACGATGCGCGCCAGGCTCACCGGCGCCTTCTCCGGTAGCCCGGTCGAGCTGACCTACACGTTTGTCCTGGCCGGCGGCAAGATCGCGTCTCTGGAGATTCACTGATGAGCGCCGCACTCGAACTTCAGGGCCTTCGGGCGCTCGTCACAGGCGGGACCAAAGGCGTCGGTAAAGCCGTTGTCGCACACCTTTGCGAGGCGGGCGCGAACGTCCTCGCGACGGCACGTTCGCGTTCCGATGACCTTACCGAAGAAAGGTTCATCGGTGCGGACATCACGACGGCCGAGGGCTGTAAAACCATTGTCGACGCCGTGCTCGACCGGCTCGGCGGCGTCGATATAATCGTGCACGTGGCGGGTGGCTCATCTGCGCCGGCGGGTGGCTTCAGGGTGCTCGACGACGACGAATGGAACAAGGCATTGAGCCTGAACCTGTTCCCGGCCGTACGCATCGATCGCGCGCTGTTGCCCTCGATGGTCGAGCAGCGCTCGGGCGTCATCATCCACGTCACGTCGATCCAGCGGCAGTTACCGTTGCCGGAAGCCACGATTGCCTATGCCGCCGCCAAGGCTGCCCTGTCGAACTACAGCAAAGCCTTGTCCAAGGAAGTCAGTCCGAAAGGCGTTCGGGTCGTGCGTGTCTCCCCGGGCTGGGTCGAGACGGATGCCGCCGCGGGTCTCGTTGCTGAGATCGCCCGGCAGAACGGCATCGACACGGAAGGCGCCCGCAAGATCATCATGGATTCGCTCGGGGGCATTCCTCTCGGCCGGCCATGCTCTCCCCGAGAAGTCGCAGAACTCATTGGTTTCCTCGTCTCCGCGCGGGCCAGCGCCATCACCGGCACTGAGTACGTCATCGACGGCGGAACTGTTCCGACCGCGTAATCTGAGCCGCTTGTCGGTGGACGTCGACGTGCTTCGGCGTACGCGAAGCGCGTTTCGCAGGTAGCTGTTCGCGGTTCCCGTTCAGGCGCCGGCCTTCACGTGGTGTGCCCGCCCAATGAACCTCTGCTTTTCTGCAGCACGGCCAGCCGTGGTGGGCCGGGCATTATTCACCGGCGTCATCGCACCTGGACGTCAGTTCACACAGCAGGTCACCCTTCGTCCGCAATTCGCGATGCCCTGGAATGGCGGACGGCAAGCTCAGAGCGCGATCAGCGACCGTCTCATGTCGAGCCGCTGGACGAAACCGCTCGCGCGGTAATGGGGCTCCGATTGAGTTCTGGTGGCAGGTGAGAGGAAACCGGCTCTGTTTCCATGTTGGGTACGAGGCAGACCGTGTTCGCCCGGTGACTAGTGCGGCGCGCTCGCACAAGTCCTCTGCAGTGGAATAAAGGTGTCCTGAAACCATTGATAAGACGCGGGTCTGTCAGTTCCTGTCAGGAGCAGTCCTGCCGCGGCCGGATGTCCTGCCGGCGACGCTCTAAAATGGCCAGGCGCTGATAGCAACCCGTCAGTAGCTTGTTCATTTCTGGGGAGGAGCGAGGCATGTCGCGTTCGGGACGGCTCCTGGGCCTGATGGAGATACTGCGCACCAGGCGACGCCCCGTGACGGCCTCGCAACTTGCCGTCGAACTTGCGGTGTCCGAGCGGACGATTTATCGCGACATCGCTGAACTGACGGCGCAGGGCGCTGCCGTCGAAGGCAGCGCGGGGGTGGGTTACGTGCTCAAACCTGGCCATTT
>NZ_WOEZ01000050.1 GCF_013177735.1 Paraburkholderia elongata | reverse complement strand
CTGCAAGCGCCCGCGGTCAAGCAAGCCGCAGCGGGTGGTATCGACATAGCGGTAACACCTGATCCTGATCAGGGAACCCTTGCTTTTCAGTGACGTACGGAGGTGTGCATCATGTCGGGTATTGGTTTGTATCCGCCACATAAAGGAAGTCGCTTCGGCCGGCCAGGGCGCGCAGCGTATTCCAGGTATCGATGTGAGTGCGCGAGTCGCTCGTGTTGCCGTCGGTACAGCGGAACGCGACGGGAATGTTGCCGTCGGCGGTCATGGTGAGGATGAACAGCAGCTGCTTCATATCAGGCCGATGTTGCTTCGAATGGCCATAGGTAATCACCGGTGCCGTACGTCCGCGGATCTTGCGGCCTGAGGCACCACGATAGCTGCCATAGAAGCTGATCGTCGTACTGTCGTTGTGACACTCGTCGAAGTTCACGCCGAAGCGCTCTGCAACGGCCAGCGCCACCTCGGTGAGCAAGGCCGCGCGGTCGGCGTCAAACAGGTGATCCAGCGCACGGCCAAGCCGATCATCGCTGAGGTGATTCATCTCCTCAGAACCGATGCCAAACATCCCGCTCGCAAAGCCGTGGACCGTCTCCTGCTGGCGATAAATCGGCTCACGCTCGACGATGATCGAGCGCAGCAGCACGCCAAGGGCCCGGGCGTGAGGCACCGCACAGCGCGCGTCTGAGGGAACGTGGCGATCGAGCAAGGACTCCAGGCCGATGCGATCAATGAAGTGATTGACGAGGGGTAAAGGTCCCAGTCGCTCGCTGTGCAGGATGAAGCGAGCCTTGGGCGGGGAAAGTTCTTGTGGGCTGGACATTCTTCCGCTATGTTAGCGTAGGACTACTAAATGTTCAAGGCCAGTTGATGCTGTCTCATACCAATCGCGGATTTGCAGCGTCAGTTGCTCAGGCTACCCGGCGGGCCGGATGCGCATTTCGCCCGCCCGACTGGCAACGAAATTCACGCCAAATTGTCTCCTCGACCTGCGGAATGTAAGATAGGGCGTTGCGGTGTTGCAGCTAGTGTGGGTGGGCGAAGCGGATGCGGTGTACAGGGATGATCGCGGGCAGGGCGTTAAATCCGCGTCCGCGACATCCGTCATTTCCGGTAGCGGGTCCAACTATGCTTTCGAGGCGCGATACTCCCGTGGGGACGTACCATGCGCAGCGCGGAATGCGCGACTGTCCAGATTGGAGTAAGCCAGGAGACTCCATCGCTCGTGACGGTATGCCTAGTGCTGACCCGGGTCACTTTCGTAGTTCACCGGAATCCGCTCGTACTTGCCGCCGTCGGCGCGGATATGTCCGAGGCCTGGAAAGGACATATGTGCGGCGCCGACGAGGAACTGCCTGGACGCCGCCAACTGCAGCACCATGCGGCGCGATCGTTGTGGGGCGCGGGCGTCGCTATCGTCGTTTTTCAGCGGATTCGAACAGAATTTCGAAAAATCGGATCATTCGGTAAGCCACAGGACGTGCAGCGAATCCGGTTACGTCGCAATGGACTGATACTGCATCAGTCTTCCGGCCGTAGAGATTGTTTCTGTACTCACGTTCACAGAACTTGCGGAACGCTGAGCACCAGGCATCAGGCAATCCGGCCAAGACCGTGCCTGCTTCAAGGCAATTAAGCTATAAACCCGGCAGGATTTCTGTGCCGCCTGGCAGGCACGTGTCAATCCTGTCCGACTTTGATAGGGAGCTGAAAAACATGGACTGGATCGTTTACTGCGCCGATAAACCTGATGCGCTTGAGCTTCGCGAGGCCAATACTCCGAAGCATCGTGCGTATCTGGAGACCAGGCCGATCGTTCTTGTCACATCCGGTCCGTTGGTGGACGACTCTGGCGAGAAGAAGATCGGCAGCTTCTTTCTGGTGGAAGCGCAGACACGCGAGGAAGTCGAGGCATTCAATCGCAATGATCCCTTCTTCGCACTGGGACTCTGGGACGAAGTCAGGATTCACCGTTTTCATCGCCGTGTGGGCTGAACGACTTGCGACCGGCGCTTCCGATGGACAGCGAGATGCGGGGCTTCCTATTTGACGACGTCTGTCACGACAACGGAACGACACAGGCTATCTGACCGTTTCGGCCTCTATCCTGGCCGACCCGGTACCTCTTGCGTTCAAGCAATGAATGAACCTCAACAGCCAACGCGCTGTTCCGTCTGATGCGTTCGCGTTTCCTGCTAACGTGCTGCTCTGCGAGACACGCGTCCCAAATTTGACCTTACTCATAATCGTGGGCGAAGTCCTCCGGCGGAGGCGGCGCCCACAAGTAAAACCCGTTGTCCGCAGTGAACGACTGGCTTGGCCAGTCGATATCGGCCGGCACGTAGTCGATGTCACACGAGTATTCGGCGTAGCTGTCCCACGGGTCGCGCACATAATAAAAGTAGTTCGAGCCGAGTACGTGGCGGCCCACGCCCCAGCCGCGCGCGTAGCCCGCTGCCGCCATCTGCATCGCGCCCAGCCCGACTTCCTGAATCGAACAGACGTCCCAGCTTGAGTGGTGCAACCCCGTGCCGTTCGCCTGGCCGAAGGCGATGAGATGGTGATCGCTGCCATGCGCGCCGTGCATGAAGGCGACAACTTCCGCTTCGTCGGACAATCTCAGGCCGAGCGTGCTGCTGTAGAAACGCATCGCGCGCTGCAGGTCGGTTGTGAAGAGCAGGATATGCGCAAGGCGTGACGGCCGCACGGACGGCTGTTCGGCGCGCGGACCGGTGCCACGCGCGCCGGCCGCGGCGGATGGATTGCTGACCACCGACTTTCCATCCGGCGACGACTTCGCCGCCGCCTTGATCTGCACGAGCCGCCCATCGCAATCGTGAAACCACAATCCTTCATCGGTGACGTGCTCGCCCGAGCGGAGCAACTCGACGTTTTCATCCCGTAGCCGCGCGCGGAATGCATCGATCTCATCGCCATACACGCCGAACGACAGGTATTCAATCTGCTTGCGCGCCGTGCCACCGCGCACGATAGCCCAGCAATGCGGATGACCGAACGTGTATAGACGCAGCGCGTCGCCGGCGTCCCGCACATCCAGTCCGAACGCCGTATAGAACTGCTTCGCGACGGCCAGGTCTGGCACGCTGAAACAGAAATGGTCGAGCGAATGGATGCCGAGGCGGTCGCGACGCCGCGTCGGCGCGGACGCTGTAGTGGTTATCTCCACGGTGTCTCCTCCGTGTTGGCGATCAGCCTTGTTCGTCTGCAATCGGGTTGCGCAGAATGCCGAGCCCGTCGACTTCGACTTCGCACACGTCGCCCGCTTTCATGAAAAGCGGCGGCTTGCGTGCGACACCGACACCGGCCGGCGTGCCTGTGACGATCAGATCGCCTGCGCGCAGCGTCATCGCTTCGCTCAGTAGCGAGATAAGGGATGCTACGTCGAAAACGAGATCGTCGGTGGAGGCCTGCTGGACGACCTCGCCGTTCAGCCGCGTTTGCAATTGCAGGCCGCGCACACCGGCCGGCAATTCGTCCGCCGTCACAAATTGCGGGCCGAACGCACCGGTGCCGTCGAAATTCTTGCCGACCGTCCATTGCGGTGTCATGTGTTGGTAGTCGCGTACCGAGCCGTCGTTGAACAGCGCGTAGCCGGCGACGTAGTCGAGCGCGTCGGCCCTCGCGATGTGCCGGCCGCTCTTGCCGATCACCGCGACGATTTCGCCTTCATAGTCGAACTGCGTTGATACACGCGGGCGGATCAGCGCCTCGCCATGACCGACGAGGCTCGACGTGAAGCGCCCGAATACGGTCGGAAACGGCGGCAGGTCATAGCCGCTTTCCTTCGAGTGGTCCGCGTAGTTCAGGCCCACACAGAGGATTTTTTCCGAAGCCACGAAAGGGGCCGTGTAGCGAACTTGCGCGAGATCGATTGCCGGGCCGTCGCCGAGTTTCTGCGCGGCGCGTTGCAGGGCAGCAGCGCCGGCACGGATTAGCGTGTCAAGCGAGCCGGGGAACGAGGCATCGTCCGCGAGCAGGCCGCGGGCTTCGCCGGACGATCGCACCACAGCAAGGCCCTGCCTGCTGTTCTGTTCAAAGGAAACAAACCGCACGTGACACCTCCAGTTAGAAATACTTTGAGCTAGATAATATATTTTGCGTGATTGATGTCAAGAGGAATAATATATTTTTGCTACAATGAAGCATCCTTCAGGACGAACACCATGGCCACCACGAACTCCGCGAGTCTGACGCAGACCGCGTATGAGCGTCTGCGCGCGGATCTGCTCAGTTGCAAGCTCAAGCCGGACGAGCAACTCAAGATCAGCCAGTTGTGCGAGCAACTGGATGTCAGCCTCGGCGCCGTGCGCGAGGCGCTGTCGCGGCTCACGTCTGAAGGGCTCGTGATCGCGGAGCCGCAGCGCGGGTTTCGCGTCGCGCCGGTTTCGCTCGACGACCTGAAAGACCTGACGCGCGTACGGATCCAGATCGAAACGTCGTGCCTGGAGCGCGCGATGGCGTGCGGCAACATGAATTGGGAAACCAACCTGGTCGCCGCGTATTACCGGCTGTCGCGCACGCCCGAGCGCGTCGAGGACGGCGACGGCGTGCGGCTTGCCGACGCCTGGCGCGAAGCACACAACCAGTTTCACGAGTGCCTGATTGCGGCGTGCGACAGCCCGTGGCTGCTGCGGATTCGCGAGCAGTTGTATATGCAGACGGAGCGCTATCGGCAGTTGTCCGTGCCGCTGCAGAAGGTCAAACGCGACACCAACACCGAGCATGAGGCGTTGATGAACGCCGCGCTCGCGCGCGACACCGCCAAGGCCGCCGAGTTGCTCGACGCGCATCTGACCCGAACGATGAATATCCTGGTCGCCGGCTTCGAGCCGCAGGCAGGCGCAGCGGATGCCGCCCCACCGGCGCGGCGTAAGGCGTCGGCGCGCGGTTCGCGGTCGCTGGCGGCCGCCGATTGAACAATACGGACAGCTATAGAAGAACGGCGGCACGCGTCGACTGCTCCGGCGAAGCTGGTGGTGCTGATGCGCTTACGCGAACCATCATCGTCCCAGGTAATTTAGCCTCCACCAGTTGTCCTTCCGGCGGCGGATCGGTGACGATGCGCACTGCGGCCGCGACCATCTCTTCGAGCGGCTGGACAATCGTGCTCAGTTGATAAGAAGCCCAGCCGCCCATCGCAATTCCGTCGAAACCGACGATCGATGGCGTGTGCGGCCGTCGCGGCGACGCAGTCTCCTGATCGAGTTTCAACGCATCGATTCCGCCCAACGCCATGATGTCGTTCGCGAAGAAGATCGCGTCGGGCGCATCGTCGGGCGTGGTCAGCAGCGTCTGCATTGCGCGATAACCTGCCTCGTAGGTGAAATCGCCACCGGCCACGACGCGCCATAACGGCATGCCGCGCTCGCGCAGCCGCGACGAAAAACCTTGCAACCGCTCGCGATTGGTCGACGTATCGTCACGTCCCGCCACGAAGGCGAGCCGGCGGCAATCGAGCGCCGCGAACCAGTCCGCCACGAGCGCCGCGCTCGCCATGTTGTCGCACGCAACCGTGTGCGCCTTGGCCCCCGACAGCGAGCGGTTGAACAGAATCACCGGCGTGTTCGCGCGCTCGCAGGCCTCGGCCGTCGCGACCGAGAGTGGGGCGGACAGCACGATCACCGCATCCACCTGATACTGCAACACCACCGGCAAAAGCGCGTCGACATCGTGACCGGCGGGCGCCGTGAACAGCAGCGTCTGATAACCACGCTGTTGCAGGTGTTGCGAAAAACGTTGCAGCGCATCGGCATAAAACGGATTGCCGACACTGCCCGACACCAGCCCAACGATCTTGCTGCGGTTCGTGATCAATCCGCGCGCGAGCGCATTTGGCTTGTAACCCATCGACCCCGCCATGCGCAGGATTGCGGCGCGGGTCTGCGGCGAGACGCTGGCGTCTTCGGTGAAGGCCCGCGACACGGTCGATTGCGAGACGCCGAGCGCTTGCGCGACGTCGCGTGCGGTGCTGCGAATCCGGGTGTGCCTGCTGTCTGTCATCTCGGTGCTCGATCACATCGTCCGCCGGCCGGCCGACTAGGGATAAACCCTGGACTTTGGCTTCAGCGCATTTTTTGTGTTGAAAAATATATTATCGCTGCTAGTATGCATTCCATTGCATACGAATGCAACGTGCTGGTCGGCTGACTTTCAGAGCGGTGGCGCGTGCATCGACGAGCGGACACTGGACGGAGACAACATGAACAGAAAGATCTTTGACGTCGTAGTAATCGGCATGGGGCCGGTCGGGCTGACGCTGGCGGCCTCGCTGGCGCGGCGGGGCAGAAGCGTGGCCGTCGTCGAGCGGCATGCGGGCTTGTACGGCATGCCGCGGGCCGGCCACATCGATCACGAAATCGTGCGCATCCTGCAGTCGCTCGGCGCCGCCGCGCCCGTGCTGGCGGACGCCTATCCGGCCGTGGAATACGTGTGGAAGAACCGCAGCGGTGAAACATTGCTCGAATTCGATTGGGGCGCGAAGGCCGTGTCGGGCTACAACTCCGACTACATGCAATATCAGCCGCTGCTCGAAGACGCGCTGTTTGCGCAGATCAAGGACGATCCGCTGGTGACGCTGTATCGCGGCTGGGAAGCGGCCGAATTCGAGCAACATGAGTCGTCGGTGCGCAGTGTGCTGTACAAGACCGAACTGCAAGCCGGTCATCACGTGCCGGTGCGCACGCAGCAGTCGGAAGCGATCGAAGGCGCGTGGCTGGTTGGCGCCGACGGCGCGAACAGCGTGGTGCGGCGCTGGCTGGGCATCGAGCGTGACGACCTGGGGTTCAACGAGAAATGGCTCGATGTGGATGCGCGCAAGAAACGCGATTTCACGCTGGACTTCGATTGCGGACAGATCTGCGATCCGGCGCGGCCGGTGACCGTCCTGCCGCTCGGCAATCGCCATCGCCGCTGGGAGTGGGCGATGATGCCCCGCGAGACGCGTGAGCAGCTAGAGCAGCCTGAAACCGCATGGAAGCTGCTCGCAGAGCAGGGCGTCTCGCAGGACGACGTGGAGATTGTGCGGCAGATCGTCTACACGTTCGAAGCACGCATCGCGCGGCAATGGCGCGACAAGCGAGTGTTTCTCGCCGGCGACGCAGCGCATACGATGCCGCCGTTCCAGGGGCAGGGCATGTGCTCGGGCATGCGCGACGCGGTGAATCTCGCATGGAAGATCGATTACGTGATGCGTGGGATCTCCTCTGACGCGCTGCTCGATACCTATCAGCTGGAACGTTATGCGCACGTGTACGACTGGACCATCATTTCGATCGAAAGCGGCAAGATTCCGTGCACGCTCGATCCGGCTGAGGCCGAAGCGCGCGACGCGCGATTCCGCGCCGGCTGGCGTCCGCCGATGCCGGATTTTCCGCGCCTGAACGACGGCGTGCTGGCGCGCGACGCGAGCGGCACGATAGTTCCGCTCGCCGGTCAACTGGGTCTCCAGGCTCGTGTCGAAAAGGATGGCCGCAGTGCGCTGTTCGACGATCTGTTCCCGGGTCATGGTTACCTTGTGATCAGCACCGCCGCCGATCCGCGCGAGTCTCTCAGCGACACGCAACTGGCGTGGCTCGATACGCTCGGCACGCGCATCGTCCATGTCGGCGCGCCGGGGGATCCGCACGTCGATGCTATTGATATCGAGGGCGAATACGCGCGCTATTTCGCCGCGCACGGCATCGAAGTCATGATCGTGCGACCGGACTTCTACGTGTTCGGCGCAGGCACGCTCGACACCCTGCCGGCTCTCGTCGAGTCATTGCGGCAAGGCCTGTACGCGACCGATCCGGGCAACGCGGCCACGTCGGCGCATGTCGCGCAGCCGTCGCTTCCTTGTGCGCCGGGCGCATTGGGAGCGGCGCGATGAATGCGATGCCTTCACTTGTTGCCGGCGGGCTGTCGTGGCCCGAAGCGCCGCGCTGGCACAACGGTCACCTATATTTTTCGGACTGCCACAATTTTCGCGTCATGCGCGTAAAACCGGGGGCGGGCGCGGCGGAGATCGTCACGCCGCTCGAAGGCAGGCCATCGGGCATGGATTTTTTCCCGGACGGACGGCTGCTGGTGGCGGGCGCGCTCGATCGCAAGCTGTGGTGGGTGAGCGACGGCCGCACCGAACTGGCCGCCGACCTGTCGATGCATGCGAGCGGCCTGCTGAACGACATGATCGTCGATCCACAGGGCAGGGCATGGGTCGGCGACACCGGCTTTAATCTTGCCGCCGGCGGCCGCGAACGGCCCGGCACGCTGTTTTCGTGGTCGCCCGAAGAAGGCGTGCGGCGCGCCGCGGAAAACGTACGTTTTCCTAATGGACTGGCAATCGCGCCAGACGGGCGTACTTTGTATCTGGCCGAGACGTTCGCCAGCGCGATCACGGCATTCGATCTCAGCGTCGAAGGCAGGCTGTCCAATCGACGGATTCACGCGCAGCTCGAAGGACGGCCCGACGGCATGTGTCTCGATGCCGATGGCGGCCTGTGGGTCGCGTTGCTGTGGAACCAGGAGTTTCATCGCATCGGTCGCAATGGCAACGTCACCCATCGGCTTGCCTTCGAGCATGAGCGCACGGTGTCGTGCGTGCTCGGCGGCCCCGGGCGCAGGACGCTCTTCATCGGCACGTCCGAGTTGATCGACAACGGCACGACTCAGACCCGCGGCGAAGGCACGATCAAGTGCCTCGACGCACCGTTCGCAGGGGCCGGCATCCCCTGACACAACCCAGCTAACTCCTCTCTTATTCAATCGGCAGACGCCGCTTCATCGCGGCGCTGGGGAACGCTTTTTTCTTTTTTCAAGGAGATTCACCATGATCAAGCATCTGAAAGCCAGCAAACCCATCGAGGCGAAAGCGGAAATCGCGACCCAGGTGCGCGCCACCGTCGAACAGATCATCGCGGACATTGCGTCGCGCGGCGATGCGGCGGTGCGCGAGTATTCCGAGCGTTTCGACAAATGGTCGCCAGCGTCTTTCCGGCTGTCCGATGCGGAGATCGCAGCGTGTGTGGCGCAACTGTCGGCTGCTGAGCTCGACGATATCCGCTTCGCGCAAACCCAGGTGCGCCGGTTTGCGGAGATCCAGAAGTCGGCCTTGCGTGACGTTGAAGTGGAGACGCTGCCTGGCGTCGTACTAGGTCACAAGAACCTGCCGGTGAATTCGGTTGGCTGTTATGTGCCTGGCGGCAAGTACCCGCTCGTCGCGTCGGCGCATATGAGCGTGCTGACCGCCAAAGTCGCTGGCGTGAAGCGCGTTGTCGCGGTGGCGCCGCCGTTCGACGGCCGGCCGAATCCGGCGATCGTCGCCGCGATGCATATGGCCGGCGCCGACGAAATCTACTGCGTGGGCGGCGTGCAGGCGGTCGCTGCGATGGCGCTCGGCACTGAGCAGATCGGCGCAGTCGACATGATCGTCGGACCGGGCAACGCGTACGTGGCGGAGGCAAAGCGTCAACTGTTCGGAAAGATCGGTATCGATCTGCTCGCGGGGCCGACTGAAACGCTGATCATCGCCGACGAAAGCTGCGACGCCGAAATGGCCGCAACGGATCTGCTCGGCCAGGCTGAACACGGCGTCAATTCGCCCGCGATCCTGCTGACGACATCGGCCGCGCTCGCCCAAGCCGTCCCTGCCGAAATTGAGCGCCAACTCGAAACGCTGCCGACCGCCGCAGTCGCGCGCGTCGCGTGGCAAGACTACGGCGAAATCATCCTGTGCGATACGGTCGACGAGATGGTGGCCGAAGCAGACCGCATCGCGTCCGAGCACGTACAGGTGCTGACTGTCGACCCAGACTACTTCCTGAAAAATATGACCAACTACGGCGCGCTGTTCCTCGGCGCGCGCACTAACGTGTCATACGGCGACAAGGTGATCGGCACGAACCACACGCTCCCGACGATGAAGTCCGCGCGCTTCACGGGTGGCTTGTGGGTCGGCAAATTTATCAAGACCTGCACGTATCAGCGCGTGCTGACCGACGAAGCGTCCGCGCTGGTCGGCGAATACTGTTCGCGGCTGTGCGCGCTCGAAGGCTTCGCGGGCCACAAGGAGCAGGCCGATCTGCGCGTGCGCCGTTACGGCAAGCACGCCGACGCGCAGGTGTGAGAGCGGCATGAACACTCCGCTCCTCACAGGCAAGGTTGCGGCGGTGACCGGGGCCGCGGGCGGCCTCGGTTCCGCGATCTGCCGCGCGCTCGCCGCGCACGGTGCGACCGTTGCGCTCGGCTACCACCGCTCGCAGGACGCTGCCGCGGCGCTCGCCAGCGAATTGCCCGGCAGCGGGCACTTCGCCGTGCATTTGCCCGTCACCGATCCGGCGGCGCTTAAGGAGGCTGCCGGACTGATCGGCGCAAGGTCAGGGCGCGTCGACATCCTGGTGAACTGCGCGGGCACGACCCAGTTCGTGCCGCACGACGATCTCGACGGACTGACTGACACGTTGATCGACGACATCCTCGCGACCAACGTGCGCGGTCCGTTCGCCGCGATCCGCGCGTTTCGCCCGTGGCTCGCGGCGCATCGCGACGGTCTCGTCGTGAACATTTCGTCGATTGCCGCGAAGACCGCGATGGGCAGCAACGTCATGTATTGCGCCTCGAAAGCGGCGCTCGACAATCTGACCGCTTCGCTCGCGCGCGCGCTGGGTCCGGACATTCGCGTGCTGTCGGTGTCGCCGGGTTTGATCGACACGGAGTTCGTGCGCTCGCTCGATGCGAGCTGGCGCGACGAGCAGGCCGCGGCGACCGTGCTCGGACGGCTCGCGACACCTGAGGAGGTCGCCCAGGCCGTGATTGCCGCCGCAACGCTGTTGCGTTTTACCACCGGTGTTGCGCTTCCGGTCGATGGAGGCCGCCCGCTGCGCTGATTGGCCCTTCCCATGCGGCTTCTCGCAAACGCATTACACAACATCAGGAGACATTTCATGAAAACCGTGCTCGTCGATGACGTCATCGATGCGCGCCCGTTCGGCGCGTTTCAACTACTCGTGTTTGCCGTGTGTTTCGTCATCGCGCTGATGGACGGCGCGAACATTCAAACGATGGGTCTCAGCGCGCCGTTGCTCGCCGCCGATCTCAAGCTGTTGCCGACGCAACTGGGCCCCGTGTTCGCGGGCTCCGAATTTGGCTTCATGATCGGCGCGCTGGCTTTCGGGCCGCTCGCCGACCGCTTCGGCCGCAAGTCGATTCTGGTGCTGTGCACGCTGCTGTTCGGGTTCGCATCGCTCGCTACCGTGCAGGCATCGAGCTTCCATTCGTTGCTGCTGTTGCGCGTCGTCACAGGCCTCGGGCTCGGCGGGGCGGCGCCGTGTTTCGTCAGCCTCACCACCGAGTATGTGTCGCAACGTCTGCGGGCACGGGTCGCGTCGCTGCTGTGGGCGGCCATTCCGGCGGGCGGCGTGGTCGCGGGCTTCGCGGGGAGCGCGCTGATTCCGGCGTACGGCTGGAAGTCGATGTTCTACCTGAGCGGCATCGTGCCGATCGCCGCGGCGCTGGTGGTCGTGCTGCTGGTGCCGGAGTCGGTGCGCTTTCTGATTCTGACGGGCGCATCGGAAAAACGTGTGTCGCGGATCCTGTCGCGTCTCGGCGTGACGGTTGGCAGCGGTACCTCGGACGCCGTGCACTACGTGACGCACGAGCACGAGACCAGAGGGTTGCCGATGCTTCATCTGTTCAGGGAAGGGCGCGCGTCGTTCACCGCGCTGCTGTGGATCGCCTTCTTCCTCAATTTTCTCGCGCTGATTGCGGTGCTCGCGTGGACCAGCACGTTGCTGAAGTCGGCGGGAATGTCGGTGGCCGACGCATCGATCGTGATGGCATGGAACAACGTCGGCGGGATGATCGGCGTGGCGGCGGCCGGCAAGTTGATGGAGCGGCTCGGCACGCATCGCTTTCCGGCGCTCATCTTCGTGTGCGGCGCGGTGATGGTGGGCTGCACCGGCGTCGCGGCCCCGCATACCGCACTCGTGTCGCTGTTCTCGGGCTTGACGGGGCTCTTCGTCGGCGGCGCAACGGCCGGTCTGATTGCCATCGCGGCGATGGGTTATCCGACCGCGATCCGCTCGACCGGCGTCGGCTACGGGCTGGCGGCCGGCCGGCTCGGCGGCGCGACGGGGCCTGTGATCGTCGGGACGTTGGTGGCGAGCGGCATGGGCGTCGCGCAGACCTACCTGTTCGTCAGCGTGCCGGTCGTGCTGGCGGCGCTCGTGATGCTGCTGATGCGGCGCGCACATCCCGACGACGCACAGTTCGTGACAGGCGTCATCGCGCATTGAAGCGCAGCGAGGCGCGCGTAAGCGCCGATGGGCGAGGGCGACTCGCGGCGAACATCATCCGTTCGCCTCGCGGAACGCCGCAAAAAAAACGATATCGATAACGATTGACATACGGTCTGGAGACTCTGCATGAACCCCCGTTTTATGTTCGTCCCCGCATTCTGCCTGCTTAGTACACCTGTATTTTCGCAAAGCAATGTGATGATCTATGGCTTGATGGATGCCGGCATTAGCTATGTGAACAATTCCGGCGGCCACAGCAAGACCTTTTTCGATGACGGCAACTTCTATCCGAACATGTTGGGATTTCGCGGCCTGGAAGATCTCGGCGGCGGCGTCAAAGCGGTTTTTGAGCTCGTGAATCAGTACGCGTTTGCAAACGGCTCGACGATTCCGTCTGCGGGTGCGCTGTTCAATCGTACCGCACTGGTCGGCCTCGATAGCGACAGGTTCGGCAAGCTGACCTTCGGCACGCAGTACGACTTCATGACCGACGCGTTGTTGACTTATGACAGCGCGTTTTACTTCGGCGGCTTTTACAACTTTCGCGAAGGTCCGTTCGCCGCGCTGAACATTCCGAACAATCCGACGGGCTCGTGGGACTTCGACCGCGTAGGCGGTTCGTCGCGCATTCCGAGTTCGGTGAAGTACAAGTCGATCGACTATCACGGGTTTTCGTTCGGTGCGATGTATGGTTTCGGCGGCGTGGCGGGGTCGTTTTCGGCGGACAGCACCGTCAGCGCGTCGATGGAGTACAAGAACGGCCCGTTCGGCATCGCTGCGGCGTACACCGACATCAAGTATGCGCAGTTCAACAATGGCCACGACGGCATCCGGAATTGGGGCGTTGGCGTGCGCTACGACTTCAACGCCGTGCTCGCGAACCTGCTCTACACGAACACGCGGAATACGATGACCGGCGGCGAGGTTAATGCGGTGCAGGTTGGTGCGAACTGGCGTTTTGCGCCGGCGTGGTCGCTCGGCGCGGACTATCAGTACATGAAGGGCAATGCGCAGCTGTCGGATAACAAAGCGCATGAACTGACGGCGACGCTGATGTACTGGTTGTCCAAGCGCACGAGCGTGTATGTCGAAGGGATCTATCAGCATGCGATCGGCGGCAATGGTCCGGTTGGCGCGTGGATCAACGGACTGTTTGCGCCGTCGTCGACGAGCAATCAGATGCTTGGACGAGTGGGGATGGCTACGACGTTTTAATGCGGCAAGACCGGGATCGGGCGGCTCTGGTTCAAAGGGGGCCGCCGCGGTCCGTAGTGGCTGGAGATTAGTGCTCGCCTTTGCCGGGAACACGTTCCACGAACCGTCATCGTGCCGGAAGAAAATTCGAAAGTTGGGGGTTGGCGCTGCATGAACCGTTTGCGCGCGATGTCGTTGTAGAGATACAAAAACAGTTCACGAGGCTCTTTGCGAAGCTCGTTGGCGAGCTCAATCCGGTACTGTCGATGGAAGAACGCGAATTGGGTGGTGCATTGATCCTGTCCAGTTGCCAGGGCCTGGTTATTTTCCTTCGCTGGAGTGAAGACAACCCCTCGCAATTGCATGCCTTCCGCAAGGCTGTCAAGGTCGTATGGAGTGGCCTCGGCAAGGCTGAGGAATGAGCACTCGCGACCTGCTGCTATAAGTCTGTGGCGTCTCGCAGGTCATGGCTCGCTCGCGTTCCGGTGTGGTTTTATCGACCGCTTAACCGGCCGGTACAACATCCCGCAAGTACTTTTAATAGATAGGCGCATGACGGCTCTGTCACGTTGCCGGGTCTGTCGCGTAAGATCGTGCGATGAAGAATGCAAAATCGCTTTATCACGGTCACCGCTTTCCGGCGGTCGTTATCAGCTGCGCGGTGCGTTGGTATTTTCGGTTTAAGTTGAGCCTGCGCGACATTGAAGAGTTGCTGTTTGAGCGCGGGATGATAGTCAGTTACGAAACGATCCGGCGCTGGTGCGATAAATTTGACGCGAGCTTCGCGCATCGCGTCAAGGCTGCGCGTCGCAAGCCGGGCACCACATGGCACCTCGAGGAAGTGTTCGTGACGCTGCGCGGCGAGCGGTATCTGCTGTGGCGAGCAGTCGATCAGCACGGTGCCGAACTCGCTATCCTGCTGCAAAAGCGTCGCGATAAAGCCGCAGCCAAGCGGTTTCTTCAAGCGTGTGCTGGCGGCTTGTCCTGATGGCTCTACGAAGATCGTCACCGACCAGCTGCGCAACTAAAATTCGCGCCCTCCACGCTATTGCGTCGGTAACACCCCAACGTGACAGCGCCCTGTCGACGCGGCAGATTAGGCAGATTGACACAATTACTGCCGAAACGGTGACACTTTCACATCGGTCTACGGTCGCCGACCAACGTGACGCGGCGATTGCACCAACGCTCGACAGGCTCGCGGTCGGCCGTGGTGCAACGCTTCTGTGAGGTCGGGCGGTCCAGCATTTGATGCGGCATCGGGTGAGTCCCCTCGAAATACGACAGCACTTCAGTAAGGCCACGGGCAGCTCATTCGTAGGGTGCCCTGCGGCTTTGCCCGCGTCTGGTCCACGAAGTCTTTGGTGGCCTTCGATTCCGCCACCAGGACAACACAATGCTGATGGAACTGCCGCCCGGTTTCCATCAAGGACAGGCTCCGGCTGGTGCGATTAAGCAGCGCGGCCGCGCCTTCGTCAGGTCCGTTCAAGTAGAATCCCGCTGACAACCCGCCGCCTCCCATTCGAGAAGCAGCACGACTCAACTACTCGTGCGCACACGTGAACCCGCGACGCTCAAAGGTGGCGCAATGACCCCACTTCAAAAGATTGAGGGCAAGGGCAGCGAAGGACAAACAACGGGAATACTAAGACATGCGACAAACCGAAAAGCGCGAAAATCGTCGAATCGAGATCGCTGACCACGCGATCAGGTGCTTTGCGGAACACGGGTACGCTGAAACGTCGCTGCGCGACATCGCGGAAGCTGCAGAAATTAACTTAGGACAGCTGCACTATTATTTTGAGAGCAAGACCGACCTCATTCTCTGCACAATACGTCGCTACAAGACCCGCTTCGTTGGTCGTCTTGTGGATGCGATGGAGCAGGAAGGAGCCACGAAGAACCGCATAACCTCTTTCATCGACCTGCTAATCGTAGCCGCTACGCGCGACGCGAAGATTCATCGTCTCTGGTACGACCTACGCGCTCAAGCGCTGTTTAATCCGAATTTGCGCGCGGCCACGTCGGAGATTGAGCGAGATCTGGAGAACGCCACATCTATCCTTCTTCACCTGCAGCAGCCTGAGGCATCACGCGGAACGATCCATCAAACTTTTCTCCTGCTTGATGCGCACTTCTTCAATGCACTGCAAATGACACTCTCTGGCGAGGACCCCGAAGGCAAGCGATTTCGGCGGACCATGCGGCACCTGCTAGTTGTCGCGATTCCGAACGTCAAAAAATAGGTCGAACGTCCAAAAAAATTGACAAATTAGAACGACCGTCCTAATAATACCGGACCTCGGGCGCTCGAGACTCGGGTTAGGGATCTGATCGATGAAGAGTTTCTCGCACGTTGCCGACGACGCATTCAACTCCAGCCTGCAGCAGGTCGACCAGATCGTAGTAGCCGTATCAGCGAATAAGGAAAAATGGGCGACGACGCCGGTGGGCCGTCGCGTTGAGCTACTGAAGCTGATTCGTGAAGCGTTACTCGAAAACGCGGATGAATGGGGTAGGCTCGCTTCCGCAGCAAAGGGTTTGCCCGCTGATTCCCCGCTCGTTGGTGAAGAATGGACGTCGGGGCCGTGGGCAGCCCTGACGGCAATCGATGTGCTGCTTTGCACGCTAACGCAACTGGATGGTCTTCGCTTTCTGGATGCAATGAAGGTACGCACAACCGCGACTAACCAGACAGCAGTGCAAGTATTTCCTACGACGCTGACTGATCGCTTGCTGTTGAGTGGTGTCAGTGCCGAGGTTTGGATGGAACCCGGCGTACTGCCGTCGAACCTTCGACGATTCGTTGCCAGCGCCTATGATCCCATGGGCCAATCCAGCATTGGCTCACTTTCACTGGTTCTCGGAGCCGGTAACATTACCAGCATCGCGCCACTAGACGCTCTTTACAAGCTATACGCTGAACACAGTGTTGTCGTCCTTAAGCTAAATCCGGTCACGGCGTACCTGCTGCCTGTTTTCGAGAAAATCTTTGCAGCCCTTATTGAAGAAGGCGTGTTTGCGATCGTCAACGGCGGCACGGATGTCGGCGTTTTTCTCACAGGCCATCCCCTCGTGGAAACATTGCACATTACCGGAAGTGCAGCATCCCACGACGCAATCGTCTTCGGCACTGGAGAGGAAGGTGCGAAACGCAAGGCGCAAGACATCCGCCTGAACAATCGTCCCATCACGAGCGAGCTCGGCGCAGTCTGTCCGACGATTGTCGTCCCAGGGAACTGGACAGAGGCGGACATTCGCTTTCAGGCTGAACATATAGCGACCCAGAAGTTACACAATTCCGGTTTCAACTGCGTAGCAAGCCAAGTCCTTATCTTGCCGCAGGATTGGCCGCACGCAGCAGCACTACTTTCGGAATTGAAGAAGGTTTTTTCTTCCGCGCGGACCAGGCCACTTTACTACCCGGGAAGCAGCGATCGTTTGGCGGCCTTCCGCGAACATTATCCTGCGGCGTTGTCGCTTGCCCGCGACTCTGATGCGCCGCGTCTGGTTGCAATCCTGGATGGCACCAGCGAACACGATGACTATGCGTTCCGAACCGAAGTTTTCGGTCCAGCACTCGCTGTCGTGTCCTTGCCGGGCGCCGAACCTGAAGCGTTCCTCGAATCGGCAATTGACTTTGCCAACACGAAGCTTCACGGCACGCTTGGCGCAAACGTCATCATCGATCCGGCGACTGAAAAATCACTGAGCTCGCGCTTCGAAGCCCTACTCACTGATCTCCGTTACGGCACCATTGCGGTAAATGCTTGGACTGGCCTCGGATTCCTGTTGGCTCAGACGCCTTGGGGCGCATTTCCTGGTCACCCCGTGAACGACATTCAAAGTGGGCGCGGGGTCGTACACAACTGCTTTCTCTTCGACCGCCCACAGCGGTCCGTGGTTCGCGCGCCGTTTCGACCGTTCCCGAGAGCATTGCTACACGGAAGTTTCGCCATGCTGCCCAGACCGCCGTGGTTCATTAGTAACCGAACCTCTGCCACGACAGTTCGCAAATTATTGGAGTTTCAAGCGCGTCCGTCTCTGTTCAAGCTTCTTGGCGTTTTTGTCAGCGCGGTGCGCGGCTGACTCAAAAGAACATCCTGATGCCCGTACAGAGATGCGTGTCGGCAACCGACGCACGCATCTATCGCGCCGCGGTACCGCATCGATGGTATGTGTTCCGCAGTGCTCCGCGTACCGCCGCAGCGGGGGAAGGGCACGAAGGACGTTTTTCAAGCGCTTCTCGGGCTACCCGGTGAACGGCGATTGCAGTTGAGGGCTGATGGCGTCGTGTGACGCCGACCACTTCGGAATCGTTCAATTCGGTTGCCAGCACTTCACCCTGAAAGTTCGAGGACGAGATACCCCATGATTTACCCGAATACGGAACTGTTCATCGATGGCCAATGGCGCGATGCAGCCGAAGCGACGTCGCGCGTTGAAGACGCCGCCCGAGGCCGGGCATCGCGGCGCTGCCAAGCTGTTCGCACGCTGTCAACGCGGATGGTCCGATCGAGCAAAGCTTTCATGCCGCACGCCCTTTGCTGAACGCACCGAGACTAGCAGGATGATCCCGGCCAGCAGGTACTGTCCGACCACCACATACATGCTGTAGACCATGCTGCCGGTGTGCTGTGTGATCAGCCCGTTGATCGTCGGACTCACCGCTGGGCCAAGGTTGCCGAGGCTGCTAATCAGTGCGATGCCTACGGCGGCAGCACCTGCCGGCAGACACTCGCTAACCAGCGTGAAGAAAACTGGCGTCGCAGCAGCGATGCCGATCACGGCGAATGACAGCGCCATCAGCACGCCCACCAGGTTGTCCTGAAGCAGCGTGGTGCTCCACAGGCCGAGTGCCGCGACGGCAACACAGGCCGCGAAATGCCAGCGGCGCTCATGCAGCCGGTCAGAACTGCGCCCGATCAGGATCATGCCAATCACGCCGCATCCGTTCGGGAACGCCGCCAGGGTACCGACCACCAGCACGTCCTTGACCCCCCAACTCTGGATCAAGGTCGGAGCCCAGAACACTATTGTATAAGTCGCCCCGAGCAGCAGAAAATACACCAGTGACAGCAGCCAGACCTTGGGGTTGCGCAGGATCTCTCCCAACTTCACGTGGATCTCGCTCTGAGCATCATTCTTGTCGTGTTCGAGACTGTAATACACGAGATCCTTCTCCGCAGGCAAAAGCCATTTCGCGTCCGCCGGCTTGTCCTCCAGAAACAGGAAGATAAGGATACCGAGTACTACTGCGGGAAGTCCCTGCAGCAGAAACAGCCACTGCCAGCCGAACGCACCGTTGACACCATGCAGGTACTTCAGGATCGCGCCGTTCAGCGGCCCCGCGATGACGCTGACAATGGTTGTCGCCGACATGAAGATTGCGATTGCCTGGCCGCGACGCACCGACGGATACCACCATGTGAAGTACAGAATGATGCCGGGGAAGAAGCCTGCCTCGAAGACGCCAAGCAGGAAGCGGGCGACATAGAACTCTGTCGGCGTTGCGACGAACATTGTCGCCGAAGCGACGATGCCCCAGCACACCATGATTCGCAGCAACGTCTTGCGCGCACCGATTCTCGCTAGTAGCAGGTTGCTTGGAACTTCGAAAAGAAAGTAGCCGAGAAAGAAGATGCCGGCCCCGAGGCCGTAGACCGCGTTGTTCCACGGCAGCGTCTGTTTCATCTGTAGCTGCGCGTAGCCGATGTTGACGCGATCCAGGTAAGCAATCATGTACGAGACCACCAGTATCGGCAGGATCCGCCAACTGATCTTTAGAAACACTGCATCGGTCGCCTTGGCCAGCGAGGATTGCGATGGCGGAACGCTAGTAATCGCGCTAGATTTCATGATTTGTCTCCTTCCGGGCTTAAGCCTGGTGTCGTCGCGGCCGCTGGGACGCTACCGCAGCGGTGCTGTCGCTACAATTGGAAAGCGTGCGCGGTGCCGCTGTTTCAGTGCGGGCGCTTGGCCGGCGGGGCGGCCGTCACGCCCGCTTGCTTGACGACGATCCACACCAGGTCGGCCAGCTTGAATGGCATCTGCGCAAGCTTGCGCTTAAACACACTGGCCGGACGTAGTCGCTTGGCGAACAACGCCTTCACAGCTTCGTAATAGTCGCCCTGGTCGCGTTGCGGCCGGCATGCCCCGGCCGCAGTCGTCTGGGAACGTTCAGAACGAGTGGCGAATGCCGAGGTCGGCGGCGAACTGGGAGCCAGGTACGCCGAAGAGCGCGCCGTTGATCGCGAGGCCGGTGTTCATGCCCCCATGATTGTTGACGTAGGCGACCTGGCTATAGAGCGTGGTGCGTTTGGACAGCAAGTATTCAACGCCGAGCGAGCCGAGGATCGAATGGTTATTCGAGTCGTTGCCGTCGCGGGTGTACCAGGCGCCTCCGTCGAGGGAGAGGAAGGGTGTGAGCTTGTAGGCGAGGCCGCCGGAGATCACGCGGTTGTCGAAGGAGCCAGCGACCTTGTAGAGGGTGTAGGCGGCTTTGACCGTTAGGCGGTCGAAGTAGTAGGTGGCGCCGATGTTCCGCCCCGAGAAGGCGATGGTGCTGGGGTTCGGGATGGCGGCCGCGGAGCCGCCGGAATTGCCGTTATACATCGCGGCGGTGAGAAGCAAGCCGCTGGTGTGAAATACGAGCCCGGCTGAATACTGTTGTCCGGCTTTGAAGTTTCCCGGAGATCCACCGAATGCGTACATCGCACGGCCCTGGATACCAGCGATCTCGGGCGACGTATACATGACGGAGTTGGAGTTGAAAAGGCCGGTGACGATGACGTTGTCGACGTAGCTGACGAGCCCGCTACCAAATTGTTTGAAGTCACGGGGGTCGTTCGCGTCGACGGACAACAGGAAAGGCGAATACTGAAGACCAGCAGTGAGGGTACCGAAGCCTCCGGTGACGCCGACCCACGCCTGGCGGCCAAAGAACTCGCCGTTGGAGTTCGCGAATCCCCCATTGGAGATGTCGAAACCGCTTTCGATGTCGAAGATAGTGGCGAGTCCACTGCCGAGATCCTCGGTTCCGCGCAGGCCGAAACGGGACGCGTTTTCGCCGGCAGATTCGACGGAAAACTGGTGTCCTTGGATGGCGCCGGTGGTGAGGTTGAACGTCTTGCTGGTATAAAGGATCGAGGCGTCGATGATGCCGTAGAGGGTGACACTACTTTGCGCGTGGGCGGCGGGTGTGCCGGCGAATGTGACGGCGAGTGTACAGGCGCCGCCGACGGCAGCGTTTCGAATGGCTCGAATGGTGGGAATCGTTTTCTTCATGACGGGTGTCTCCCTTAGTTCATAGTATGTGAATGAATGGTGTGATACCGGGGTGAACGGTGGTGTGGTTTGGCGTCGTCGCGTTGAGTGGAACGTTGCGCGTAGACTCGGCCAGACCGGCGCGGTTGTACATGCCGTCGTACATTTTGGAGGCCTAATCATGCTGAAAGTACTCACCGATCCTTTCACCCTGGTTTGGCAGATCAACTCGGAACTGGGCACTCGCCACGTGACAAATAGTCCCGCGCCCAACAGCAAATTCCGCGCTTCTGCTTGTGCCGCGAACCCGTCCCGACCACTCTACGCGGCGATCACTTTGCGTAGATCGTTGCCGATTCGACAGTGTCGCTGTTGCACAATCTCCGGTCCTTATTTACGCACAATTCACCTGTGGGAATTTGATCCGTGCCGCCGGAATTTGTACTTTGCGCGCCACATCTCGACGGACAGCGTGCTCACCAGCCGGATCATCGGCGACGGCCCGCTCAACGCTGTGCGTCGCGGCGTGCCACAAGCCCATCCTGAAGCCGGCGGACATTCGTCGATTGGTAGCCGAATGAGACACCGCGCCGAGCGCACGTACTCTTTCACTCGCCAACGCGATACCATCGGGTAATTTCCCTCGCGCGGCGTTTTTGGGCAGAATAGCCAGATCTTCGCGATAACGAAGTTTGTGCTCGCTGTCTGCGACGCGCTTCGTGGCCCACATGTGCTCTCCCGCCCGCAGCGAACCATCTCAAGTGACGATCCGTATATAGAATGCAAGGCTTCCTACCCAGTGTTGTGTTGACCGGAGCTGCTGACCTGCTCGAGGTACTCGGCGTTCAACCCGAGTTGGTTGCGACTGGAGCCGATCTGCCGGAGCTTGCACTCCGTTCCGCCGACGTGCCGATCCGGGGTGCGCAAGTGCTTCGATTTCTTTCGCTAGCTGCTGAAGTTACGCGATGCCGGAACTTTGGACTGAGGCTCTCCGAATATCAGGGCCTGGCGATCCTGGGGCCGATTCTCGTCATGATGCATGGTGCGCATACTATCGGAGAGGCAATGGATACGCTCGCAGAGTTCTACGTGCTACATACATCGATGTCTTCTATACGGGCTGTGCGGGACGAGCAGGGGATGGTTTTGACTTACGACCTTGAAAAGGCGTCCGGTCCTGGAGAAGTTCAGGCAGTTGAATTGGGTCTCGCCAATGGTATGCAGTATTTGCGCACCGTCTGTGGTACAGCCTGGCAACCGGCGGTTGTGCAATTCCGTCATTCGGCACCTGCGGACTGCACAATGCACTGGCGTACGTTCGGACCGTCGCTGAAGTTCGATCAGGACAGAAATGCGATTGTCATCGATCGCGGTACGGTGACGCGTCCGGTGACGCAACTTCGCCGTAACGCGCATCGTGTGCTCAAGGCACATTTGCAGCGCGAAAGGGCCCAGGTGGAGGCACTTTGGGTCGTACGCACACAAACAATGATTCGCGCACTTTTGCCCTTCACGGACAGTTCGTTGAATGCGATAGCACGAGCGCTCGCAACATCCCCGCGGTCCTTGCAACGTCGCCTCTCAGAGGCCCGCACGACGTTCGATGAACTGCGGGAGCAAGTTCGTGAAGATCTCGCCCTGAAGTATGTGCAGCAGTCAAACCTGCGCTTTGCCGAGATCTCTGAACTGCTCGGTTATTCGCAGCAAAGCGCATTCAGCCGCGCGTTCAAGCGACTGAGGGGCATCACACCCCGACAGCTTCGAGAAACGCGTCACGCGGCTGACCCCGGACGTTCTGCTGAGTAGCAATAGCCCGCCCTGGGTTTCACGCGGTGACGAACGCTGGATCCAGGAATTCCGGATCAGGATATCGATAGAAGCCGCGTCCCACTGCCTCGCCGATATACCCGGTATCGATGAAATGCGTTTTCACGTATTCCGCAATGCGCCGATGCGTCGAATCGCCCGTACGTTCCGCGAGAGCGCGCGTGACGTTATAGACGGTCGTCATACCGATGCCGTCGAGAATGCCGAATGGGCCAATTCGATCCGCCTTCGCAATCATCCACGCCTTGTCGATCGTCTGTACGTCGGCGACCTCGTTGACCAGCAGACCCAGCGCGGCGATCAGCATCGGGACGAGCATGGAATTCAGCAGGTAGCTGGGCTGCTCCTTGCGCAGCGGTAAAGGCACCATGCCAATACGGTGTGCGAACTGCACCAGCTGCGCGAATACGGCGGGGTCGGTGCCCGGATGTCCCATGATTTCGGCGATGTTGTTCTTCCACACTTCATGCGCGAAATGCAGGCTCAGCACGCGCTCGGGCCGATCGGTGAACATGGCGAACTGGCTCGGCACCAGCGTCGACGAGTTGCTCGCAAAGATGGTGCCGGCCGGCGCTACAGCCGACAGTGAACGGTAGAAAGACTGCTTGATTTCCAGATCCTCGGGGATGGCTTCGATGACGAGGTCCGTGCCGGCAACGGCCGAACCGAGATCGGCATTGCCCTCGATGCGTGCCAGCGTGGCTTCGATCTGCTCGCGAGAAGCGCCGAGGTCCGCAGCGTAGACGCGCCCTAGCGCATCAAAACGGGCGTTCGCGCGATCCAGGCAGGCGGTATCGACGTCGTAGGCTACGACGTCGATACCGGAAAACGCGCACTGAAAGGCGATCTGCGCGCCCAGCACGCCGGTGCCGGCCACCATGACGCGTGCGATCGGCTGATTGTCGTTTAGGGAGTGAATAGGCATGAGTGACGGGTACGGTGCGTATCGTATATCGGATGGGGCGGATCTTTTACCGGTACGAGGATTCACGCCAACGGCGAGGCGGCGAGATGGTCGAGCAGCAATGGGATGATCCGGTCCGACGCTTCTTCCGGGAGCCAGTGACTTGCCCCCTCGAGTATTTCGAAGCGGTAGGACCCGTCGACAAAGCCGCCCGTGAGCAGTGCGGCTTCACGGCCCAGGGCGCGGTCTTCGGATCCCCAAACATAGAGTGTCGGGACGGCAACGCGGCCTGCGGGATAAGACAGGTCGTCGGGGAGCGCGCGATACCAGTTCAACGTCGCGGAAAGCGCGCCCGGTTCGCTGAGACGCCGCACGTTCTCGTCCACGAGCGACGCTGGAACGCGTCCCGCGTATGCGGCCCGCAGCGCCGCTGCTCCGTCCGCCAGCAGGCTTTGCTCTGCGACACCCCCTGGTTGACGAAAGGCACGAACATAATCCAGGCGCTGGTATTGGTCTTCATGATGGAGCGCCGCTTGCAGCGCTAACGGATGTGGCGTTGCCAGCACGGACAGCGAACTCACGCGGTGTGCATGCGTCGAGGCGAGCCCCCACGCAACCAGGCCGCCCCAGTCGTGGGCAATCAAGTGGAAGCATCCTGCGCCCAGTTGATTGGCGAATGCCAGGACGTCCGACTGGAGATGCCCGGCTGCGTAGGACGCAATGTCCCTCGGCCGGGCGTTCTCAGCATAGCCGCGCTGATCCACAGCGACTGCCCGGTAGCCTGCTGCGCCGAGCGCGGCCAGAATCTCGCGCCAGCAGTCGGCGAATTCCGGCCACCCATGCAGCAGGAGGACGCACTCCCCGCTCCGCGGCCCCGCGGCCAGAGCTGTGTGGGTATATGGCCCGCAGGCCAGTGTCAGCTCTTCCAGGGACGGAAGCGGTGCGGAGGGTGCAAGGTGGGTCATCGACGTGATTTCCGTGAGGCAGATGCGTGGGTCATGTCCGTCGATATCGCTTAGCGGCCGCCCTGACAGCCGATCAGGTCGATCTCGGGCAACTGATGGGCTTTGCAGTACTCCTGATAGCGGTTCAAAGCCGTCCGCCACGTCTCGACGAACGTGACATTGCCGTTTTCGTCGAGGAAGTGGAGCTCACCGGTCGACACCACAAGCGCCATACCATTGTCGTCTTCGGAGAGATTCGTGAACGAGTGTGACGACTCCGACGGCTCAAAAACGAAATCGCCGGCTTGCGCGATCCAGTCGTGCTGGTCGTATTTCCAGCGACCGCTCAGCGTGTAGACCATCACCGTGCCGGTATGGCGATGAATATGCGCGCCTTCGCCTTTGGCCGCCTTCATGAGCAATACCACTTCGCCCGTTACGGGGTTGATCTTGAAGTATTTGAGAAGAATCTTGTCGTTGATCGGCGCGAAGGGAACCCACGGCGTGGAGTTTCCACCGATATGGACCGTGTCGATTGCGGAAACATCGTTGAGGGCTTGCGTAGCTTCTGCGTTCATGGAATACGTCTCCGATTGTGTTGAGGGCTGGACGTGCGCAGCGCGAACCGTGCGCAATCTCCAGCCCCTATTCAATCGAAAGTCGCCAGTGGGAGCTTGACCTGTGCTGCCCAAATTTGTACTTTACGCGCCAAGTGTTCCTCCCGTGGATGAGGAAAGTGCAGTCCTGTAAAAGGCAATCGGTAAGCGGCCCAGGGAAGTGGCGCTATCTGTCAATATGACGCTGGCGACCTGTGTGAGCGCCTCGCTCGATTGCCATCCTCTTCAATGTAGCTCCAAACGCTGAGGTGACTATGCAGAGGATTTTTAGCGAAGCAGAAGCGGGGACCGGGATGATCGCAGGCACGGCACGCAATCCGCGTCCGCTTCGCTAAAATTCTTTGAGCGACACCGCTCCGCTGGCGCCAGCGCATGATCGACAACATTCGCATGCGCCAGCTTTCGCCGAAGACTCAGGACACCTATTTGCGCATCGTGCGCGAATCCGTCTGCACCTCAAGGCGCTGGCTTCGCCTGCCCATTCTGGCCTGCGCTCATCACCGCGTCTCGTTCCGCTTGATGTTTGGCGGCAACCTTTTCTTCCGCAGCCTGAAGATCGGCGGGATACGAAACGTCGTCGCCCTGGAACGGGTTATAACCCGCCGCTTCCAGTTCTTCGAGTTCATGTCTGACCTCTGCGCGCGTGACTTGATGCGTCGCCGGCTCAGACATGGTTTGCGCAAACACGCCAGCTGAAGTCGACATCAGAATCGCGCCTGCGACCACCAGGTTGCGCGATGACCGGTCGAATAACCGAATTTGTGAGACTGATTTCATGGCGATACTCCTAGTGTTTCAAGGTGCTTGTTGCGCGTGACCTGTGCTGCGTAAATTGGGTTGACCTCGGGGTAAGACGTTTCTGTGGCGTAGTTCAACCCGCTTTGCTGTGCTTCGATCAGCTCGTGGTAGACCTCGGCGCGGGTCTTGCTTTGAGAAAATGCGCTCGATGATGCGAGAGCGGCCAGAGAGATGACGATCACATTGGATTTATCAATTTCAGACTCCTTAGTGTTTCGTGAGTATTGTGCGATGTGCATTGAGTAGACGGCGTTTGGTCGACGGATATTCCCGGGCTTGCGAAAAAGAACGCGGACACTCTTTGCAACGCCCAAAATAGTTTCGAACAAGATCGGAATAAACGTGCGACGGCCCTGGTAAACGCCGTCATCCGGCCACGTCGTCAGGTCGGACGGAGCCACGCGCGAACGACCCGGGCGCCACTTGACGTCGAGCATGTCGCGCGTGGATGGGACACGCACAACCGTGGCTCAGATGCGCCAATGTCTTGCGGGTTAATTGGAGGTAATCTGGGGATCACTCAGTGAAGAAGCAACTTCTGGCATTAGCAACTTTGAGCCTACTGGCAGGTGTCGTCCATGCGCAAAGCAGAGTGACGTTGTACGGCCTGATCGATGAAGGATTCGAGGCCGTCAGCAATGTGCCGGTGGCTGGCAAGACCGGCGGCGATACCAAATACGCGCTCGATGGCATCAACGGACTGAACGGCACACGCTGGGGTCTGCGAGGCACGGAGGATCTGGGCGGTGGACTTGCTGCGGTATTCACGCTCGAGAATGGTTTCGACCTCAATACCGGCAAACTCGGGCAGGGTGGTGCCGAGTTCGGACGCCAGGTGAGCAGCAGTCGGTTCGGTACGCTCACGCTCGGCCGCCAGTACGACAGCGTGGTGGACTATCTGGGCAACTTCGAATTCGGCGATTCGAATGTCGGTACAGCGCACTCGGCTCAATCAGGCGATCTGGATAACTTCAATAACAGCCGTCAAACCAACAACGCGATCAAGTTCAGGAGCATCGACTACGCAGGGTTGACGTTCGGCGGCGTATACAGCCTAGGAGGCGTGGCGGGATCGTTCACGACTGACTTGAACGACACGTTGGGTACGTCCGCAGCGTGCTCGGACGCCGCGGGTTGACGGATGAATTCCGCCTGAATCCGCACGTTTACGTCGTCGCCTACGGCCGGGAACCACGTCGATAGTCCAAACCTCGCGCGGCTGAAATGGCCTTCCCCCGAGAAGCCGAGCGTGTCCTTTTTCGTCAGTGGATCGGGTGCGAAGCCGTTGAACGTCACGTCAAGCGTGACCGGTTGAGTGGTGCCGCGGATTGTCAGATCGCCGGTCAATGTGCCGCGGGCGTCTCCTGTACGTTCGAAACGCGTGCTGACGAACCGGATCTGCGGGTAGCGCGCCACGTCGAACATATCAGCGCCTTTGACGAGCTTGTCGAGGAGCGGCACGTTGGTATCCACGCTGGCGGCATCGATGGTCGCCGCGACTGAACTCCTGCCGAGCCCGCCTTCGTCCCAGTCGAGCTTTGCGGTCGCGCGATCGAGGCGCATCGTGAAGCGCGAATACTTGAAGTGATCGACGTCGAATGTAATGCTCCAGTGGTGCGGATCAAGTTCGTACTGACCTGGCGGCACGCGCGTTTCTGACTGGCTGACGGTATGCGTGAGCACCTGGAGCGGGGTGCATGCAGCGACCACCGCGAGCACCAAAATCCACAACGCACGCGTGACAATCGCATGAACGGAATGCTTCTTCATCGCTTTCATCCCAGTGCTTGACCAGCGTAACAGGAGCGCAGGCGATGCGACCAACACTGGATCCAGTTAGGGTGCCGTTGATGGCCCGCCAGCGCGCAATCGAATCAGCCACGTGACATGCCTGGATTCGATGACAATCAGACTCCCGATTCAATGCAGCTAGCTATCTGCAGTACATCCTGCACCAACCCGGCTCGTCTTGACCCTCAATTTTTCGACGGCGGCACGACAGAGGTCCTCACACCGGCTAGTGGCGATCCGTATCCACCAGACTGCGCATTGTTCGGCAACCCATTGGCGAGTTGTGCCCGCGGATCCGTCGGATTCAGATTCAACTCTCCCGCCTGCCGATCACCATGGGTGGGGTACTCGCTCCCGCGTGCAGCCTGCGGCATCAACCGGGTGCTGTTCTCAGGCGCGTTGATATCGTCATATGGGCTGAGACCTTGCGCCGCGACGCTGCCCGCGGCGATACACGCTACCGCCAGCAGGATTCCTCTCAATGCCATCGGTGCTCGCGACACGCTCACTCTCTCGAAAACGTTTTTCATATCACACTCCTTAAGGTGTCGAAGGCGCGAGACCTGCTATCGACCTTGCTCTTCATAAAGACGCTCGATACAACATGGCGGCCGATCCGGCTTCCTCACTCCCAGCGTCGGTTCGCTGCCTGCTTCATCATGCGCGCAACATCCGGTATCCCTGAGCGGTTGCGATGATGCGCCTGTTTCATGCGTGCAACCTGCTTCGTGAAAATCGGGTTGACGTCTGGGTACGAGGTTTCGGTGACGTTGTTCGGGCCGTTCGGCTATGCCTCGATCAGTTCATCAATAGACCTCCGCACGGGTCTTGACTTGCGCAAAGGCACCTGACGACTCGAGAACGGCCAGCGAAACGACGACCACTGCAAGTTCCTCCATTACAGACTTCAGACCATTTTTCGATATGCAATGAGTAGACTCTGTTTCGTCGCCGAATATTCCCGCAACCTGTGAAAAAAGGAAATTTGCTTGGCGGAAACACCTACGCGCGACGTTCTTGTTCCGATCGACCTAGGGCATGGCGGTGGTAGGGGACGATCGTTGGACAACTGCACGGTTGGGCGTGCCACTGTGTCCTCTTATCGCCGATGTCAAGGACTTCTATTTGTCCTGCGAAAGAGATTAGGGAATAAGGATCTCGGTTCAGTGGTTTACCCGTGCAGAGCGCCGTGCGCTGGAGTCAAGTGGACTGTGGATATCACGCGCTCGAAATCCAAGGAGTAGCAACATGAAATCGAATTTGGTTAATCGGCTTGTTGGCCAATCCGCGCGTGGTTCGCTCATCGTGAGTGCGGTGCTGATGGCAACGTCAGCCTGTGTGTACGCGCAAACGTCGGTGGAGCCCGGCACGCATCGGATCACCCGTGCAGAAGTGCGGAATGAACTCAAGGAGTTGGAGGCGGTCGGATATCGCCCTGTTCCCAATGATCTCTACTACCCAGGTGACATTCAGGCGGCGGAACAAAGACTGGCGGCCAAACATCAAGCGGAAAAGAATGCGCTGACGGGAGGGAGCCAGATAGCGCAGACGAAGCCCGCGCCATGAATGCGACGGATTGCGCGTACAGGTCGCACACGGTTTCTCGGTTCATGCCGAAGCTCGAGAGGAATGCATGTGTGTGAGGATGGGCGATCGGAAGCCCTTCATCGGCCCCTCCCGTTCGCGGGCTGGCCGGTGGTGGGTTTCGGTCCGGTTGCCGATTCGTAAGCCGGCGTTCACTAAAGCGTGGCTGACATTGGCCCATTCGTGAATCCCGGCTCTGGCCGACGAGGGACTGCGCGGCTCGTTGAGGACAGGCTTGCTCGGCACGCGTGCGCACGCGCCGGGGGCCTGCTGGTCCTTGTATTTGCAGGCGCGGCATCGCATGGACATGAGCATGTCTAATCGACACACGCATTTAGTTAGCTTTATTGCCCGAGGTACCGCCACTCCCGCCCTTGCTGGCTGCATCTTGTTGCGGCGACATGCAGTTGCTTCATGCGGGTAACCTGGGCCGTGAACATCCGGGCGACGTCCGGCTACGAGGTTTCGGTGACGAGTCCAGGCCGTATTGCTGCGCTTCGACCAGTTCCTGATCGACTTCGGCGCGCGTCTTGCCTTGAGCAACTGCGCCCGCTGACGCGTGAATGGCCAGAGAAATTGTGACCGCGGCAAACTTCGTCTCTGCAGACTCCTGAGCTTGATGTGCGATATGCAATGTAGACGCGGGTTCGTCGCCGGATATTCCCGCGCCTTCAATAAAACACATTTGGCCGACCACAAAGTCAGTTCACCGTCGGCTCGGCAGCATCAGGTGGCGGGTCGGTATTTGCCAGCGATTCTGATAACGTCGCCGTGACGCGCGTGCCAATGCAATCCTGGTGCGCGGCCACTGCCGCCAACCAGGGCGCGAACCGTTTGTGCTGACCCCACG
The DNA here is from genome assembly GCF_013177735.1 of Paraburkholderia elongata. Classification (GTDB taxonomy): domain Bacteria; phylum Pseudomonadota; class Gammaproteobacteria; order Burkholderiales; family Burkholderiaceae; genus Paraburkholderia; species Paraburkholderia elongata. Next base: position 43,781 of record NZ_WOEZ01000050.1, on the reverse strand, counting down.
ACCACATTCGAAATGGGCGGCGGGCGGGAATAAAACGGATGACCCGGCAGTCTATGCATTGAATCCAGTCGGGAGGCCCGTCGGATAATCCGGCGGTCTACCGCCTGAACCTAATCGTGAGGGCACTATGTCGTCAGATCTTCCATCTAATGCATTTCAAGCCGAATGGATTGGGAGGCTTGGGCGACGACCAACTCGCCTGGCTGGAAAACGACCTGAAGGGCCGCTCGTCCAGCACGCCGATCGTCGTCTTTGCCCACATGCCGATGTGGACGATCTACGAGCCGTGGGGATGGGGCACCGGCGATGCCGGCCAGGCGATGAGCTATTTGAAGCGCTTTGGTTCGGTCACCGTGCTGAACGGACATATCCATCAGATCGTGTCGAAGGTGGAAGGCAATATCACCTTCCATACCGCGCGCTCGACCGCGTATCCGCAACCGACGGCAGGCAATGGGCCCGGCCCCATGCCGCTGACAGTGGCGACCGATCAGCTTCCAAGGATGCTTGGCGTGACCACTATCAAGATCATGCGGCACCCGCTCAAGGCGACGCTCGACGATACGACGCTCGTCCGATTTGTCAGACAGTGCTCACCAGCCAGGACCTAGATTATGCCAACCACCACCTTTCGCCGCGCCATTGTCGTCTCCGTCGGAGTCGCGATTTTCATGGCTGCATCGGCTGATTTCTCCGCTGCGCAAGCGCAGGAGTCTAATGTCGTCGTCATAAAGAATTTTATGTTCTCGCCGATGTCGCTTACGATCAAAGCTGGCTCGACCGTGACGTGGAAAAATCTCGATGGCGAACCGCATACGGTTGTCAACGATGCCGGCCTGTTCCGTTCCGGCGCGCTCGATCAGAACGACACTTTTCAGTTCAAGTTCGATAAGCCGGGTGTCTACAAGGTATTCTGCGCCATTCACCCATATATGAAGGAGACGATTACCGTCAAGTAGGTGCGCTCTCCCGGAGCGCATGCCGCCAGAGCTTGAGTAACCGTCCGGAAGAAGGCGCGAGGGCGCGGTGTTCACGAAATTGACTATGGAACCCTGGCGGCACTCGCCCCATTCCCTTGGGTGCGAAGGACGGCGGATAGACTTTGGCTGATCATCGGCCGCCGCCGGCCGCCGGCCGCCTGTCGACAATCGTGCGCGTCGCAATGTTCCCGGCCTCCTATAGCACTCAACGAATCCACGACTACTCTCCTTAACCCGGCAGGCGCTGAGTGTCGCGCAATATCGCGAAGTGCTGTCAGGTCTGAGGCATCTGGGATGCCTTGGACAGCACACGGACAGGAACCGGGTCATGGCGGCCTTTCAGGTGTGCATCAAGCTGCGGCAGGTCTGCCGCCGAAACGCCGGCATGCTGGAATACCTGTTCGGACACGATAGCGTCGCAAGCGATTTCTTTTGTCAGTTCTTCAAGTCTTGAGGCCACGTTCAGTGGGTCACCAATTGCCGTGAATGTCACATGCTCGCGAAAGCCAATCTCACCCATTACAGCCCGGCCGCAATGCAATCCAATGCCAAACCGGATGGGCGTTTGCAGCTGCTGCTCGAGCGCAGCGTTGAGTTGATCAATGTTGGCTGCCACCAACGGCACCGCGCAGAGCGCCTGGCGACAAGCAATGGCTGGCTCGCTGCGTAGGCCAAAAATCGCGAGCACTGCGTCGCCCATGAACTGGTTTGGCATACCACCCGCCTGGACCACCGCGGCACAGACAGCGCTCAGGAAGCGACTGACTACGAATATGCTGTCGAACGGTAGTTGTGCCGCCGCAAGCTGTGTGGAACCCCGCATGTCCACGAACATGAACGCCGCGAATCGCTCTTGCGGCATGACGTCCCGCTGACGCGGTTGCAGGAAGGCCATGGATGCGGCCGGCGGCACCAGTGGCCACACGGAGAGATCATGGATCGGTCGCAACTGGCACGCAAGACGCACTGTCTGCGAGTCAGCTCCCAGTCGCTCCAGGACACGCCGCTCCGCCTCGGCTGGCGTGGGCAGCGGCACATCGCTGAGCACGCGTACCCTGCACAATGTGCATCGGGCACGGCCACCGCACGTGCTGGCATGGGGAACTCCGGCCATCCGGCTAGCTTCCAGCACCGAAAATCCGAGCGGCGCGAATACCTTGCGCCCGTCTGGATATGAGATGCAGAGCCGTCCGTGCCGGCGCTCGCGGACCGTGCGCAGCAGCCGCGCTCCAAGTACCAACAGCAGCGCACCACCATCGAAGAGCAAAAAGTCGTTGCGCAGATCGGCGAGCCAGAGATTTTGCAATTGAGTCCCGACGACCGTCGGCCGGGTCGCCGTGGCGCGCCAGACGGGATCCTGCGCAAGCGCGATCACTTCCCGTCCTCCTTGCAGGAAGCCTAGCAGAGCGAGCACCGGGAGCAGCACGGCGACGCTCAGCAACACGCTCCGCCACGCCCCAAACCATGGCTTCAAGCGCAACCAGAACCAGACGCCACAACACCCATGCGACCAGGCGACCACCAACAGCATCAGCTGTGCCCGGCCGAAGAACGGCGAAGCGATCCAGAACGAGTACAACAGCTGCGCGTAACCTTTGTTCAGGCCGAACGCGGCAAATGCGACCCGCGTATTGGCGAGATGGTTTGCTAGCAGCGGCGGAATGCACAGACCGAGGACGAGCTGCGTCGCCTCACCCCGATTCCAATGCACCGAGCGCCGCTCATACAGAGCCCACAGACCCAGGAAGAAATGCGTCACGAGCGCGCTGTACAGCACGCCTGTTCCAAGCCATCCCTGCCAGATAAACTTCTGTACAAGCAGACCACGCTCCAGCCACGCGAGCGAGATATTCCCCAGCGAATGATTCAGGAGGTGTGTCCCTACATAGGTAAACAGCACCAGTCCGGTGGTCAGCCGAACCGACCGCACCCCCGCCGGCCGCCATCTTTGAAAACTGGGAAAGCGCGACATGATCTGCTCTCCACCCTCTCGATCAAAGACATTTCGTTGGGAGATCGACCGGCGGGGTTCGGTTCGATGTGGTTGCATCGCCTTGTCGCCAAGGTCGTGGAGCTTTCTGAGAAACGCCAGCTAGGACCTGGCTTGCTTGCGACGCCAAGCCGGGCGACGACGTGCCTTGACACATCACTGTGGAGCTGGATCTTTCGAAGCGTGCCTTCAGGAATATTACTATTGTCGATCAAGCGACTGACTAAGCTGAACGCACGCGACTCACGCATCAGCGATGAGTTGAACAACATCTAGTTTATACGGTTCAGGATTTCCGCCGAGGATCGCGCTGGTCCGCGGTGCTCCAACGTGACTGCGCCCCGGCGGCTGGCGTTTACCGCAGAAGCGCCCATCGACGGCCGAAAATCTATCTGCAATAACGATGCATACCATCGATGAATATCGGCTATTCAGATGCAGTGCAACCGTGCAGCATTGCACTCCAGATATGAAGCATTGATTTTCGTTGGCTCCACGTTGGCTCCTGGATTAGACAGTTATGGAAATAGGAATAGACAGTTTCGCCGCAATTTTCCCTGCGGCTGCTGGCGCACGCCAGCCGTCTCGGGTCGAGCGGATGGAAGCGCTCATCGAGGAAGTGGAAACGGCGGACCGTGTGGGACTCGATATCTTTGGTATCGGAGAGCATCACCGTAAAGAGTTCCTGGACGCCGCCCCTTCCGTGATTCTCGCTGCCGTGGCGGCGAGAACACGGAATATCCGTCTCACGAGCGCAGTGACGGTGTTGAGCGCGAACGATCCCGTCCGGGTCTTCCAGGAATTCGCAACGATCGATTTGATCTCCAAGGGGCGTGCGGAGCTCACCGTTGGTAGAGGATCGTTCGTTGAAGCATACCCACTCTTCGGTTTCAAACTTGCGGACTATGACGCGTTGTTCGGGGAAAAGCTCGAACTGCTTCTGAAGTTGCGCGAATCCACACAAGTGGAATGGTCTGGGCGGTTCCGCGCGGCGCTCGATGGAATCGGCGTATTTCCCCGTTCACACCAGCCTCGTTTGCCGATCTGGCTTGGTGTCGGAGGCACACCGCAATCATTCGTGCGTGCCGGCATGCTCGGACTCCCGCTCATGGTCGCCGTTATTGGTGGCGACTTCGATCGCTTTCGGCCACTCGTGGACCTTTATCGCCAGGCTGGCGTTCAGGCCGGGCATTCCCTGGCGGATCTGAAGGTCGGCGTGCACGCCATCGGCTTCGTGGGCGAAACGACGGATGCGGCCAAGGACGCGTTCTTTCCTGGATGGTCGTATATGTTTACCGAAATTGGGCGCGAGCGCGGTTGGTCCCCTGCGACGCGGGCTCAATTCGAAGCAATGTGCGGCCCGAGGGGCTCGTTCCTGATCGGCGATCCCGAAACTGTGGCCGCCAAGGTTCTGCGCGCCAGCGAGGCACTGGGCGGGATTTCTCGTATCACGTTTCAGATGAGTTCCGCGTCGCTCGAAACCGACAGCATGCGTCGATCGATCGAGCTTCTCGGAACTGAGGTCGCGCCAATCATTCGTCAAAGTGCGAACCTGGGAATCAAACATGGGTGAGCTAATTGGCGGCCAGTGGCGCACGACTGGCCTGGAGACCGTCATTTCCGACGGGAGCCTTCAGCGACCGCCGTCCGTTTTCAGAGACTGGATCACGGTGGACGGCGCGCCATCCGGCACGGAACGAAGCTTTAAGGCGGAGGCGAATCGATACCAACTCTACGTGTCGCTCGCCTGCCCGTGGGCCCACCGCACCCTGATCATGCGAAGCCTCAAAGGTCTGGAAAATGTGATCGGCCTGTCGGTGGTTCACTGGCTCATGGGGGATGAGGGCCGGACTTTCGCTCCCGGGCCCGGCGTGGTCCCCGACATCGTCAACCATGCCACCAGGCTTCACGAAATTTATACTCTCGCTGACCCAGACTGCACGACGCGAGTGTCTGTGCCGGTCATTTGGGACAAGGTCGAGCGGACAATCGTGTCGAACGAATCGTCCGAGATCACGCGCATGTTTAACAGTGCGTTTGAGGCTCTCGGGGCCTTGCCGGGTGACTACTATCCGGTAGCCTTGCGCGGTGAGATCGATGCAGTGAACGCGCGCGTGTACGAAAGCCTCAACAATGGCGTGTATCGCGCGGGATTTGCTGCGCGACAGGATGTTTACGAAGCGGCTGTCACTGAAGTCTTCGATACGCTGGAATGGCTCGAGCAGCGATTGCAGGACCGGAAATATCTGGTTGGTGGCGTGTTGACAGAGGCGGACATTCGCGTGTTTACGACACTTGTTCGCTTCGATCCTGTTTACTATGGTCACTTCAAATGCAATCGCCAGGCGCTCAAGGACTATCCCCGCTTGTGGGCTCACACGCGTCGTCTGGCGCAGCACCCGCGGATTCGACCGACAATCAACTTTGAACATATCAAGTGTCGTTACTACGGTAGCCATCCGTGGCTAAACCCCAACGGAATTGTGCCCGTCGGACCGGATATCGACTTCGACGCAGCACTTTAAAACCATCGCTACCGTGCGAAATCTTTAGGCAACCGAATCAATCCGACAAGCCCTCTGCGTATCGAGAGTGTTTGGGTATCAGATGAGGAGCGGGAACATCCAAGGCGGTCGTTGGGCGCTGCGTGGCACGGAAGACGTGGGCGACGGACTCAAGACATTGCTCGTTCTCGAGAACGGCTTCAACGTCGCGAACCGAAAGCTGGGGCAGGGCAGCGACGAATTCGGGCGGCAAGCCTATGTCGGTTTGTCGTTGGCCACGCTGGGAACCGTTACGCTGGGTCGCCAGTACTAGATTTCACCGGCATCTTCAAAGTCGCTGAGCAGTGGTCGCCGTATTTCGGCGCTCACCCAGGAGATCTCGACAACATGAACAATACGAACCGCGTGAACAAACGGTCAAGTTCAGAAGCCTGACTTGTAGTGGCTTTTCGTTTGGCGGCATGTACTGCCTGGGCGGCGTGGCCGGCAACTTTGCGCGCAACCGGATCTGGTCGCTGGGGGCGGGTTACACGAACGGACCGTTGGCGCTCTGCATCGCATACGTCAACGCCAAAGACCCCAGCTATTCGTACTTCGGCAATAACGCGACGTCGAGCACGATACCTTCGAACATGACGTCGAGCCGCGTGTACTCCGGGTACGCGTCGGCGTAAACGCAGCAGATTTTCAGCGCGGGCGGGGCTTACATGTTCGGTGCGCCACTCTTGGCGCAACCTACAGCAACACCCAGTTCAAGGACATCGGCGCAGAAGCAGGCTTGCCCCCGACGGGCCGCGGTGGCGACGCGAAGTCTCACAACGTCGAGCCGAACTTCAAGTATCAGATAACGCCATCTTTCCTCGTCGGTGCCGCCTATGACTACACGAAGGGTTAGCCACTCGACAACGACACGTATGGCGGCTCCTTCCTCTACCACTTCGACAATGATCAGGCGGTCGTGGGCTTCGTGGTGGGTCTCGGCTACACGAATCCATTTCTGTCGCCGTTCGAGGAGTTTCGGCGCTACAAGACGCACCCCGAAATCCGCAAATTCCTCGAGGGTGGCAAGCGTGTGTCGTATGGCGCTCGGGCCATCGCCGCCGGTGGACTCATGTCACTGCCGAAGCTCGTTTTTCCTGGCGGAGCGCTGATTGGGTGCGAAGCCGGGTTCCTCAATGCGTCGAGAATCAAGGGAAGTCATGCGGCGATTTCAAGCGGCATGATGGCGGCCGAAGCTGCGTTCAATGCGCTGCAGTCCGGGCGTCAGCGCGACGCGTTGACGGAGTACCCGAAGGCTTTCGAGAAATCGTGGTTGAAAGAGGAACTGCATCGCGCCCGCAACTTCAAGCTATGGATGAGCAAGGGCATACTTGCAGGAACGGTCATGGTCGGAATAGAGCAGAAACTATTGGGTGGACGGGTGCCGTGGACATTACACCATCGGCATTCGGACAACGAGACCCTTAAGCCCGCCACCGGATGCAAGCCGATTGTCTACCCGAAGCCCGATGGAAAGCTCACCTTCGACCGTCTGTCGTCGGTCTTTCTGTCGAACACCAACCACGAGGAGAACCAGCCGGCGCACCTGACGCTGAAGGATCCGGCCGTGCCTTTGAACGTGAACCTCGCGAAGTATGCCGGCGCCGAGGCGCGCTTTTGTCCCGCTGGAGTCTACGAGTTCGCCATCAAAAGTGACGGCAGCGGGGGGCTTGTCATCAATGCGCAGAACTGCGTGCATTGCAAAACGTGCGATATCAAGGACCCGACGCAAAACATTGTTTGGGTCGCGCCAGAGGGAGGGGTGGACCAAACTATCCGAATATGTAGGCGATTTTTTTAATGACTGGTAGTGAACCGCAAAACGGTCCAGTATCGGAGCAAGCGGTTTATGCAGGAAGAATGGTGATGTTCGGTGCCGGTGGTGCCCCCGCTTGATTCGAATTGGCATGCTTGCGGCGTGCTAAGATCTTCCTCCCGAATTACAATAGTTCGTGCGACCGGCATTACAGTTCAAGTTTCCCCTATCTGGCGAAAATGACTAAAGAAAAGTTGGACCACGCGCGGAGCGGAGCGGAAGAACAGTCTGCCGTCGACAGGATCATTTCCGCGATTCGTCTGGGCGTCACCGAGGGCTTGCTTGTGCCCGGACAACGTCTTGTAGAGGCGGATTTGACTCGACGCTTCGGTGTCAGTCGCGGGCCGGTGCGAGAGGCGCTACGCCGATTGGTCGCGGAAGGCCTGCTAACTCACGAGCGCAATAAGGGAATCAGCGTTCGTCAGCTGACGCGCAAAGAAATTTCAGACTTGTATAAAATCAGGGAACGGTTACAAGCCCTCGCTGCGCGACTTGCTGCGGAGAACATCGGTAAGGAAGGCCGCAAGGCCGTATTGCGCGAGATGCGGGCTGAAGCCATGAAGGCTTCGAAGGCGTCGGACTGGCACCGCTATTTCGACCTGAACGATCGATGCCACGCGGTGATCGTGGAAATGTCCGATAATCCGCAACTGATCCAGCTGATCGAGCAATTCAACATTCACTTTTTCCGGTTGCCGTTTCGTCGCGCGCTTGCAGCGGATATCCCCAACATGCATGTCGGTCTGGATGCCGCAATCGCCGCGATAGTCCGGGGTGATGCGGACGCAGCCGAGTTTGCGATGACCGCGCACGTGCACGCGATCGCGAACGCGACGAATCTTGTTCCCGATTCTTTTTTCAAGACTCCGTGAATCGGTGACGCGTAGCAGTGGACGTCGGTCCGATTCGAGGTACATGCTTTAGCTAAGAAAGGCAGGAGCATTACGCGAACGGTAAGATTGTCGCTAACTTGCGTGATGGAATCCGCCGCGTTTCGATCGCCCTGAGACGAATGGAAATCAAGGCGCAGCCCCATGAACCGGGCAAGGATAAGCCCTGCCTGAGGGCATTGGTGTAAGACGGGCAATCCGTGATATGGCCGTCGCGACTGCCGCGTGTGGCGCGGCCGACGTTCCGCCAGAACGGGACGTCGGCAAGTGTCAGGTCATCGAGTGATGACCTGCGCGCTTCCCTTTCGTGTTTTTCAGAACCTCGTTCGCAGACCAACCAGTACGCCGGTTTGGACTTCGCCTGTGGTCGACGTTCCAAAGCCGTTCACGCCGAGATTTGTATGCTTCTTGTTGAGAACGGTGGCGGCCTCAAGATACACGTCCGTACTCTTGGACAGCAGGTAGCTTCCGATCGCGGAAAGCATCACCGGGTTCCCTTGGCCAGTGTTTCGGTCCTGCTGGTAGAGTAAGTCCGAGGAAACATTGAATGCCGGCGTCACGAGGTATTTCGCACCGAGCCAATATAACGAAGAGTATCGATTCTGGGCAGCGTGCTTCTGCGCAAGAAACCGATATGCCGCGTAAAGCTGCACGGGACTTAGGTCGACTTGGGCTGCCGCGCCGAAGCGTTGGACCTTGTTATCCTGCGCCGCAATGGTGTTGCCGTTTTGCTGGTCAAAAAGCAGGCCTACGCTGACGACACTGCGTTGGTAATTGATGAAGAGGCTTTCCTCCTTGCCAACCCGATAGTCCCCCGCGACCGGTCCGACACCCGTGACGCTGTCGTATCCGAAGCTGTACAGCGCATCTAGCGAAAGCTTGCCGCCTGCCAGGCTCACGTCGTCAACGTATTTCACGGAATTGTCCGCCCGTGAGACGAACGCCGCATCATACGCAGGGCTTGAGTAAAGGGCAGGCCCAACAGGGTCATAAGCCAGGTCGAAATCGTAAATAGCCGTAACCTGCCGTCCCAATGTAAATATGCCGTACTGTGAAGTGAATCCAACGTAGGAAGATCGGCCCCACAGCCGACCGCCGTTGTTCAAGGTTCCTTTGGTCGCATCGAAGCCATCCTCAAGCACGGCGATGACACCATAACCGCCGCCGAGATCCTCTTTAACGCGTAATCCCCATCGCGACGTTTGTGCCCCGCCCGAGGTGAGTGAAAATGCGGTGCCGCCTTGTCCATTGACCGTTGGCACGTGATTGACAGCCTGTACCCCCACATCGACGATGCCGTACAGCGTGACCGAATTTTGCGCCCAAACTGGCACTGCAACGATGCACGAAGAAAATAGTATAACTAAGCGATTGATTTTCATATGTCTCCATCGGCTCTCTTGTTGACTGGATTTTTAAACGCCCCGCCTACAGTCCTGACGTTGCGACGACGGCCCCCAAAATCGTTATCCGACACCGTCATTTACAACTTGATGCGACTGAATGCCGCCCGGGAACTGCGCAATTCATTTATAAAAACGATGGGCTTTATGACTGCGAGACCTATGATAGAAATTAGCGCGCAGCTTGCTCCGCCCCCATATGTCGCCGCCTACTGTTGCCCTATGTGGAGCTACGCGACCTGCGGTGTTTCCACTTCATCGCCCGGGTTCGAATTTTCACGGTGTATCTGCACGAACGCACCGGAATGCTCGTAGGCGTCCAGTTCTGCGGCCGTCAATCCGTATGCCTCGAATACAGTCCGATTGTGTTCACCCTGAAACGCGGGAAGTCCGGCTGCGGGCAAGGCGTCGCGCGAAAAACGCCACGGCCTGCCTGGCAGCCTGAACGATCCCCCGTGCCGGTCCGAAACCGTCTGTACCGCGCCCCAATAGTTTGCCCAGTCTGATTCCGCGATATCTTGCATCGTGCGAAGTCTGCCCATTGCAATCTTTGCTTCGTCCAGTTGCGCATCTAGCGCCTCCAGCGTGCGAAACGTGTACATCCAGTTCTGCACCAACGCATGCAACTCGCTGCGGTGCTTACGGCGTGCCGCCGCGCTCGAAAAGCGAGGGTCGGCGGCGAGTTCGGGCCGTCGCATTGCCCGTAGATAAAACGGGAACGTTACCGAACCGACGAGGCTCATCGAAAGAACGATCTGCTCGCCCGATGGGCCCTCGAAGAATGGACAGTCGGTTGCGCCGAGAATCGCCGGTTCAGCGGCAAGGTCGGCTCCGCTCAGGTAGACATGGGCCTTTTCGTTGGCGGAAGTCAGCGCAGCGGCCATCGATACGTCGATGTACTGTCCGATTCCCGTTTGTGCGCGTCGGACGAGCGCTGCCAGTATCGCGATAGACGCCTGTAAACCCGCATACACGTCGGCATGCGACAGACTGTCCGTGCGTGGCTGTGCTAACGCATCGCCGTAGTGGTCGAGGCTGTGTCGCGTCAAACCCGCTTCAGCCTGTACTGTCGGCGCGTACGCCATGCGGTGCATCCACGGCCCTCCTTGCCCGTATCCGGTAATGGATAGATAGATCAGCCGCGGATTGCGGGCAGACAATGTTTCGTAGTCGAGGCCAAAGAAGTTCAGCGTACCTGCCCGGAAGTTCTCCACGACTACGTCCGCTTCATCGCACAGACGCAATACAAGCTCGCGCGCGCCGGGCACATTCAGATCGATGCTGACGTTGCGTTTGCCCGCGTTCTGCTGAGCGTAGTAGCCGGATATGCCTGCATGACCCGGAAACGCGAGCCGCGAAATATCGGGCCGAGGGGGTTCGATCTTGACCACGTCCGCGCCGAGATCGAGCAGTGTTTTGGCGCAGAGCGGTCCGGCAAGCACTCGCGAAAAATCGACGACCCGAATACCATCTAGTGGACCCGCCATGATCATCGCCCCACGAATCTGGCCGAACCGGCACCGCTGGTTCGATAGGACTCGAGACCCGTGCTCACATCGGTGGATGTCCACAACGGCTTCTGGATCTCCGCCATCGCCTCGTCTGCGGCCTCGGTGCCTTCACTAACGGCGAACTGCACAAGGCGTTTGGTGGCAGCATGCGCGATCGTCGGACCGTTCGCCAGTTCGTAGGCGATTGCGAGCGTGGCGGACTCCAACTGGTCGGCAGGAACCACCAGATTGATCAACCCCCAGCGTTCGAATGTGGCGGCATCGTACCGCCGACCAAGCATCGCCAGTTCCTTGGCGCGGAGCGTACCGGCTCTCTGCACGAAGCGTTGTATGCCACCCATTAACGGATGCAGGCCCAGCGTGACTTCTACCGCGCCAAGCCGCGCGGATTCGGCGGCGACGATATAGTCGCAGGCAAGTGCCAGTTCCAGTCCTCCCCCGACGCAGACTCCATGGATGCTGGCAATTACAGGGAGTGGAAAACGCTCGAGCTTGCCGAGAAACCCGACGGGGTCGAAACCAAGTCCGGAGTGGCCTTCGGTGGCGATCATCTGTTCAAGCATCTTCATTTCGGCGCCGGCCGAGAAATGTCTCAGGCCGCTGCGCAAGACCACTGCGCGAGCGCCTTCGTCATAAGCTTGATCCAGAGACCTGGAAAGAGCTTCGATGAGCTCGGGGCCGATCAGGTTATATGGCGCATGGCGCAGGGTAAGGATCGAGACGTCCGCGTCTCGGGTGCTTTCTATGAGCGAATCCATTGAGTATTGCTCCGCTGTGATGTCGAATTCCGGCTTAGATCCCGGTGTTGTCGTTGCCCTTCAGATGGAGAATCTCGCGTGCGTCGTCGGGCGTGGCAATCTGCAGGCCAAGGCCTTCGATGATGGTTCGTGCCGCCCGCACCTGCTGGGCATTGGAGATCGCCAGTTCGCCTCTGGAAATCCATAGCGAATCTTCAAGCCCCACGCGCACGTTTCCGCCCATCGCGGCGGCCATGGCTGCAACAGGTAGCTGATGGCGGCCCGCACCAAGGACAGACCACACATAACGGTCTGCGCCAAACAGACGGTCTGCAGTGCGGCGCATCTGAAGAACGTCTTCCGGGTGCGCACCGATTCCGCCCAGAAGCCCGAAGACCGACTGGATGTAGAAGGGTGCCTGTATCAGGCCGCGGTCCGCGAAATGGGCAAGGGTGTAAAGGTGCCCTATGTCGTAGCACTCGATTTCGAAGCGGGTTCCGTTTTCCGCGCAGCATTTGAGAACGTACTCGATATCGCTAAACGTGTTCCTGAATATGCGATCGCGTGATCCTTCGATATACGGCCGTTCCCAACCGTATGAAAACGTCTTGACGCGGTCGAGCATCGGATACATCCCCAGATTCATCGACCCCATGTTGAGCGACGCGACCTCGGGCTTAAAAAGTGCCGCCGGGCGAACGCGCTCTTCGATCGACATCGTTGGCGAGCCGCCCGTCGTCACATTGATCACGACGTCAGAACGCGACCTGATTTCTTTGAGGAACGGCGCAAACGCTTCCGCCGACTGGTCTGGACGTCCCTCGTTGCCGCGCGCATGCAGATGCACGATCGCCGCGCCCGCGGCCGCCGCTTCGATTGCTGAAAGCGCGATGTCGCCAGCCGTTACGGGAAGGTACGGCGACATGCTGGGCGTATGGATAGAACCCGTGATCGCGCACGTGATAATAACCTTCCGATTGTTCATACAGCGGTCTCCTTCATTTGCTGGTTGGCGTCCACTCGATTACCTGTGGATCGCACACCGGTCGACGTTAATCGGGGTCGTACTTCTGCTGCAAGTCGATCCATTGCTGCATGCCGAGCAGAGCTGACATCTGGGGAACCGACGGAAGGTTTGGGGGAGTATCGAGCGAGCCCTGGTGTATTAGCGCAAGCGAGTCCTGTATCGAGACGATCATCCGCGCGAGAACGACGCCCGGATACCAGATCATCCTGAACCCGAGCGCTATCAGCCGCTCGGCATCGAGTGCGGGTGACTTGCCGCCTTCCGCGACCGTCGCGAGCAGCGGTGTACGGAAGCTGCGTCCGATCAGTTCGAGTTCGCCAATGTTTTGCGGAGCTTCGATGAATATCGCGTCCGCGCCTGCTTCCTCGAAGATGCGTGCGCGTTCAAGTGCTTCATCGAGGCCATGCGTGCCACGCGCGTCGGTACGAGCGACGATGAAGAAATCCGGATTGCGTCGTGCATCCAGCGCTGCTTCAAGTTTCTGCCGTGCGGCCTGCCTTGACACGACAGACTTGCCCGCCGCATGCCCGCAACGTTTCGGGCTGGTCTGGTCCTCGAGCAGAACGCCGCCCACACCGAGCCGCTCATACATCTGCACGGTACGGACCGCGTTCTTGATATCGCCATAGCCGTCATCGGCATCGACGAGCAACGGAACGGAAAGGTTTGGCAGAATGTCCTGCACGCCCGCATAGAGTTCGCTGAAGGTCGCTACGCCGATGTCCGGCAATCCGAGCCGGGCGGCGACGAGTGCAAATCCGCCCACGGCGCAACAATCGAAGCCTGTGCGTTCGATGAGTTTTGCGCTAAGGGCATCATGTGCAGTCGGAATGATCAACGCATGTTTTTCTTCCAGCAATGCGCGGAAATGAGTGTTACTCACCGGCGACCTCTCTTTTGTTAGTGTTCAGGTAGACCCAGGGACGTCTGATCCGGTCCACGGCGCGATATGCGTGAATCTGATCGAGAAACGTGTTGACGTAGTCGATTGCCTCCATTCCTTCGAGCAGCAGGCGTTGATGAACTTTTGGCAACCGGAAGCTGAATGTGGCACCGGAGTCGGTCGAAATTTCAAAATTTTCCAAAGAAACGTTCAGGACGTTCTCGCTCCGATTTAATTGGTCGACGAGTGCTGCATGCGATTGGTCGTCGAGTGCGATGGGAAGCAGGCCGTTCTTGATGCAATTGCCGTAAAAGATAGGCCCGAAGCTTCGAGCGATCAGGCAGCGGAACCCGTAATCCCGCAACGCCCAGACAGCCGCTTCGCGTGAACTTCCGTAGCCGAAGTTGCGCCCGGCAATCAGAATTTGTGCGTTCTTGTAGCGCGCATGATTCAGCGAAAATTCAGGATTCTCCGTGCCGTCCGGCAGGTACCTCCACGACGCGAACATGGCGTCCGCGAAACCAGTCTTGCTGGTTTTCATCAGACCGCTTACGGAGATGATGTTGTCAGCCCCAACGTCGTCCATGAGCAGAAGGGCTGCGCGCGCTCGCATTGCTTCAAAGGGTTGCATTTCGATGTTCCGGTTTGATTAGCGAAGGAAAGGGCGTGGATCGGAAATGACGCCTGCGACGGCGGACGCGGCCACGGTTGCCGGACTCGCGAGGTGCGAGCGAACGTCCTGGCCCTGGCGATGTTCGCTATTATGGTTCGTACTGCTGATGACACGAGATCTACGCCCGAAGCTTTCGCCGCCGGCACTCACGCAGAGCGAACATCCCGCCTCACGCCATTCGAAGCCTGCGGCCTTGAATACGACATCGATTCCGTGCCGCTCGGCCGCGCGTTTTACCTCAGTGGACCCGGGCGTGCAGATCGCGCGAACGCCGGGAGCGACATGCCGGCCGCGCAGAATCCTGGCTGCTTCCTCCAGGTCTTCGAGCCGGCTGTTCGTGCATGACCCGATGAATGCGCCGTCGACGGGCAGACCAGCCAGTGGACGCCCGGGTTCCAGGTTCATATATTTGATTGCTTGCGCATAGGCATCCTGCGCGGCGAGGCCAGCTACCGACGGTCCAGTGGGGACCGCACCGCTCACGGGGACCGCCTGATCCGGAGTCGTTCCCCACGTGACGAACGGTTCGAGGCCGGCGCAGTCGATCGTCACATCACGCTGGAACGACGCGTCTTCGTCGCTCGACAGCGATTTCCAGTGGGCGACAGCGAGGTCCCAGTTCGCGCCGGAAGGCGCATACGGCCGGTTATGCAAGTACGACAGCGTCACATCGTCGGTCGGTACGAATGCGAATCGGGCTGACATTTCAACTGCCATGTTGCAAAGCGTGGCACGCGCTTCAATCGACAGGGAGCGCACCATTGTCCCCGCGTATTCCACACCGACATTCGCCGCACCGTCGGCGCCGATGGTGGCGATCAGCTTCAGCACAGCGTCCTTCGCGCTGGTTCCATCCGGCAGTTGTCCTTCGAAGCGAACTCTCATCGATGAAGGGAGAGACGCCATTAGCGTCTGCGTGACCAGGACCTGCTCGCCATCCGTCGATCCGACGCCCCACGCCAGTGCGCCGAGCGCTCCGACTGTCGTGGTGTGGCTGTCGCCGCATACGAAGGTCATGCCCGGCAGCGCAATGGCCTGCTCCATCGCCACGACGTGAGTGATACCCTGGCGCGTGTCTTCGGGAGCGAAAAACGTGATGCCATGTTCGCGAACTCCTTTTACCTGGTCACGGAGGAACGCTTCGCCTCCGGGCGCCGACGAACTGAGCGAACGTCCCGGGTAGGTGTCGATGACGTGGTCGACTGTCGCAAATGTTGCTGCCGGATCGAATACACGTCTTCCGGTTGATGCCAGTCCCTGAAACGAAATAGCTCCCGACAGTTCATGAAGGAAGTGGCGGTCGATATGTATCAGGTCAATCCCGTCGCCGAGCGCGGCAATGACATGCTGGCGCCAGATTTTCTCGGCCGATGTGAGAGGGTTGTTGCTCATGGTTCCTCCGTTTGTATGGCACGATTGTAGTACAATATTGTACGGCATTTGACCAAATCGGATTAGTGGTATCCCTGGTCAGGCAAGGACTGAACCCGTGACGTCGCTTTGCTGTGCGGCAACGCGGCGATAGTTCGCGATGGCCTGGCAAGGCAGACAACAACGATATCTGGAGAACTGGAGGCTACGCGCGAATCGTCTTTTTGGACCGAAACACCATCGCTGCGCAAACCCGACTCAGGCGCCCGTCTTTCATACACGAATGGCTTGAATATCCTTCCAGCAGCGCAGAAAAGGTGGCCACGCGTATTGTCGATGCCGATATCGTCATCACGAACAAAGCGCCCCTTAGCGCCGAGGCGATCCGTGGGGCACACAGGCTGAAGTTCATTGCGGTTGCGGCGACTGGCACGGATGTGGTCGATCTCGCGGCGTGCGAGGAGAAGGGAATCCCGGTTTGGAACATTCGCGACTACGCGCGTGTGACTGTTTCGGAACACACTTTCGCGCTGATCTTCGCATTGCGCCGCAATTTGTTCGCCCATCGCGAGTCCGTGCAATCCGGGCGCTGGGCAGAGTCAGGTCAGTTCTGTGTTTTTCGATCATTCGATACGTGACCTGGCCGGATCGACCATCGGAATCATCGGCGATGGCACGGTGGGCCGTGAAGTGGGCCGGGTCGCGGAGGCGTTGGGCATGCGTGTCGTGGTCGCCGGCCGCAAAGGCGTGGAGGCGCCAAAGTGCGGTCGATTGTCGCTTGACGAGGTACTTCGGATCAGCGACATCATTACGCTGCATTGTCCTCTCACGCCGGACACGCGAAACATGCTGTCGCTTCGTGAGTTCGATCTGATGCAGCGACGCCCGTTGCTGATCAATACCGCAAGAGGCGGGGTGGTCGACGAAGCCGCATTCTGCAAGGCCTTCGAGGATGGCAAGATCGCCGGAGCAGGATTCGACGTGGTATGCGATGAATCTATCCGTTCCGATCACCCGTTCATACGACTGCTGAGTCACCCGAACTTCATCTTGACTCCGCACATTGCATGGGCGAGCGATGAAGCCATGCAGCAACTGGCGGATCAACTCGCGGACAATATTGACGCTTACTATCATGGGGTACCTCGTCACCTTGCCACCAGGCATCCAGCAGGTCGAAATATAACGTGATGTGCGAACGACGGGAACCGTTCATACCCGTCCCGCTCGGTGAAATCCCTACTATCGCGAACCATATCTCGCATCTACATTGTCCTACAATCATGTTTGACGATCTGCTCGGAGACGGTGCTGGCCAAACTGACATATAAAGAACGTGTTCCGTCTGCAAGAGGCGGGGCGCAACAAGGAGAAGGCGTAATGACGAGGCGTTATCTGGATGTTAAGGGAAGCAAAGCGGCATACCTGGTTGCGTTAATGTCCCTGTGCTACATGGTGTCGTATCTGGATCGCAGTGTGCTGACGATCGTGGCCCAACCCTTAAAGAGCACGCTTGCTTTGTCGGACACCCAGTTGGGCGTGCTGCAAGGGTTCGCCTTTTCAATCTTCTTTTTTATCGGCGGTATTCCACTCGGTTGGATGGTTGATCGAACTAACCGGATAAGGCTTGTTGCGTGCTGCGTGCTGATATGGAGTACAGCGACGATGCTCTGCGGATTCGCCAGTAATTTCGGCGAATTGTTTGCCGCGCGTGCGTGCACGGCGGCGGCGGAGGCCGTTATCGTTCCGGCGGGTCTGTCCTTGTTTGCCGACCTGCTTTCCACACGAAGAATTCCGCTTGCGAGTTCGATCTTGGCGACAAGTCCGTTTATCGGAGGTGGGATAGCTCTTCTGCTAGGTGGCGTTGCGCTCTCGTACTTTGGTTTGGGTGGCAATGCGAGCTGGTTTTTACCGGGTCATCAGGCATGGCAAAAGGTCTACGTGCTCATCGGGCTTCTCGGCATAATTCCGATCTTGCTTCTGCTTTTGGTAAAGGAGCCGCAGCGTAAGGAACTGGACCTCGCGGAAAAAGTGGAGCAGGCCAAGATGATCGGTCTGAGCCACACCCTGAAGTACCTTTTTTTTGAATCGAAGTTCTATGCGCCGTATATCACCGGTGTATGCACGATCTTCCTTGTCTTCTATTCCGTCATCGCATGGTTTCCTATTTTGTTGTCGCGGCAATTTCAGATTGCGCCCGCCGAGGTCGGCAAATCTCTTGGGCCGATCTTCATTATCGTCGGGCTGTTCGGCGGCATGGTTTCGCAGGTGAGCTTGCGGCGTGTGGCGCCAGAAAAGATCGTGGCACGGATCATGGCAATTATTTTGTTCTCTTGCGCGATCCAGTTTGCCAACATGCTGTCCGTTGCGTTTGTCCGGAACATCTATGTCGGGATGGTGCTATATGCCATATCGACTTTGTTGACGGGTGTCGTCGTCTCGACTGCATACACGCCGATTCAATTGAGCGTCCCTAACCGGATGCGAGGAAAGGCCATGGCAATCGTGTTCTGCGGGATCAATCTTCTCGGTACGGGACTTGGGCCGTTTCTGGTCGGCTTTTTTAACGACCGTGTTTTCGTCGGGGCGGATTCTCTGGCGAAGGCGCTCTGCACAGTCGGTTCTGTAGCGGCGTGTCTTGGGGCGCTGCTGTTCTTTCGCGCCTGGACGGTGCTTAACCCGCCGCATGTGGCGCGGCAAATTGGCTGATTATCCAACGAGCTGTTTGCATTTTCTGAAACGCGTTCGCATCTTCCTATTTGCTTCAGCGTTTACTAATTTTCTCTTAGGAGGCTCGATGGCAAGTGTCTGATGAGTTTGGGGGTTATCAGTTGTGCGATCAGTCAATACCTGCAATGCACGACCGGTAATTTAAATGGAGGCAATATGGACAACACTCGTCGAAACCTTCTCATTTCCGCTGGCGTAGGCGCTGGCGCTGCACTCATTAATCAATTCGGCGCCACGACAGCGAACGCCGATACGCCGCTCCCTTATCCGCGGATCGCAGATACTTCCGCAGCGTCTCCGGATCTGATGAATTTCCTTTACGCCTATTTCGCCGCTAAGACTCAAGCCAATGTCGACCAAACGATGTCCTTCTTTTCACCACGCCTGGTGACATATACTGATGCGACACTCGGCTGGGACGCCCCAGGGTGGGCCATTCTTAAGGCCTTCTTCACGCAATACATGGCTAATTGGCCGTCGACCGCGAAATCTTATCCAACGCGCATTCTCGGCGATATGAGGAGCGCGGTGGTTGTGTTCACTGATACCAAAGAGCTGTTCGGGGGCGAAATCCATGGGGTGGGCGCGCTCGACTTCGAAGATGGCAAGGTGGTGCGATGGGTCGATTATTGGGATTCGCGTGGCTGGCCCAATACCTTCAACCTGCAAAAGCAAACGCTGCAAGACTGGCATCAAAATGCTCTGCGGGAGCGCGCTTCGCCGCAGATTCGTGAGGTCACAGCTCGCTTGACGGCGGCACTCAGCGCCGGGGACGCAAAGACTGCCGCCAGCCTCTTTTCATACGACGCAGTGTATGAAGACGTGCCTAGCCGCGTGCAAATTATCAGTCGCACGATAATCGAGAGCTATTTCGGAAGAGCGCTGACACGGCTGCCGAATGGCTTCGGCAGCGGTCTGCGTCACACGTTAGGCTCCAATGCCGGCGGGGGCTTCGAATGGATCGGCGCGATCAACTCAGGAATCCCCGGGGGCATTACCGTCCTGACACTTGATTCGTTCGGTGCGATCACTCGTGCTACTACGATGTATGACGGCGGCAGATTTTCCGAGGCAAGTCTGCAAGCAATGGCGGCGTTGGCCATTGAACCGTAAGGTCCGTCCGAGGTGAAGAAGTACACTTTTTTTCGACGAGGTAATGCGCTGTCTCGTTCAGTCCCAAGCGACTTCAGTTGAACTAGCCGAAGCGCACCACAAGCGGTTACGTCAGCCCTCACAATCAAGGAGGTTTCATGAACAAAGTCCTGAATGACGACGGTCTCAATCTTCTGTTCCGTGAAGCACGCACGCATAGTACGTGGCTGCACCAACCCGTTGCTGATGAAACGCTGCGGCAACTATACGAGCTCATGAAGTGGGCACCCACCAGTGCCAACGGGAACCCGGCAAGAATCGTCTTCCTTCGCACCAAGGAAACCAAAGAACGGCTGATACCAGCACTCGCCCCAGGGAATGTGGACAAGGTTAGGAACGCTCCCGTAACGGCCATCATCGCCTACGACCTGAACTTCTACGAAAAGCTGCCCACACTTTTTCCCCACAACCCCGGCATGCGCGACCACTTCGCCAGCGCCCCCGAACTGGTCGATATAACCGCGAGGCGCAACTCGTCTTTGCAAGGTGCCTATCTGATTCTCGCCGCTCGCGCATTGGGACTTGATTGTGGGCCGATGTCCGGATTCGACAATGCCAAGGTCGATGAAGAGTTTTTTGGAGCAGGAAAAAGCGACCAAAATACTGACGAAGAGTTTTTTCCGGAGGGCCATCTCAAATCGAATTTCCTGTGCAACCTGGGGTACGGTGACGCGTCCGGACTACACCCCCGCGCGCCGCGCCTCAATTTCGATCAGGCATGCACGCTTTTGTGACCGAAGCCCACCTGTAGTGGAAATGGTTCATGGGTGGTTGAAACCGCGATCGCCCAGTCGATTCCGTTTCGTCATTTTTGGGTTCCTCTTTGCCGACCAGTATGGCCGACTCAACTCCCAGCTTTTCCACTTACCGACCTGTCCGAACTCCCGATGTCACCTCTTACCGACCGCGGCAGTCAGTACTGCGCTCACGCATATCAGCACCTCGTCGGCCAGTTCCGCACGCAGGCGTCAATGAGTCGGCGAGGAAACTGCTTTGATAACGCGCCGATCGAATCGTTTTGGGGCACACTGAAAAGTGAACTCGTCTGTCATCACCGCTTTGCCACGCGTGAGCAGGCAAAGCGGGAAATCAGCGAATACATCGAACTGTTCTACGCCCCGAAGGAAGTCCCCTTGGGGGACAACCGCCAACGCACCCAGGCTCGTCTCGACTACCTGTCACCCGTGGCATCCACGCAGCGTTACCATTTAAATCACGTCGCTGCTTAACCCGTTGGCGTCCACGGGCTCCAACCAACCTCAGTTCGCGTGCGGGCTAGTCTTTTGGCGTTCGGGCATTCGTCTGGTCGTTCATCTGACGCGGCAACCGATCGAAGGTTGGTATAGCTTCATAATTGTGGACAAAGTCGTCGGGGACGCTCGGACCCCAGTTCGCGAGACTGTCCTTCAGCTCATAATTGGTGGGTTTCCACATCGCGTAATCCTCGATGTGGTCGATGTCCGAGTAGTACTCGAACCACGATCCCCAAGGATCCTGGATATAGTGGAAGAAATTGGAACCGATCGTGTGGCGGCCGAAACCCCAGTCGCCCCTGCCGGTCTTTTCCACCAGGGCCCTGCCGCCGCGCCCCACATCGTCGGGATCATTGACTTGGAAGCTAGCGTGATGGAAGCCGACCGCCGGAGATTTGGCGAAAGCCAGCACGTGATGGTCGCTGTTGCGTCGCGCGCAGCAAAACGCAAGAACGTCCTTGGCGTGATCGGCGAGACCCATGCCGAGTGCCTCGGTCGCGAACCGGACGCTGGCAGGTACGTCGGGAGAGAATACCAGGACGTGACCCAGCCGCAGCGGCACAACGGCACTGTAGAACTCGGACGCAAGCATTGCCGACCTTCCCTTCCTCACCAGGCGTCCGGGCGCGTTGATCTCGAATGGCGGCGCTGCGGCGGGCTCCGGGTCGGCAGGAGCGTCGCTGAGATGCAGGAGCATCCCGTGGGGATCCGTGACCCACAGCCCGCTATCGCTCGCCCCCTCCGGGGTCGCGACAAGGGCACCTCCGTGCTCCGGTACGACACGCTCGATCATGCTGAGCCCGTCGGCGCGTAGACTGACATGATGGAGCCTTTTCGCCGGGCGGTTCCCAAGGAGGACGATGACATCCCTGTCCTGTCCTCGGCAGCGCAGCCGCGCGACGTCGCCTTCAACGTCCGATATGAGGCCCGCATTCTCATAGAATCGGACTCCTTCTTCGATATCCGGGACTTCGAGCGTGTAGGACAATATTCCGAGCACAGACATAATTACTCTTCCATTGTAGTGTGATGAGTTAAAAGTTCGTTGAATTTTAGGTGGCGCATTGCCGGCCGTTCCCGACTCGGTGGTAATATGCGCCACTCGCCGTCTTGGGCGAGCCAGTGCTCGACCATCTCGCGCAACGTGTTTTTCGCACTACTCACGACTTCTCCTTCAGCTCATTCGATGCCACGGTCCTGCTTACGCACGTGTGATACAGCTTGTCCCACGCTGGCCGAATTCCCTCCGTCAATCGCAATGTTTAACTGCGAACTTCTAACTCGGGACACTAGAGCAGGCTGTTGAAAAGCGCCCCGTCATAATGACCGAAGCAGTGTTCACGAGGTTTCCGCGTGCGATTTTCTGGTGAATTGCGGGTTTGCCCAATGGTTTTTGCAGGCAATGCGCATGCGGCCAGGCCCGGGGACGAGTCGCTCCACTGATGCCGCTGTCTGAATTCCCGGCACGACTTCTCAGTACATGCGCATCCTCGTTCGTCCGTGGCGGCAAGTTACCAAGATCGGTTTGTGCCCCAGAGGAAGCGAGCACTGTCGTGCCCCGCATAGTCGGGATCAAGGTAGATGTGCACGCGCTCGATCAGTCCATCATCTCGAAACTCAAACACATTGCAATAGCGACCACCGGGCGTCTCACCACCCGACCACATCGTGCCATCCTGGTAAACGCCCTTGGTGGTGCCCTCGACTACGACAAAGTCGCGCCCCTCAAAGAACTTCATCGACTCGGGGTTGTGCGATGCCCACTTTTGGGTACTACTCAACCCCTTAGCGAGTTCGTAGAGCTCGGCTTTGCCTTTACCTGTGCCGAACTTTGGGAAATAGAACTGGAAATCGTCGGCAAACAAATCAAGAAGATCTGGTCGACCCGCGTCCAAACGGACGAAGTATTCCTTTACCCTAGTGACATTCTTTGAGTATCCGTCTAACTCTGACATATCGAGCCTCTTCAAGGTACAACGTTACCTATATTCTGACTGTCGGAGCGGCCGCTGGTCCGGGCAGCCTTTCGCGAACTGGCCGACTGCGCCTCGTCTTCGAGGACCAGCTGCGTGGTCGTCGCGAAGTGCCGACGCAACAGTTCGCAGGCGAGGTGGGCGTCGCGTGCAAGAACGGCCTTCACGATGTCTTCGTGCTCCTTGCGGATGTCACGCGTAGCAGCATCCTGGCTGCGCAGCGACTGGTGCCGATAGCGCGCCGACTGGGTACGCAATGTCGCGGCAAAGTGCTTCAGCCATTTGGACCGGCAACCAGCCAGCAGGGTGGCGTGAAAGTTGTCGTGGGCCCGTTCCCACTCGGGATTCATGCGCGGCGGGTCGCCAATGACGGTCGGCAGGCTGTTGACGAGGTGGAATGCCGCCAGCACCGCGCCTTCCCACTCGAGATTGCCGCTTTCGATCGCGTCGCGCAGCGCATCGGACTCGATGCGTTGACGCACAGCGGTGATGTCTTCCAGATCAGCCCGGGAAATCGGCGTGACCCGAAAGCCGCGCTGGTCCTCGGCTTCGACGAAGCCGCTCATCGCCAACCGCGACACCGCCTCCCGCAACGGGATCACCCCCGCTTGGTAGCGTTCGGCGAGTTCCCGGATCTTGAGCTTCGAGCCGGGCGGCAGCGCGCCGGTGACGATGTCCTGAAGAATGGTTTCCGCGAGCATCGACGCCATGGTTCTGGCGCTCGTCGAGCCCGGGGAGTCGAACGTTATATCCACGATTTTCTCCTGCAGTTGGCGTAATTATAGGCACAAGGCGCTTTGCATGCCAAATCAGGGTTAACATGCAAATACAGGAATATATATATTTTATAAATTTGCATCCAACAGCACCGGACACTTCGCCGCCCAGTGCCTTCCCTGATATTGGAGATGCAATGCGCTACGTACATTTTTCGCCCGACGGGCACACGAGACTGCTGGGCGTGCTCGAGGGTTCGACGATCGTGTCGCTGGGCGATGCCAGCCTTGAGCAGTTGCTGGCCGCCGGCACCGATCTGGTTGCGTTCGCGAACGCCGGTCGCGCGACCGGCGCGAAGTTCGACGCCGACGAGGTGACCTGGCTGCCGCCGTTGACGCGGCCGGGCAAGATCATCTGCGTCGGTCTGAACTATGCCGACCACACGAAGGAAAGCCCGTATGAACAGCCGTCGTATCCCACGCTGTTTCCACGCTTCACGACCAGCCTGATCGGACATCGTGCGACGCTGATCCGCCCGCTCGTGTCCGATTCGCTGGACTACGAGGGGGAACTGGCGGTTGTGTTGGGTCGCGGCGGCCGGCACATCGCGCGGGAGCACGCCCTCGACTGCGTGGCCGGCTACTCGATCTTCAACGATGGCTCGGTGCGCGAATACCAGTTCATGTCGCCGCAATGGACGGTCGGCAAAAACTTCGACGGCACCGGCGCGTTCGGCCCGGCGCTCGTCACCGCCGACGAACTGCCCCCAGGCGGAGCGGGCCTGAAGCTCGAGACACGGCTGAACCGCAAGGTCGTCCAGTCCGCGAACACGAGCGACATGCTGTTCGACGTGGCCGCGCTGATCTCGATCGTCAGCGAAGCGATGACGCTGGAAGCGGGCGACGTGATCGTCAGCGGCACCCCGGCCGGCATCGGCTGGGCGCGGGACCCCAAGCTGATCATGCGCGACGGCGATCTCTGCGAAGTCGAAATCGAGGGGCTGGGCGTGCTCGCCAACCTCGTTCGCGACGAAGCGCCGCAGCGTTAAGCGCGCGCTGCAAGCCCATGAGCAAAGAGGAGCAGACATGAGGCAGATTCGCATCCCGGTATCGATGTCCGTCTCATCGCTCGGCAGCAACGGTGGCACTCACTTTACGCCAATCATCAATGCGCCTGAGGTCGAGATAGCAACGCTACCAGGCTTCACGAACTTTATACCCTGGCCGATTATGAAAGCCTTAACAACGGTGTGTATCGCACCGGCTTTGCGGCGCGGCGGGACGCTTACGAGACGGCTGTCACGCAAGTCTTCGATACGTTGGATTGGCTTGAGGCACGGCTGCGAGACCGGGAATATCTGGTCGGCGACGCGCTGAAGGAGGCGGACATTCGCCTGTTCACCACGCTCGTTCGGTTTGATGCCGTTTATTTTGCACTACTACGGTAGCCATCCATGGTTGAATCCCAACGGGATCGTGCCAGTCGAACCGGATGTCGACTTCGATGCGCCATTTTAGAGCGTGACTAGCCCCAATCGCTTGTTAGTGGATCATAAGTTCGTACTACTTATGGAAAATACCGGCGCATAAAACTGTACACTCGCCAAGTTTTGTCACTATTCTTGCTGCTATAGCCAACACGATGCGGACACGTCGCATTACACAAGTGGGGATGCCGGGAAATGAAGCGATCGATTTTGGCAGTTGCTGTGCTTGGGGTTTTGCCTGTTATCAGTCACGCTCAAAGCAGCGTTACGCTGTACGGCATAGTGGATGCGGGCGTTTTGTATACGAGCAAGACGGCGAATGCAGCCGGTCAGAATATCGGTAAAACGTTCGCCTTTTCCGATAGCGGCGTGGCGCCTTCGATATTCGGCATATCCGGGAAGGAGGACTTGGGCGGTGGTCTACAAGCAGTGTTCAAAATTGAAAATGGATTCAGTCCTGCCAACGGTGGCCTCAACCTTTCCAACGGGAATTTCTTTGGTCGCCAGGCATATGTCGGGTTGAGCGGAAACTTCGGACAGATCAAGGCAGGCTTGCAATTCTCGCCGTTCGTCTACGCGTTATACGAGAACGACGCGCGGGGCTTTGCGAATTTCGGCGATGTACAAAGCTTCTACGGTGGCAGCGTCTTGACGACGGGCGTATATAACTCGAATGCGATCAGTTATACCACCCCGAAGATTGCGAATCTCGAAGGCAACGTCATGCTTGCGCTGGGTGGTAAAGCTGGCGATTTCCAGGCAGGCCGGCAATATTCAGCGAGTCTGAAATATGACGACGGCACGCTGATGGTCAATTCGGCCATTTACGATGGCAACAGCGGCGGTACGGTCAACACGCCGATTCCCAGCACCGTTGCATTCGTAGGTCGTATGCTGGGTGCGACATACCGATTCGACTCGCTGAGCGTCCATGCCGTCTTCGTCAACTTCAAGGTGGCGGGATCTACCAACAACTATGTCTATGGAGGCGGAATCGACTATTTCGTGTTACCGCAGTTAGAACTTAATGGTGGTGTCTGGGTGTCGAGCGATCGCAATCATACCGAAAATCATTCGCTGCTGACGGCTATCGGCGCAGAGTATTTCCTGACGAAGAGGACGACGCTCTACACACAGGTCGGCGTCGTGAACAATCATGGCGCAGCGAATACCGGTTTATCGGTGTCCTACCCCGGCGCATTTTTGGGGGTTCAGGGAACGACTGTTGGGTTAAATGCCGGGATACGCCACATATTCTAATTATCTTTATTTCAAATCCACCAAGTTATTTCATTTCGGGAGATTTTCATGGATCGCTACAAGTTTCTTCCGCTGCTGAGTCGTATTCTGATCGGTGCGCCGTTCCTTATGAGTGGGCTGAGCAAGCTGGGAGCTTACGCCGCTACTGTTGCCTTTATCACAGCTGTCGGAATGCCGGTGCCGCCGCTTGCGTTCATCGTTGCAGTGGTTATCGAAGTTGGCGGTGGATTGTCGCTGTTACTGGGCTACCGGACTCGCCTTGTCGCGTTCGTTTTGGCGGTCTTCGCGGTGGTCGCAGCAATCTACTTCCACCACGATTTTGGCGACCAGAACCAGATGATTCACTTCATGAAAAATCTGATGATCACTGGTGGTCTTCTTCAAATCACGTACTTTGGCGCTGGGATGTTCAGTCTGGACGCTCGCGTCGGGCGGTCGAAGTCACCTGAAGCACCTTTAAGTGCGCACTAAGGATCGGGCGAGATCTTCTAACTGGTCAAAGCGGGACGATCACCCGAGGAATTGGCTCGGGAGTTCGAGCCGACCGCGCAAACATCTACAACTAGGTGGCGCAGGCCGATCGCGACGTCGGCAAGCGGCTTGGCGGCTTGACCACGAGCGAGCGGGAGGAACTCATGCGGCTCGCCGCGAGAACCGTCAGCTCAAGCTTGCGCGCGAGATCTTGTCAAAAGCCGCGGCCTGGTTTGCACGGAAGACCGAAACGGTGCCGAGTCGAGCGATCCCACACCCCCGTTTTGGGGGCGATGCAAAAGGCAGCGCGAAATAGTCGCCCGATGTCGACGGCTGCGCGACACCGGTTTTCCAAGCAGGCATGCCGCCGAAGACGGGCGGCGCACTATTCAAACGGAGAGACAAATGTCGAGACTTGACGGCAAGATTGCTATCGTTACCGGTGCGAGCGGGGGTATCGGCCGCGCCACCGCCGAGACGTTCGCCGAGGAGGGCGCCATCGTTTATGCGACCGATGTCACGGAACCAAGCCCCGGATTCGCGGACGCGCGCATCCGCTTCTTCAAGCATGACGTCGCGAGCGCCGAAGCATGGGACCAGCTGGTCGTGGAGGCGATCGCCCGTTGCGGCCGGATCGACATTCTCGTCAACAATGCCGGGATCGGCGGCAGCATGGCCCCCGTCACGGACGAGAATCTGGAATCGTGGGACCGAGTCATCGCCGTCAACCTCACCGGGCCGTTCCTCGGCATGCGCGCCGTCCTGCCGCACATGCGCGAGCGCAAGACCGGCTCGGTCATCAACGTCTCGTCGATCTGGGGCAATGCTGCCGTCGCCTTTGGCGCGGCCTATCACGCAACCAAGGGCGCCGTACGCCAGTTGACCAAGCATGCTGCCGTCGTCTGCGGTCCGGACAATGTCCGTGTCAATTCGGTTCATCCGGGCGTGGTGGCGACGCCGCCGGTGCTCGTTGCGCAAAGCCCCGAAGCCACCAGCGTGATTCTCGGCGCGAGCGCGCTCGGGCGCATGGCCCAGCCCGTCGAACTGGCGCGTGCCATGCTGTTCCTGGCAAGCGACGATTCGGGTTTCATGACCGGCTCCGAGCTGGTCGTCGATGGCGGGTATTTGGCCAAGGGTTCCTGACCGGCCACGCCGCTTCATCCGCGGAAATCTCGATGCGTCGGTCGGTTCGGCAGTGAAACCGGAGCGATGCTTTCCCATGATGGGCACCTCCTGTTCCAAAAAATAGGTGTCCACGAAACCGGGTCATTCCCACAACACGTAAGGAGAAGTCGATGAAAAGGCTTAAAGACAAGGTTGCGATCATAACCGGGGGCGCGAGCGGCATCGGTATGGCGCAGGCGAAGCTCTTTGTCGCTGAGGGTGCCAAAATCGTGGTAGCCGATCTGAACGACGGGGCCGGGCGGGATCTCGTGAAGACTTTGGGTGCATCGAGCCTCTTCGTTCATCACGATGTGATGAGCGAGGATTCGTGGCGAGATGTCGTCGCGAAAACCTCCGCGGAGTTCGGTCGCGTTAATGTCTTGGTGAATAACGCAGGGGTTTATAAGCCGAAACCATTCCAAGATACTGACCAAGCGCTCCTCGATCTGCACTATCGAGTGAATGTTGTCGGGACGTTTCTTGGCATGAAGTCGGCTTACCCGGTCATGATTCAGGCGGGCGGTGGGGCGATTGTAAATATCTCATCTGGTGCCGGCATGCGTGGCTACGCGGGAATGTTTGCTTATTCATCCTCCAAATGGATGGTGCGCGGTCTTAGCAAGAATGCCTCGCTCGATCTTGCGACCAGCGGAATCCGGGTCAACACGATCCTACCCGGTCTGATTGATACGCCACTCTTAGGGGAAAACAACAGCAAAGATTATATCGATGGCCTGAAAGCATTGGTACCGGCCCAGCGTCTGGGCAGGCCCGAAGAGGTTGCCGAAGCTGCTCTTTATCTCGCCTCCGATGCGTCTTCATTCGTCATGGGCGCTGAAATTACTGTCTGTGGCGGCCTCATGGCCTGAAGTTTGTTCGTCATCTGTTGCTCTGAACGGAGAATGTGCTGGGCTTAGCTAAGTTCGTCGGGATCCCACAGGACGATTCACACGGGTGACGTTTAGTTGATGAGCAGGCTGGACATTGGCCATCCCGCCCCCCCAAAAGCAGGCGCTCATACCGGCCCATGCTGACAAATGATGTCCAGGTCCAGCAGCGCCGTTGTGCAGTTGTCTGGCACACTTTTTTCACAGCGGAATTGCCGCGTAAATATAGATAGGAGTACATGTCATCAACGGCGCGAGCATTGCCAACTTCGCACTCGATTTCTTGCTATTTTGCATTGCTTATCTTGATAACTTTACTGTCGTGAAGTATAGTGTTTTGCAGAAGTCGTGCTGTCGTGGAACCTCGCCGAAGGGCAAGCGCGAAGTCCGACTTTCGAAAGTCAGGGCCGCCTTTGAATTCGTCAGCGGCCGCCGTTTGAAGGCGAACGAACCAATGAATCTGGAGCAGACATGATTGAAGAACGCGATGTCTACGTAACGATGCGGGATGGCACTCGTCTCGCCGTCGACGTCTATCGACCGGAGGGGAGTGGAAAGTATCCGGTGCTCTATACATGCTCGTTGCACAACAAGGATCTTCAGGGTCCAGACATTGCTGACGTGGTGCCTCCGCAACCCGCGCATGCTCCGCTGTGGTTCGGGCCGGTGGAAGCGGGTGACACCCGGCGCTTTGTGGCGAACGGCTATGCGCACGTGATCGCGCAGGCGCGGGGTTCGGCCAAGTCCGAAGGCGACTATGGTGCAGAAGACACCGACCACTACGACATGATCGAGTGGATCACGCAACAGCCGTGGTCGGATGGCAAGGTGGGGATGGCCGGCATTTCGGGGTTCGCAGGTGAGCAATGGCGCGCGGCCGCCCAAGGGCATCCGGCGCTTAAGGCGATCTTCCCCTACGACGCATGCAGCGCATACGGTGGCATGTTCGGGTTTCGGGATTTCAATCCTGGCGGCGTGCTTCATACGTTCCTATACCTGCTCGACATTTTCAGCACGGTGCATGAGTCGCGCAGTGTGCCGGGGCCGCTGCCGGAAGAGCAGGAAGCGCTCTGGCGCGAGGCCATGCGCAATCCCGACTACAAGATGTACATCAACCTCTACAACATTCTGACGCAGAAGGGGCAGCGTACGGGGGCGATGTACCACATCCTGACGAACCCTTGGGAGCCAGACGGGACCGTTGAGCGGGCAGAAGAAATCTTCAAGGGGAAGATCAAGGTGCCGTTCTACACGGGCTCCGGTGCCTATGCGTATACCTACAAACTGCATTGGCTGGGTGCCCAGCACTATTTCGCAAACGTCAAGCAACCGCGCAAGCTGCTCTTTACCGGTCCGGCACACCTGGACCGCCCGTTCCACCAGTACAACGACGAAATTGTTCGCTGGTACGACTACTGGCTCAAGGGTGTCGACAACGGCATTATGGACGAGCCCCCGGTCCGTTACTGGGTCATGGGCGCCAACGAATGGCGCACGGGTAGCGACTGGCCTCTGCCCGAAACGCAATGGAGCAAGTATTACCTCGGCGGCTGGGAGCGACTTTCCGCGGAAGAGCCTCGACCGGCGGCGGAGGTCGGCAACGCACTGCGCGAGCCGGACGTCTACACCCAAATGCCGCTCAAGAAGACAACCAAGGTCGAGCGCCTGCGCTACATGACCGATCCGCTGCCCCACGATGTACTGGTGGCGGGTCCGATCTCGCTCACGCTCTACGCCGAGATCGACCAGGCGGACACGAACTGGATCGTCGTGCTCAAGGACGTGGGCCCGGACGTGTCAGTCGTAACCGCGCGCGTCGGCGAACGGAACGTTCCCGATACTTTGCCCGAACGCGAACTGACTCGCGGTTGGTTGAAGGCGTCGTACAGGGCATTGGATGCAGACCGATCCACGCCTGCGGAACCGTTCTACAAGCTGACGAAGGATTCAATCGTGCCTGTAACTCCGGGCGAGATCGTCAAGTACGAGATTCAGGTGCTGGCGACGGCCAACCAGTTCAAGGCTGGCCATCGCATCTCTCTCGAGATTTGCAGTCTTGACGTGCCGACCGGAATTGGCGCGATGACCGACGTTGAATACATTCCGTATCACGTGTGCAGCAGCAATACGGTGACTCACAAGATTTACCGCGACGCTGACCGCCCGTCACATTTGCTGCTCCCGATCATTCCGCTGAATGGGGAGTCCTCCTGAATTGCGGAACCTGGAAGGGCGCCGTTGGCGCCCGGTGAATTTAACCGACAACATGAGGGTAGAAAATGAAAAGCGTACGTTTTGAGCGTGATGGGAAGGTTGGGAATATCGTACTGGCGAATCCGCCCTACAACCGGCTTGATCAGCGTTTTGCCCAATGCCTGCGCGAAGCAGTTCACGAGGCGGGTGAAAGCGATATCCGGGTGCTCGTCGTTCGCGCGGAGGGGCCGCATTTCAGTCTCGGCGGCGAGATTCGCGACTGGCCGGGTAAGGACCTGAACTGGGCCCGCACGTTCATCGCGGAGATCAATACGTCGTACCGCGCGATCGAGGCGCTGCGTGTTCCGACAGTGGCGGTGGTGCAGGGGCTGGCCTTCGGTGGTGGCCTCGAGCTCGTGTTGAGTTGCGACTTCATTGTGGCTGCGACGGATGCCGTATTCCGCTGCGTCGAGGTGACGACCGCGATGTTGCCGCTCGCAGGCGCGGTGCAACGGCTTGCTGAGCGTGTGGGGCGTGGTCGCGCATCGCGCTTCGCCATGCTGGGCGAACCGATCCCGGGAAGCGTGGCTGGCGAGCTCGGGATTGCCACACATGTGGCCGAACCGGGTGAGCTCGAAAGCGTCGCGAAGGAACTGGTGACGCGACTTGCGAACGGCCCGACGCTGTCGTATGCGGCGACGCGCACCCTGCTCAAGACCTGGTCGAGCGGCGGTGTGGCAGGTGCCGACGTCGCAATGCTCGACATCGGCATGGAATTGTACAAAACGGAAGATGCCACGCGCGGCTTCGTCAACACGGCCGAGGCGTTCGACCGCGACGAGGAACCGGGCGATCTGGTGTTTTACGGCAAATAGCGTGGAACTTTCGCCGGCCATGAGCGTGGCGCCACAAATCGACGGGCTTTCCCCGGCTTGTTGAAAAGTGTCGCCGGGAGGACGACGACAAGACACGCGAGAGCGTCGTCGATGAATGGATGCATACGGGCGACCTTGCGACCATCGACGCCGAGGGTTATTGCAATATCGTGGGCCGCCTCAAGGACATGGTGATTCGTGGCGGCGAGAACATCTACCCTCGGGAGATCGAAGAATACCTATTCAGGCATCCAAAGATTCAGAATGTGCAGGTGTTCGGCGTGCCGGACGAGAAGAACGGCGAGGAACTGTGCGCGTGGATTGTGCTTCGGCAAGGAGAGTACGTCACGGAGGAAGACATCCGCGACTTTTGCCGAGGACAAATTGCACACTGAAAAATACCCCGGTATGTTCGTTTCGTCGATGAAATGCCGTTGACCGTCACCGGGAAGGTTCAGAAATTTGCGATGCGGGAGGAGATGATTCGGTCGATGAATTTGAGAAAAAAAAGACGGCATGAAAGTTGGTTTGGCTAATAGAACAGGTCATTCAGGCTCTCTATGTAATTAGGCATCCATATCAAGTGTGGAAATGCCGATGAGTGACAGGATTTGATATCAGGAGAAATCGATATGGCAGAAATTACTACAGATGTGCTCATCGTGGGATCGGGGCCCGCAGGCTCCGCCTGTGCGGCGCTGCTCTCGACCTACGGTGTCGAGAACATGGTCGTCAACATGTACCGTTGGCTGGCCAACACGCCGCGAGCACATATTACGAACCAGCGAACGATGGAGGTCCTGCGCGATCTCGGAACGGAAGTGGAGCAGGAGGCTTACCTGTACGCGACCAGTGATGATCTCATGGGCGGAACGGTTTTCTGCGAAAGTCTGACGGGCGAGGAGATTGGTCGGGCGCCGAGCTGGGGCTTGCATCCCACGTCGCGAGGGGAGCGCCGCCTGGCGAGCCCGACCAGGATGAACGATTTGCCGCAGACGTTCATGGAACCGCTGCTGTTCAAGACGGCTTGCTCGCGGGGCACCGAGGCACGGATGAGCACGGAATACGTGAGCCACACGCAGACGGTCGACGGCGTGATCACGGTATGCCGTGACCGGTTGAGCGGCGAGGAGTTCACGGTCAAATCAAAGTATCTGGTCGGCGCGGACGGCGGGAACTCCGGGGTGGCAAAGAATGCAGGGCTGCCTTTCGAAGGGAAGATGGGTGTGCGCGGCTCGATGAACATCTGGTTCCGCGCCGATCTCAGCGAGCTTGTCGCGCATCGCCCCGCAGTGCTTTACCCCATCATGCAACCGGGTTCGGAAGTCGGCGGCATCGGAATGGGCGTGATTCGGATGGTGCGACCGTGGAATGAGTGGTTGATCGTCTGGGGCTATGACATCAATGATCCTGCTCCGGTTATTGATGAAGCCAAGGCCACCGAAATCGCGCGACAACTGGTCGGCAAGCCGGATCTCGAGATCAAATTGCTGGGGGCGAACACGTGGACGGTCAACAACATGTACGCCACACGCATGCAGGACGGACGGGTTTTCTGCATGGGAGACGCCGCACACCGGCACCCGCCGTCGGGCGGGCTGGGTTCGAATACCTCCATTCAGGACGCGTTCAATCTCGCCTGGAAGCTCGCGGCGGTAATCAAGGGGAAAGCGGGCGATGCACTCCTCGATAGCTATACGCTGGAGCGCGCCCCAGTCGCGAAGCAGATTGTCACCCGTGCCAATCAGTCGATTGCAGAATTTGCGCCGCTTTATCAAGCGCTTGGAATCGCGGAAACGACGGATGCGAAGGTCATGCAGGCCAACATGCATGCTCGCAGTCAGTCGACTGCCGCCGCGGAAAAGCAGCGAGAGGAAATTCGCAAAGCGTTGGTGTTCAAGAAGTATGAACTGGACGCCCACGGTGTCGAGATGAATCAGCGCTATCGCTCCAGTGCGATCGTGACGGACGGTCAAGAAGAACCGGCCTTCGAGCGCGATTCCGAGCTTTATTACCAGGCGACGACGTGGCCCGGCGCCCGCTTGCCACACGCCTGGGTGTTCGACAAACAGGGGCGACAGCACTCGACGCTTGACCTGGCCGGGCATGGACGTTTCACGGTCTTTACCGGGCTCGGAGGTGAGGCATGGGTCGAGGCCGCTGCACACGTCGCCGGGGAGCTTGACGTTGAAATCGATGTGCGCGTCATTGGTCCGCGACAGGCGTATGCGGACCATGCGGGCGAGTGGGCGATCGTAAAGGAGATCAGCGACTCCGGCTGTCTGCTGATCCGCCCGGACCACCATGTGGCGTGGCGCAGCTTCGAACTGGCGGCTGATCCGGCTGCGGAACTTCGCCGCGTCCTGCAGACCGCACTCGCAAAATAGGCGCTGTCGGCCGCGTCTCGCCCCAGACCGTTCGCGGCGTGCAAGGGGTAAGACGCGGAATAGTGGGAGAGAAAAGTGAAGAGAATGCGAGAAAGTCGCAGAGCGGCCGAGCCTGGCTGCAAGCGGTTCTTCACGCTACTACCGCCAGATTTTGCACGATTCGCACGATTACCCCAAATTGATATTCCTGCGCGGTGAGCAATCATATCTCGCGATTAGCGAGCCAGACACTGGCCGCGCCTGCGAACCGCTTGGGGGCGGCCTGGTAACTGTGCGGGGTCGTCAATGGAGAGCCGACTCCGTTAACTCATCGACTCCCCGTCGCGTCCGCATGGACGTCGCCCTTGTTCAAATCCGTAGGCCGAATATGTGCCCAGGCTCAGGCATTCATCCCACCATCCACCGTAAGATTCGCGCCGGTAATGTAAGAGGCCTCCGGGCCGGCGACGAAAGCTACCATTGCGGCGATCTCCTCAACGCGCCCATAGCGACCGAGTACTGTGGCCGCCTTCTGCGGCACCGCCCAATCGCCTGAGGCGGGATTCAGGTCTGTATCGATCGGACCCGGCTGGACGTTGTTAACCGTGATGCCCCGACCTCCCAACTCTCGAGACAGCGCCTGAGTGAACATCCTGACGGCTGCCTTCGTGGCCGCGTAGGGCACCAGCCCGGGCGCGATGGCACGCTCGCCCACCGCCGAACCGATCATGATGATGCGGCCACCATCACGCAGGTGCTTCAGCGCAGCTTTGGTCGTAGCGAACACGCCGCGGATGTTGATGTCGATCACTCGATCCATCTCCTCCAGTGTCGTGTCTTCGAACGGTTTCGGAATGGCCGTGCCGGCATTGTTCACCAGCACATCCAGCCGGCCGAAGGTCGCAAAAGTTTTTTCGACCGCAGCCTCGACAGCTTTGACGTCAGTAGCGTCCGCCTGGATCGCGATAGCCTTTCCGCCATTGAGTTCAATCTCTTTGACTACGGCCGAAGCCGCGCTGGCGTCCTTCGCATATGTAAAGGCCACCCGCGCTCCATCCGCGGCGAGACGCTTCGCGATTGCCGCACCGATGCCGCGTGAACCGCCGGTAACGAGTGCCACTTTCTGAGCCAACTTAGACATGTTATTTCCTAAGGTTTTTGTGAGCGGTTCACCGCGTCACTAATCCAGTTAATGATTGACTGTTGTCGCTGTCCGGACCATTTTCCAAAGAGCTATTGGCGCGTAGGGGCAACGGTTCATGCCCTCTGGCTGAGGGCCTTGTGCTGTTCGGGCTAGGTGACAGTCATGTCAATCTCCGTGAAAGGTCGAGCGTCGTGCGTGCGATGGTGAGCGACTGCGGGCGCTCAGTTGTCGGTCGAAGCGGCCGGCCGCTCGTCGATCGCATCCACGCGGTCCGGATAGAACGCGAGGTGATTGCGGATCCGTGCGACGGCCTCGTACGGGTTCTCGTAGGTCCAAACGGCGTTGACCGCGCGCTCGCCGCCAGCCGGAATCGAGAAGTACGCGCAATCGCCCTTATATGGGCAGTAGGTCGCGTGGTCGGTGCGCTCGAGCAACGTCATGTCGATATCCTTTCGCGGGACGTAGACGACTGCCGGGTAATGGGCCTCGCGCAGCGTCAACGCATCCTGCGTATCGACGATGACCTTTCCGGCCACCGTGACCACCACCCGCGACGGATTGCGTTCGATGGTGATCGGATGGTCCTTGCCCGGAATCTTCACTGGCCGGGCGGCGGAAGTGGTGTTGCTGACCATGGGTTTCTCCTTGAGTTGGCGCTTCAGGGGCGTTCGTTCGAAGACACTGGAAACGGGCGTGAATCGGGTTGGTCTAGAGTTTCGAGCCGCCGTCGACACGCAGCGTTTCACCGGTAATCCAGCGCGCTGCTTCCGAGGCGAGAAACGCAACCGCTCCGCCGATGTCATCAGGTTGCGCGACGCGCTTTAACGCCTGCATGCCGAGCGCGACCTCGCGTCCCGCGTCGGTCTTGGTGAAGTTCGACATGTCGGTTTCGACGACGCCGGGCGCAACTGCATTCACGCGAATCTCGCGTTCACCAAGTGCCGAAGCGAAATGCTTGACGAGTGTCTCGACCGCCCCCTTGGTAGCCGCGTATGCGGGGAACTTGCCGACCGCGGCATGCGCCGCGAGCGACGAGAGCAGGACAACGCTGCTGCCTTTGCACATCACCGGCAGTAACTGCTGCACGAGGAAATAGGGCGCACGCACATTCACGGCGAACAGGTCGTCGAAATCTTCGACGGTCGTTTCCTCGATGCTTGCGGCCTTTGAAATACCGGCGTTCGCCACCAGAATGTCCAGACGATGGCCGACGACAGCGCGTACGCGTTTTGCGAGCGTATGCGGGCCGTCTGCGTCGCGCAGATCCGCGGCGATTTTCTGGGCGTTGCCGCCGGCCGCGCGGATTTCGGCGACGACAGCATCCGCCGCCTTTTCCCCGCTGCTGTAGTGAACGAGCACCTGTGCGCCTGCTTTCGCGAGTGCGAGCGCACTGGCGCGGCCGATGCCGCGTGAGGCGCCCGTGACGAGCGCGGTCTTTCCGGCGAGGTGGCTCATGATAGTTCTCCTGATCGCTGTGGGTTCGGCATCAGCCCGCCGTTTTGCCGCCGTCGACGGAGACGATCTGGCCAGTCACGAACGACGCGGCATCCGATGCGAGAAACAGGATCGCGCGGGCGATGCCTGTAAGCGCACCGGTAATTACAACGACTGGGCTGTCCATTTCAGGCTCTCCTGCGATATGGATGAGAGGTAGTGGGGCGAGGGCGGGTGCCAGTTCGTTGTGGTTTGCTGGTAGGCCCCGCGACGCCCCTTGTTCGCTAATCTAGTGGTCGATTGCGAAAAGCAAAAAGACTTTGTAGGCTGGTGGGCATGCCTATGAGGCATAGGATGCGGGCGAGGAGCATATGGAACTTCGACATCTGCGGTATTTCGTTGCCGTCGCGGAGACGGGCAGCCTCACGGTTGCGGCCGAACAGCGTCTGCACACGTCGCAGCCATCTCTTAGCCGACAGATTCGCGATCTGGAAGACGAGGTCCGCGCGGAACTGTTCAGCCGCAGTGCGCGCGGCGTCGAACTGACTGCATCGGGCAAGGCTTTCCTCGACCATGCGCGGCTGGCGCTCGCGCAGGTCGACGCCGCGATCGAGGCAGCGCGCCGCGCCGCGCAGCCGGCGAAACAGGCCTTCGCGCTCGGCTTTCAGACCGGCGAGGAAATAACCTGGCTGCCGCGCGCCATGCAGGTTCTGCGCGATGAATTGCCGAATATCGACGTCACCGTATCGAGCAGCTATTCGCCGGACCTCGCCGATGCGCTAGCGCGTGGCCGGCTCGACCTCGCCTTTCTGCGGGCCGAACCGGGATTCGATCTCGACTATCGCGTCGTCGGCAGGGAGAAGCTCATTGTGCTGATGCCGAGCGACCACCGGCTGACCGCACGAACAGCGATCCGCCCGGAGGATCTCGTGGGCGAGACGTTCATCATGGCGTCGAACAAGGCGAGGGTGCTGCACGACGTGATCGAGCGGTATCTGCAACAGAGCGGGGTCGATATCACGCCCGACCACGGCGTCGACAATCTCGCGATGGCGATGTCGCTCGTGGCGTCCACGCGTGGGCTGGCGTTGATGCCGGAGTACGCGAACAATCTGCTGCCATGGTCGGTCGTCAGCCGGCCCCTTGAAGGCGATGCACCGACGGTTGATCTCGTCATTGGCTACAGCAGGTCGAACACCTCTCCAGTCCTGAAGCTCTTTCTTTCGAGAGCGGAAGAACTCTCGGCACCGTTCACTACACGATCCTCATGAGGAAAAGCCCGACGTAGTGCCCTCGTGCCTGGCGAATACGTAGTCAGCGCGCATTGCGCCGGTCCTGCCGATACGCCAGAAGGCAACAGCAAATCGGTCATTGCCTCGCGCATTTGACAAAAGTTCACCGCGGTTCAGGCCGTAAGCTGCTTCAATAGTTATTGGCAGCCTCGATGGGCAGCCGTTGTCTTCACTCGTTTTTCTTTTTCTGAGTGATTTCTTCTCTTGTCTCCGATTTGCGCGTCCGTTCATCGACGCGCTTTTTTTCTCCTCGACGACTCTCGATCAACTCGATTCCGGAGGACGTGTGAACGCGCGGATCCGGTCCGGGCTGCCGCTGGCCGTCCATCGTTGCAGGTTCGATACGTCAGACGCCTGTGCCGGATGCGCTGTTCGTGGTTGTCCGCAGGCGGCCGATATGCCGCTCTTCAGTGTGTCCTGGCGCCGTCCGACGTCGCCGGCCGCGCCACCCCGCCCGCAGGACGGAATACGGGCGCTGGCATGCCGCTGACGCGTCCGGGCATGGCTGGCGCCTGCATGCCAGGGCCGCGACCGGACGGTACGAAGCCTGGCGCGACGTGCGGCATCACCACGGCGGCTGGCCGCGGCATCGGGTGCGGTATCTGCGCTGGAGGCGCCCGCAGTACTTGCGGCGTCTGTACGTGGGGCACCTGCATTGACAGAGGTTCCTGTGCGCGGGGCGCCCATACCTGAGGCATCTGCTCATGGGGAACCTGCGGCGCCGGTGGGACCTGCGCGCGGGGCGCCGTCCATACCTGAGGCGTCTGCGCGTGAGGAGCCTGCGGTGGCTGAGGTACCTGTGCGCGGGGCGTCGTCAATACCTGAGGCATCTGCGCATGAGGACCCTGCGGCGGAGCCACTGGAGCCGCCTGCGGATGCGCGCCCCCTGGCATCCCCGCGACGGCCGGCACGGTGCGCGATGAAGGAACGGCCAACGCAGCCGGATTTCCGCGCGAGGCCGGGCGCGCATCCGGCGACGCGGCGTTCGACGCAAACCGGCTCTGCATGACCGGGTCGCGGTACGGAACGCCGTGCCGATGCCACGGATCGTGCGTCCACTCGACTCCCGACGGCCGATGGTGGCGGTTTAGGTCGGCGAAGCGGTCGCGGTCGAGGTCGATGTGGTGCCGATGCCAGTCACAATGCTCCCAACCCCACAGCGGCACGACTATGGCTACGCTCACCCAGCCGAAGCCGAACGGACCGGGCACCGCGTCGTAGAAGTCATTTGGGAAATAGTAGGGCGGATAAGCGGGATAAGGCCAGGCGCCATAGGCAACCGTCGGGTTGTAGACCGGAACGTAGACGGTGTCCGCGCTGGCGGGCTGAATCGTGATGTCCTGCCCGACCTGGTTGACCGCCTCCTCCGGTATCGACTGCAGCGTGCCTGCCGCCTGCGCACGCTGGCGAAGGCGCTGGATCGAATCCATGACCGCCGGCTGGCTGGCCAGAAAGGCGTCGCCAATGCGCTCGGTCCACTCGAGGTTGTCATCGAGCATCTTCAGCACCTGCGGAAACGGCACGAGCGACTTCACACTCGGATCCCAAGGCTGCTGCTCGAGCGCGCCAGTCAACTGCCCGCCCTGGAGCGCCGCGTTGCCCGGCTGCTGAACCCAGCGATCGGCTTCGACGACTTCCAGCGGATAGGTCGCCGCCATCAGGATCTGGGCGACCAGCGGATCAGGATAGAGCGCGATCGGCGCGAGCATTTGATCGAGTTGCTCTGCCGTCAACGGCGCGGCGGCCTGCGGCGCCGGCTGGACCTCGCTCTCACCATACACTCCCGATGATGCTCCGAGGATCAGGCTTGCCAGCATCCCGGCGAAAATCCGGAACATGGTCGACTTCATCTTTCCTCCTCGCAAGGCGCGATCCACGCAGATCGGCTGCGGATCGCCCTCGAACCAGACATCCCTGGTCTGTTGTACTTTTGACTCCGATCGAACGTGCGAATTCGCGAACGCGGGGCTGCTGCCCGGTCGAAATCGTTACCGCTGTTACAGTTCCACGGAAGGAACGATCGGGACGGGCGGCAAATTCCAGCGCCGCCCGCGCGATCGGGTTCCAACGCGGGGATTGCGCCGTCGTCAGGGCGATTACATTGGGATGTTGGGATGCGCGGTGCGCAGCGTCGAACGCTCGAGGTCGGACCGAATCGTGAGTGACGCCCGGCCTGCGGCGCCCTGCGCGCCGGGTGCCGAAACGAGAGGCGCGCGTCTAGCTACAACTGGTTGCGGATTTCGATCAGGTTCGGCGCAGCACGGTTTCATATGTCTGCAGCAGGCTCGGCGAATGGACTTGCATTGACTCGACGACGCTCACTCCTGCGACCAACGAACAAGGTCTGCGCGAAACGCATCGCTATTCATCACGATTCGTTTATTGTGGATAAAGCGTTTCACGATCTGCACTGTCTTCAAGCGGGCGGTGTCGGGCAACGTGACCACCGCAAACTGACGCTGTGCGGGAATCGGCAGATCAAAAATACTGACACCATCCGGCGCAGGAAAGACCGCGAGATGTGGCAGGATTGAATAGCCGATGCCATGCCTGACCATTGCCACGACACTAGTGTCGGTCGCCAACGTGCGCGAGGGTTCCGCATCGAACCCCGCCGCACGACATTGCTCCAGTATGGCAAATGCTCCAGAGCAATTGAGCTGGATATATGGCACGTTATTGAATTGGTCCCATGACACCGGCGCGCGCAACGGCAGCGAGGACGGAGCGACAAGAACGTACGAATCCGATACATAAGGACGCTTCACCAAACCCGGCCCGACTGGCAAGTGTGCAATACCAATATCGGCACGCCCTTCTTCAACCGCGCGGGTAACTTCCTCGCGTTCCTCGCAGCTGTCATCGACGTCGACCCGGATCCCGGGATACTCGGCGGCGAGCGCTTCAAGCGCGCGCGGTAGCAAATGAGTACTGACGCTCCGAAAGCAGGCGATGCGCACTCGACCCACAACCTCTTCATTGTCTTTCGCAGCATCGATCAGACTGTCCGTCAGATTGAGTATCTGCCGGGCTTTCGAAAGCACGCGGTAGCCGGCATCGGTCGGTACGCAGCCCGTTCGGGAACGCAACAGTAGCCGCGTTGCCAGAATTCCCTCCAGTTCCGTGATCGCGTGACTGATGCGCGACTGGGTACACCCCAACTCCAACGCGGCACTGCCAAAGCCGCCTGCATCGGCGACGGCGATTAGCATTTCGAGTTGATTGAGCTTCAGTTTGTTCATTCCGACGATCGAAATCCTTCATGGATACGCCGCAACTATATGGGATTTCGGTTGTTGCGAACAATGAGCGACCGGAAAATCAATTTCACCGATCGTGTTCCATTGAAAGGAGAGAAGAATGAACTCGCTACCACTCGACACTGTCCTGATCGTCATCGATGTGCAACAGGCATTTGACGATCCCAGTTGGGGGCAACGCAACAATCTCGCCGCTGAGGCCAACATCGCTGCACTCCTTACCGGCTGGAGAAAGGCGCAACGGCGGCTGATCCACGTCCAGCATCGTTCTCCGCGGCCGCAAAGCTTGTTCCATCCGGATCGTCCGTGCCCGGGGAGCCCGTTATCTACAAGAACGTGAACAGTTCGTTCATCGGCACCGATCTTGAACAGCGCTTGCGCGCAATGAGTGCCACGACCCTGGTCATCGCCGGCATTACGACTGACCATTGCGTGTCAACCACGACACGCATGGCTGGCAATTTCGGATTCGCCACTTACATTGTGTCGGATGCCACCGCGACATTCGAGCGTTGCGGACCGGACGGCAAATACTTCAGCGCGGAGCAGATGCATGAGACCGCGCTGGCGAGCCTGCACCGGGAATTCGCCACGGTGATCGATACCGTGAGCGCCCTGGCCAAGCTGTAGGAGACGCGGTCATGCGCCTAGTCACCGGCAGCAAGAACTTCTCTTCCTGGACCATGCGTCCATGGCTCGTCATGCGGTATTTCGACATTCCTTTCGACGAAGTGAGAGTGAACGGTTCAGCTTCCGGCTTGACCTTGAAGCGCATTGAATCGACCCGATACGGCCGAGCGCATTGCCCGTTATTCGCCTTCGGGGCGGATACCCAGCCTGCTTCTCGACGATCAGGTGATCTGGGATTCGATGGCGATCTGCGAGTACCTCGCGGAGCGTTTCCCCGATCGCCTGCTGTGGCCGCAGGATGTGAAGAAACGGGCGCATGCACGAAGCATTTGCCTGGAAATGCACGCCGGGTTCACCCACATGCGGCGCGAATTGCATCTGGATATCTGTATGCGCGACCCTGTCGCGGGCAAGAGCGCGCTCGGCATCGCCGAAGTCAGGTGGGACGTGCAACGCGTCGAACAGATCTGGGAGACGTGCCTGGCGCAATATGGCGGCCCCTTTCTCTTCGGCGGATTTTCTATTGCAGATGCATACTTCGCTCCGGTGACGCTGCGGTTTCTTACCTATGGATTGTCGGTTTCGTCACGCGGTGTGACTGACTATATGAACAAAATCCCGGACCTGAAACCGGTAAAAGAATGGGTGGCGGAAGCGATGCGAGAGCAACGACGCTGAACGTCAGATACCAGGAGTGCTTGAAGACCCCAAAGGTCGGTTCCTGCCGTTCGTGCGTTGCCAAGCAGCACGTCGACATCGCTCCGCACGGAGATAGCAACGAACGACCGTTTTGGAAAAATCTGAAGGACAGTTGTGGGCCGGTTACGGAACTATCCGCGCGGGGGATCCGAACATCGCGATGTTTCAGGCGCTTAGCACCTGTTTGAACTGTTGCACGTCAACTCGTCGACCGACTGTAGACTCCATTCGACACTCGAGCGACGCCTTGCGCTTTTCTTCAGCGTTCGCGATGAAGTCGGACAGTTCGCGCTCCAGAGCTGAGTCTTTGGTGCCCGGCTTCCACCTCGCGGCTCCGTGCCGCCGGCGCGTGGTCCGGGCAAGTGCTAGCGCTGCCATCGCAGCC
Source organism: Paraburkholderia elongata (assembly GCF_013177735.1). Classification (GTDB taxonomy): domain Bacteria; phylum Pseudomonadota; class Gammaproteobacteria; order Burkholderiales; family Burkholderiaceae; genus Paraburkholderia; species Paraburkholderia elongata. The sequence goes on along the minus strand of NZ_WOEZ01000050.1, from coordinate 586 downwards.
TTCGCACATTCGTATTCAACCTGACCACAAAGGTCGATTGGCTCGCCGAATTCGCGGAACGCTTCCACATACTCCCGAGCGGCGTGCACTGTCGCCGGATACTCACGGAGCTCGGAGATAACTTTGCGGCTCAGGACATGCCACTGAAGCCTGTCCGGGTAGGCAAAGGCGGGAATGGAAACGCCCTTGCTGGCTTCGCGGTTCATATGGCCGACTGGCTCCGCTGCTGCCCAGGTGGCCTTATGCATCATTGTCCGGCAGGTTCGGGCGTAGCTTTCCAGCGATAACGCGAGCTCCAATCCAGTGTCGCGTCGCTGACGCTTGCGCTCCCTGGCATCCCTCGCTGAAATCCAGGTGAGCGTTATGACAGAACCGACTGCCGCTGATGTCAGCGCCAAAGTCACCGGAGTGTTCCAGTCGATTCGCTGGAGATATTCAAGCCATTCCTGCCGCATACGTTGCGCCTCGGAGAAAGAGGTGCAGAGAGTATAAGCAATCGTTTGCGCAGCAATCAGAGCAAAATTGGCGTTGTGTGTTTTCCCCACAATCGCTTCAGTACGGCGGTGAGTATCTTGACAAAATATGC
>NZ_WOEZ01000005.1 GCF_013177735.1 Paraburkholderia elongata | reverse complement strand
CGGCCCGGCCATCGCCAGTCGCCGCTACCAAAACGTACGCCCTGTAGTGAAGACTGTTGATATGCACGTCATTTAAAATCAATGACTTGGCATCAGCCGAGGCCGCGAATAGCGAAAGTTGGGTTAGAACAAGAAACACGAGCAGCGACGGCAAACGGCGCATCTTTCAGTCTCTTCCAGACGTTCCTGATCAAAACAACGTTAGCGGGCGCTTACTTGCCGAAATGGGCAAGCGTGCGCTGGCGCACCTCGGCATGGTCGACGATCGGTGCGGGACAATCCTTGCCCAACGTCACGCCGAATTCCGCGAGCCGTTCCGCACCCGCCAGCGCGTGCCGCGTCCGTAAAACAACGCAGCGCCCGCCCCTGTTTTGCAGGGTGCGGGCGCTGCTCTTGGCAGCGCGGTTTTGTCGCGCGGCGTCAACTATTCATCAGCTAGCCGCTGAGGCCGCGGCTTACGCGACTTGCAGGCGCACCGCGACGTTGTTGCGCGTGGCGTTCGAGTACGGGCAGACCTGGTGCGCTGCGTCGACCAGTTCCTTGGCAGCGTCAGCCGCGAGGCCCGGCAACGAGACGCACAGATCGATGTCGAGCGCGAAGCCGCCGTTGTCGTTCGGGCCAATACCTACTTCTGCCGTAACTTGCGTGTCAGCCGGCAAAGTCTGCTTGCGCTGGCCGGCGACGAATTTCATCGCGCTCAGGAAACACGCCGAGTAGCCGGCTGCAAACAGTTGTTCCGGGTTGGTGCCCGCTGCGCCGTTGCCGCCCAGTTCACGCGGGGCCGCCAACTTCACGTCCAACGCGTTGTCCGACGATACTGCACGGCCGTCACGGCCACCGGTGCTGGTTGCGCTTGCTTTGTAGAGGATGTTCATTGTGCTGCTCCTTTATCTGGGTTATCAGGATCTGCATGCTTGCCGCTATTTGCTTGCCCGCCGTTCTGGCGAAGCGCTATGGAAGCGGCACGTGGCAAAGATAGTACACAAATAATTTGTGTGCAAATGAATTTTTGCATCGTACCGATAGTGTGCTTTTTGAAACAGGCCGGCTAGTGGTCCATGTAATCGTTGAGTGTGGTGCGCAGGCGCGTCAGATCGTCGCGCAGATGGAGCAAAAATTCCGGCGTCTGCTGGGTCGCGCAGAAGATTTCTGCCGGCACTTCGCGTGCCTGACGCTTCAGTGCGGTGCCCGCTTTGGTGAGCCGGATATAGACGAGCCGTTCATCTTCGACGCCGCGTACCCGTTCCAGGTAGCCCTGCGCTTCGAGACGTTTGAGCAGTGGCGTGACCGTTGCCGAGTCGAGATTCAGTCGCGCGGCGAGGTCTTTGACCGTGACGTCGTCGGCTTCCCAGAGCACCAGCATAGCCAGATATTGCGGATAGGTGAGGGCGAGCTTGTCGAGCAGCGGCTTGTACGCTTTCGTCATCGCAAGCGAGGTCGAATAGAGCGCGAAGCAGAGTTGTTCGTCGAGCGTGAAGGGCAAGGCGGGGCGCTGGGTCATGTTGCATCTCGTATAAAAAAGAGCGTGCAAATCGATTGCGCGCAAACTATTGTGCCGCAAATCGAGGCAAGTTGCCGAGTGCGGATGGGATTCAGCGCAGCAATGGGGGCCGGGCGGTGGCGTAAGACGGGGGGCGCTGCGTCCTTGGACGGGCGCGGGCGGTGCATCACGCAGGAAGTGGCGATGCTCTCAGGTGACACCGCGCGGGCGCTAGAACAGCGCCCGCGCCAGCACAACATTTAAACCGGCATTCAAGCCGCCGGCGTGGTCGGCAGGTCCGGCGCTTCGGGCGTTTGCACGCCGAAGCAGCCGCGATAGGTCGCATAGAACGAGCAATACAGCATGGTCGTGACGATCATCGTGGCGGGCATCAGGATCGCGAACGCGAAGTCGCCCGCGCCCAGCGCTTGCATCAGCGCGGACAAGCCGAACGAAACCGTCGTCGCCACCGCGAACCACAATGCGCCGAACACGATGAACGCGCCACGATTGCGCCAGCAACTGACGATGCTGAAGAACATCGCCTTGACGGGCGGCACGTCGTGCCACGCAATAAGAATCGGCGAGAACCAGAAAATCATTGCTACGGGGATGTAGAACGCGAACGCGGCGATCACCGCCAGCGGGATATTGCTGTTGGCGATCGCGTCCTGATCCATCGTGGCCATGCCGAGCATGACCTTCAGCAACATGCCGCCGTCGGCGAGTGCCGAGCCGGCCAGCACCAGCGCCATCGCGACGACGTACAGCACGCCCAGCAGCAACAGACGTTTGGCGACCGCCGGGCCATACGAGTGAAAGCCGTCCACTAGAATGGTCGGGAACACCGGTTTGCCCGCGATGGTGTTGCGGCACGCCGCCATGAAGCCGACCGCAACGCCCGGAATGAAGACCAGCGGCAGCACGCCGCCGACGACCGGAATCTGCGACGCCAGCGTCATGACCAGCAGATAGGTGAAGAACAGCGTCAGAAACGCGAGCGGGTTCTTGCGGAACAGCCAGATACCCTGCCGGAACCAGACATAGCCGGTCTTCGCGGGGACTTCGATCAGTTGCATGAGGTATGAATGCCTGGAAGTGCAACGCCGGTCAGGCGTTCGCGCAGGATGCGCTCGAAATGGCCGGGGTCGTGCGGTTTGAGCAGCTCGGCCGCGCGCGGCAAATGGAAATCATACAGGCGCGAGACCCAGAAGCGGTAAGCGCCCGCCCGCAGCATATCGCCCCAATGGCGGTTTTCTTCGACAGTGAACGGGCGCACGGTCTGGTAGGCACGCAGCATGGCTTCGGTGCGAGCCTCGTCGAGCTTGCCGGTGGCGAGGTCGACGCACCAGTCGTTGACCGTTACCGCGACGTCGAACAGCCACTTGTCGCAGCCGGCGAAATAGAAGTCGAAGAAGCCGCCCAGGCGCACCTCGTGACCGGTTTCCGGTGCAGCATGCGCGAACAGCGCGTTGTCGCGGAACAGGTCGGCGTGGCAGGGGCCTTCGGGCAACCTGGCGTAATCCGCCGAGGCGAAGAACGCCTCCTGATGCGCCAGTTCGGACGAAAGCAAGTCGCGCTGCGCGCCCGCGAGGAACGGCAGGATGGTCGGCACGGTGTCCTTCCACCACGGCAGGCTGCGCAGGTTCGGCTGATAGCGCGTGTAGTCGCGCCCCGCCAGATGCATGCGCGCGAGCATTTGTCCGACCTCGACGCAGTGTTCGACTTGCGGCGCCAATTCCGGCGCGCCTTCGAGCTTGGTCACGATGGCCGCGGGCTTGCCGTGCAGTGTGCCGAACAGCGCGCCGTCTTCGCGCGGCATGGGATCCGGCACCGGCACGCGGTGGGCGGCCAGATGTTGCATCAGATCGAGATAGAACGGCAGTTGCTCGGCCGTCAGCTTTTCGAAAATCGTGAGGACGTATTCACCGCGCGTCGTCGTCAGAAAGAAGTTGCTGTTCTCAATACCGGACGGGATGCCGCGAAACTCGACGACTTCGCCGAGATCGTAATGACGCATCCATTCTGCTAGTTGGGGTTCGGTGACAGCGGTGAAGACAGCCATGCGGGAAACGTCGGATCAGGTTAGTCGGGCTGGCGCGATGCGACCAGTGCGAGGTGTGGGGTGCTGGAAATCGGCAAGCAGGCTGAAAGCCCGAGGCGACGCCCGCGGGCCGCACAGATCCAGGGGAGCGGCTTACGCCGCGCCGCCACCCCGGTATGCATCAATAAGTCAGGTTCACCGACGGCAAGCGCGTGCTCGCGCGGCCGTTGTCGCGCACGGTGGGCGACGTGTCGAGCGGCGCGCTCATCTGATAGCGCGTGCCGAGATTTGAATGCACGTTGATTTCAACGGGCTTGCCTTTGTCGCGATATTCGGTGATTTCGGTGCCGTTGGCGCTGCGTTCGTAGAAGCTCGGCGTGCGCGGGACGTTGATTTCGACCTTCGAGCTGACCTGAGCGGCCGGACGATTGATCTTCGCGAGGTCAGGCAGACCGGCCCGTTCATTGGCGGACTGGGGCGCATCGGCGGGCGGAGTGTCATCGACAGGCTGGGCAGCCATCGCGGCGTTGCCAAAGGCGAGGGCCAGTGCAACGGCGACGGGAAGGAGCGGCTTCATGGTGATTCTCCAATATGGTGCCCCGATTCTAGCAAATCCAGCCTTGCCTACGGGCGCGATCGCCTTATTTTGCGCCGCTTTCGCGCACTGTGCGCGCAATCTTGCGGCCGCTGATGCGGCAGTTGTGGTAGGCGCCGCGAGGTCATTTGGCGATCACGGGTTCCGTGGTAATGTCATCTCATCAATAGGGGCGAATGAAGATGAACAAGGATACCAATCAACGCGCGGTGCAGACTCCCGCCAACAGCTTCCCAACCGAATCCTTTGACGACGCGACCGAGGCTGTCACGCGTCTGTCGGCGATCTACGAAGCGAACACCTCGTTTCTGCGCGACGCCTTCGCGCGCTACCGCCGCAACGAACTGTTCGAACGCCGGGTGCGCGCCTGCTACCCGTTCGTCAGGGTGCGCACTGAAGTCAACACGCATATCGACTCGCGCCGCTCGTATGGTTTCGTCGCGGGCCCGGGTGTGTTCGAGACGAGCGTCACGCGGCCCGATCTGTTCGGCAACTACTATCGTGAACAATTGCGCCTGCTGGCGAAGAACCATCACGTGAAGATCGAGGTCGGTGTCTCCGATCAACCGATTCCGATTCACTTTGCCTTCGCCGAAGGCATCCATCTCGAAGGCGATCTGGATCGCGAGCGCCTGTTCCTGATGCGCGACGTGTTCGATACGCCGGACCTGGCGCTGCTCGACGACCGCATCGTCAACGGCACGTATGAGCCGCCGCCGGGCGAACCGCATCCGCTCGCGCTGTTCACGGCGGCGCGGGTGGATTTCTCGCTGCATCGGCTGAAGCACTACACGGCGACCTCGCCCACGCACTGCCAGAACTACGTGCTGTACACGAACTACCAGTTTTATATCGACGAGTTCGTCAAACTCGGCCGCACGATGATGGCCCATACCGACGACGAAGAAGTGCGCGCCTATCGCAGCGAATACACGTCGTTCGTCGAACCGGGCGACGTCATCACGTACAACGAGAATCTCGGCGAGCAGGCGCAGGAAGGCACGGCGCCGCCGCGTTTGCCGCAGATGCCCGCGTATCACCTGAAGCGGGCCGACGGCAGCGGCATCACGATGGTCAACATCGGTGTCGGGCCGTCGAACGCGAAGACGATCACGGACCACATCGCCGTGCTGCGTCCGCATGCGTGGATCATGCTGGGTCACTGTGCGGGTTTGCGGAACACGCAGCGTTTGGGCGATTACGTGCTGGCGCACGGTTATGTGCGCGAAGATCACGTGCTCGACGACGATTTGCCGCTGTGGGTGCCGATTCCTGCACTTGCGGAAGTGCAGGTGGCGTTGGAACGCGCGGTCGCGCAGGTCACGCAACTGGATGGCGTCGAGTTGAAGCGCGTGATGCGTACGGGCACGGTGGCGAGTGTGGATAACCGCAACTGGGAGTTGCGCGATCATCGCGAGCCGGTGCAACGGCTGTCGCAAAGCCGCGCGGTCGCGCTCGACATGGAAAGCGCGACGATCGCCGCCAACGGGTTCCGCTTCCGTGTCCCTTACGGCACCTTGCTATGCGTGTCGGACAAGCCCTTGCATGGCGAATTGAAACTACCCGGCATGGCGGATCAATTCTATCGCGCGCAAGTCGATCAGCATCTGCAGATCGGCGTGAAGGCGATGGAGTTGTTGCGGATGAATGGCCTGCATCGCCTGCATAGCCGCAAGTTGCGCAGCTTCGCGGAAGTGGCGTTTCAGTGAGCGCCTGTCGATAAGGCGTGGTAGGGCGAGGGCGAGCGCCTGCTCCGCTCGCCCTCGCGCCTCAAGACCAAGACTCAGCGCTGCCCGAAACCCGTCAGCCAGCGCCGTTGCTCGTCCAGCATTACAGATAGAACATCCGGTCTTCATCCGACTTGGCCGGATGCGGTTCGGCTTCTTCGCGGTCTTCGTAGAACTTCAACACCGCTTCGAGCACCTGGTCCGGATCGTCGATCACCTGCATCAAATCCATATCCGTCGGATTGATCAGGCCCATCGGCGTGAGCGAGTTCTTGAACCACGCAAGCAGGCCTTCCCAGAACTCGCCGCCCACCAGAATGATCGGCACGTGGCGCGACTTCTTGGTTTGAATCAGCGTGAGGACTTCGGCGAGCTCGTCCAGCGTGCCGAAGCCGCCCGGCATCACGATCACCGCGTCCGAGTTCTTCACGAACGTGACCTTGCGCGTGAAGAAGTGGCGGAAACGCAGCGAGATGTCCTGCCATTGATTGCCCGATTGCTCGTGCGGCAGTTCGATGTTCAGGCCGACCGAAGGGGCCTTGCCCGCATGGGCGCCCTTGTTGGCCGCTTCCATAATGCCGGGGCCGCCGCCCGAGATGACCGCGAAGCCTGCGTCCGACAGCTTGCGCGCAATTTGCGTGGCGAGTTTGTAATACGGCGAGTTCGGTTTCAGGCGCGCTGAACCATAGATGCTGACAGCCGGACGAATCTCCGAGAGGTACTCGGTCGCCTCGATAAACTCTGCCATAATCGTGAACATCTGCCACGATGCGCGGGCCTTCTTAGCCGTTGCGCGCTCTTGATCTGCGAGTGATCGCAGACTCGGAATCACTTTTCTCTTAGTCATAATGCCTGAAGAACGAAGCCTTGAAGGTAAGACCCTGCTATTGGTCGACGGTTCGAGTTATCTGTACCGGGCCTATCATGCGATGCCTGATCTGCGTGGACCCGAAGGTGGCCCGACGGGTGCGCTCTACGGAATGATCAACATGCTGCGGCGCATGCGCAAGGAAGTCACAGCAGAGTATAGCGCGTGCGTGTTCGACGCCAAGGGCAAAACGTTCCGCGACGATTGGTATGCCGACTATAAGGCGAACCGCCCGTCGATGCCGGACGATCTCTCACGCCAGATCGAGCCGATTCACGTCGCCGTGCGCGCGCTCGGCTGGCCGCTCCTGATGATCGAAGGCGTCGAAGCTGACGACGTGATCGGCACGCTCAGCACCGAGGCGGAAAAACGCGGCATGAATGTGATCGTGTCGACTGGGGACAAGGATCTGGCGCAGCTCGTGTCGGATCATGTCACCCTCATCAATACGATGACCAATGAAACGCTCGACCGCGCCGGCGTGATCGCCAAATTCGGCGTACCGCCGGAGCGCATCATCGACTACCTTTCGTTGATCGGCGATACCGTCGACAACGTGCCAGGCGTCGAGAAATGCGGGCCGAAAACGGCGATCAAATGGCTGACGCAGTACGAGACGCTCGATGGCATCGTCGCACATGCGGACGAGATTAAAGGTGCGGTAGGAGACAATCTGCGACGTGCGCTAGATTTTCTGCCGATGGCGAAGAAACTCGTCACCGTCGAGCGCCAATGCGATCTGACCGGCCATATCGTGTCGATTGAAGAAAGCCTGGAAAGTCGGCCGGAATCGCGCGAAGAACTGCGCGACGTGTTCACGCGTAACGGCTTCAAGACCTGGCTGCGCGAAGTGGAAACAGCGAGCGCCGTGGAAGGTCCCGAGGCCGATGTGCCGGCGGCGCTCACCGTGGATCACGAACGTCACTACGACACCGTGCAGACCTGGGAGCAGTTCGACGCCTGGCTTGAGAAAATCAACGCCGCCGAGTTGACTGCGTTCGATACCGAGACCACCTCGCTCGATCCGATGACCGCGCAAATCGTGGGGTTGTCGTTGTCGGTCGAACCTGGCTATGCCGCTTATGTGCCGCTCGCGCATCGCGGTTCCGACGCACCCGTGCAACTGCCGCGCGACGAAGTGTTGGCGAAGCTCAAGCCGTGGCTGGAAAGCGCCGAACACAAGAAGGTCGGCCAGCACATGAAGTACGACGAACAGGTGCTGGCGAACTACGGCATCGAAATGCGCGGCGTCGAACACGACACGCTGCTGGAATCGTACGTGCTCGAATCGCACCGTACGCACGACATGGACAGCCTCGCGCTGCGCCATCTCGGCATCAAGACGATCAAGTACGAAGAGGTCGCGGGTAAGGGCGCGTCGCAAATCGGCTTCGACGAAGTCGCGCTGGACAAGGCCGCCGAGTATGCGGCGGAAGACGCCGACATCACCTTGCGTCTGCATCAGGCTCTGTATCCGCAAGTGGCCGCGGAGAAGACGCTCGACTACGTGTATCGCGACATCGAAGTGCCGACCTCGCGCGTCTTGCGCAAGATGGAGCGCACCGGCGTGCTGATCGACGCCGAAAAGTTGCGCGCGCAAAGCAGTGAAATCGCCACACGTCTGATTCAGCTGGAACGCGAAGCATACGTGCTGGCCGGCGGCGAGTTCAATCTGGGTTCGCCGAAGCAGATCGGTCAGATCTTCTTTGAGAAGCTCGAATTGCCGGTGGTCAAAAAGACCCCGAGCGGCGCGCCGTCCACCGACGAAGAAGTGCTGCAAAAGCTCGCCGAAGACTATCCGCTGCCGAAGATTCTGCTCGAACACCGCGGCTTGTCGAAGCTGAAATCGACCTATACGGATAAGCTGCCGCGCATGGTCAACGCCACCACCGGCCGTGTGCATACGAACTATGCGCAGGCGGTGGCGGTCACGGGCCGGCTGGCGTCGAACGATCCGAACCTGCAGAACATCCCCGTGCGCACCGGCGAAGGCCGCCGCATTCGCGAGGCGTTTATCGCCCCGCCGGGCCACAAGCTCGTCTCTGCCGACTACTCGCAGATCGAACTGCGCATCATGGCGCACATTTCCGGCGACGAATCGTTGCTGCGTGCGTTCTCGCAAGGCGAAGACATTCACCGCGCCACTGCGGCGGAAATTTTCAGTGTGACGCCGCTCGAAGTGTCGAACGATCAACGGCGTGTGGCGAAGGTCATCAACTTCGGCCTGATCTACGGCATGAGCGCGTTCGGTCTTGCCGCGAACCTCGGCATTACGCGCGACGCGGCCAAGCTGTATATCGACCGCTACTTCGCGCGTTATCCGGGCGTCGCGCGTTATATGGACGAAACGCGTCTGAGCGCGAAGGCCAAGGGCTACGTGGAAACGGCGTTCGGCCGCCGCCTGTGGCTGCCGGAGATCAACGGCGGCAATGGTCCGCGCCGTCAGGCAGCAGAGCGCGCGGCCATTAACGCGCCGATGCAAGGCACGGCCGCCGACCTGATCAAGCTGTCGATGATCGCGGTGCAGAAGTGGATCGAAGAATCGAAGATCGGTACGCGCATGATCATGCAGGTGCACGACGAACTGATTCTCGAAGTGCCGGACGCGGAATTGTCCGACGTACGTAAGCGCTTGCCGGAACTGATGTGCGGTGTCGCCGCGCTGAAGGTGCCGCTGGTCGCAGAAGTGGGGGCCGGCCTGAACTGGGAAGAAGCGCATTGACGTGAATGTGACGAAGCGCTTGATAGTCGATAACGTCGTGCGCATGTCACATATGCGTATTGATAGCTTGTGACAACCCGTGCCGCTCGCGGACAATCGCTAGGACAGACAGCGCGCCTTTGATGTTTAAGGCGCGCCGTCGCGACGCATAACCGATCGGCAAATACGGAGAGTTCAATGCATCGATTTATCGTCGTTGGCGGGGGCGCGGGGGGATTGGAATTGGCGACGCGCTTAGGCGACCGCTATGCAGCCCACAAGAACAAAGGCGATGTGCGCGCGCAAGTGACGCTCGTCGACCGTAATCCAACCCATATCTGGAAGCCGCTGCTGCATGAAGTGGCAGCCGGCAGCATGGACCCGTTCACCCAGGAACTCGAATATGCGGCGCAAGCGCGCTGGCATGGCTTCGAGTTTCAGCAGGGCGAGCTGACCGGTTTGGACCGTGCGAACAAACGTTTGACGCTCGGCACCGTGCTCGACGACGATGGCGCAGAACTGCTGCCCGAACGCCAACTCGAATACGACACGCTGATCATCGCGATCGGCAGCACCACGGCATTCTTCGGCGTGAAGGGCGCGCCCGAGTTTTCTCTCGCGCTCGATACGGTCAGCCAGGCGGAGCGTTTCCGCAAACGCCTGATCGCGGCCTGCATGCGTGCGGAGCATCAGGTGCATGAACCTGTCGAATCGAACCCGGGCACGTCGTCGCCTTCCTCAGAGCCGCGCATCCAGGTGGCGATCGTCGGCGGCGGTGCGACGGGCGTCGAGCTCTCGGCTGAGTTGCGCAATACGGCCCAGGTGTTGTCCGCGTACGGCTTGCATAAGCTCGATCCGCGGCACGATGTCGGCATCGTGCTGATCGAGGCGGGGCCGCGCATTTTGCCGGCCTTGCAGGAGCGTGTGTCGACGGCCACCGCCGAATTGCTCACCAAGCTCGGCGTGAAGCTGATGATCGGCGAGACCGTGGCCGAGGTCGCGCCCGGCATGATTCGCACGGCCAGCGGTAAAACCGTGCGCGCCGATCTGACGGTGTGGGCAGCGGGCATCAAGGCGCCTGCCATCCTGAGTGAGCTCGACGGCCTGCCGGTCAACCGTCTGGGGCAACTCATCGTGCGCCGCACGCTGCAAACCGAAATCGACGACAACATTTTCGCGCTCGGCGATTGCGCGGCTTGCCCATGGCCGGGCAACGAACGCAACGTGCCGCCGCGCGCGCAAGCGGCTCACCAGCAGGCGAGCTTCCTGATGAAGGCGCTGGCGGCCCGGCTCGAGAACAAGCCGCTGCCGGAATTTACCTATCGCGACTTCGGCTCGCTGGTGTCGCTCGGGCACTTCAGCGCGGTCGGCAATCTGATGGGCGGTGTGATCGGCGGCAATATGCTGATCGAAGGGCTGTTCGCACGCTTCATGTACATGTCGCTGTACCGGCTGCATATCGCGGCGCTGCACGGCTACGCGCGGATGGTGCTCGACACTTTCGCGCACTGGTTGCGGCGCACCACGCTGCCGCGGGTCAAGCTGCACTAAAGGCTGACTGCGCTTGAGAAGGTTGCAAATGCAACAGGATGCGGGTGAAGCGTATCCTGTTGCATCCAACCTTCACCCGAGGAGCGCCGCATGCTGAAACCTGACATCGACAGCCTGGTCCCGCACGTTCCCTTCAATCGCCGTACCTTCATCAAGGCCGCGCTCGGCACCGGTTTCGCCGCGGCCGTGCTACCGGTATCAGCGCAAACCATCCATACCGATAGCGACGGTCTTGAAGCCGGTGAGGTCGCCGTGCGTTCGGGCGATACGCTCGTGCCGGCCTATCGCGCTGGATCTGTTTGTCCGCGAGGGCGATCCGTCGGTGCTGCCGACCACCCAGCAGATCAGTGATCAGATGCTGGTGTGGTTCAAGCAGCACGGAGTCGCTTAGGGATTCGGACCCGTTGCAACCGGCCGCTTCGGATCAGAACTCCATTCGCTCCACGATCCCGCATACAGCGCTGCGCCATGCATGCCGGCAACCTCCATCGCGAGCGCGTTCACGCATGCCGTCACGCCCGAGCCGCATTGCAGCACGACGTGTTCCGGCGACGTGTCGCCCAGCAACGCATGGAATTCCTCACGCAGCGTGTGTGCCGGTTTGTAGCGGCCGTCGGCGGTGAGGTTGTCCTTGAAGAACCGGTTGAGCGCGCCGGGAATATGGCCGCCGACGCGATCCAGCGTTTCGTTCTCGCCGCGATAGCGATCGTTCGCGCGCGCATCGACCACGACGCGCTCTTTTGTACCGAGATTGCGCTCGACGGTCTGCGCGTCGACGGTGACTGAAAGCGGCGCACCCGCTTTGAAGTCGCCCGTGTTCTGCGCCGGCGCGTCTTGCGTCAGCGCCTGGCCCGCGGCCTGCCAGGCTTGCAATCCGCCGTCGAGCAATGCAACCGCGTCATGGCCAAGCCAGCGCAGCAGCCACCATGCGCGCGCGGCGTACATGCCACCCTGCGCGTCATAAGCAACCACCTGCTGACCCTGCTTGAGCCCGCGGGACTCCAGCGTCTCCACCAGCCGCGCGCGATCCGGCAGCGGATGGCGGCCATTGTGGCCGTTCTTCGGCCCCGACAGATCGCGATCCAGGTGCAGATAATGTGCGCCCGGCAAATGCCCGGCCAGATAGGCTTTCTCGCCCGCCTCGGTGTCGGCCAGATCGAAACGGCAATCGATGACGAACACGCTGCCCGGCGCGGCGGCTAGCCGTTCCGCGAGGTTGGTCGCGGAGATGAGTGTGGTGTAGTGAGTGTGGGGCATGACGTCTCCTAAAGCGGGCGATTCGGCGCTTGCCCGGCGGCTTGGCGCCGATGGCGAATGGCCGAACGATACTGATAGTCTAAACAAAAAAAGACGGACCGAAGTCCGTCTTTCCATGCTTTGATGCGGCTCGTACAAGGATCGGCTCAAACGCCGATCAATGCGGACGCCTGCGGATCAGATTGCGCCGAGTTCGCGCCGCAAGAACTCGTGGAAGTGCTGCATGCCGTCTTCCATCGGGCTCTGGTACGGGCCGACCTGCGACTCGCCGCGCTCCATCAGCGCGCGGCGGCCTGCGTCCATGCGCTCGGCGATCTCGTCGTCTTCGCGGGCCGTTTCCATATAGGCGGCGCGCTCGGCTTCGACGAACTCGCGTTCGAACAGCGCGATTTCCTCAGGATAATAGAACTCCACCACGTTGGTGGTTTTCTGCGGACCGCGCGGAATCAGCCACGACACGACCAGCACATGCGGATACCACTCGATCATGATGCCGGGGTAGTACACCATCCAGATCGCGCCGAATTCGGGCGGATTGCCACCGCGGAAGCGCAGCACTTCGTCGTGCCATTTACGGTATGTCGGGCTGCCCGGCTGCTCCAGATCCTTATGAACGCCGACCGTCTGCACGCTGTACCACTCGCCGAATTCCCACGTCAGGTCGTCGCAATTGACGAAGCTGCCGAGGCCCGGATGGAACGGCGCGACGTGGTAGTCCTCCAGATAGACCTCGATGAAGGTCTTCCAGTTGTAGTTGCACTCGTGCACTTCGACGTGATCGAACATGAAGCCCGAAAAATCGAAGTGTTGCTTGGTGCCGAGGCGCGTCAGATCCCGCGCGACGTCGCGCCCCTGCGCTTCGAACAGCAGGCCTTGCCAGTTCTGCAGCGGCGTGGCGCCGAGATTCAGGCAGGGGTTATCCGCAAAATGAGGTGCACCGAGGAGCTGGCCGTTCAGGTCGTACGTCCAGCGATGCAGGGGGCAGACGATGTTCTCCGTCTGGCCGCGGCCGTTGAGCATGATGGCTTGCCGGTGGCGGCACACGTTCGACAGCAGTTCGACTTGCGACTGCTGGTTACGGACGAGCACACGCCCTTCGCTCTCGCTGGGCAAAGCAAAATAATTCCCCGCTTCGGGCACCATGAGATCGTGGCCGATGTAGCGAGGACCTTTCTTGAAAAGGGTGTCGATTTCGCGCGTTAGAAGCGCTTCGTCAAAGTAAGCCGTGACTGGCAGCTGGCTGTGGACAGACCGCAACTGCAATGCATTGCTCAGATTGGACATTCCCACTCCCGTGAAGACGTGAAAGCAGTGAACAACCCAACCATCGAAGATTCGATTTAGGGAGCCCGAGATTATACCTGTTTCCCCCACCTTGGGGCGCTTAAGTGACTGATTTGGGTCAAAAATGTCAAGTAAGTTCACGTTTTTCGCCACGGACCAATCGTTTTTTTTCTGAGAGACTGAGGGTCGGACACGGACGGCAAAGGCGGGGCGCGGGCTGGCGAGCGGATCGGAAATGCCGCTTTTGCCGTAGAATGTCCGACTTGTTTTAATTTTGCGACTATTCATGGCGAAGACCGCGTCGAAAGATACTGCTGCCGCGCCTGCTGAAGGCGTCGACACCACGCCGTTGCCCGAGAACTACGAGGCGGCCCAGGCCGAGCTGGAAGGGTTGGTCGCGCGCATGGAAAGCGGCAATCTCAGCCTCGAGGAGTCGCTCACCGCCTACCGGCGCGGTGCGGCTCTCGTAGCGTTTTGCCAGCAGCAGCTCGAGAAGATCGAGCAGCAGGTGCGCGTGCTCGATGGCGAGACGCTCAAGCCGCTGCCCATGAATACCGCAGGCACAGCCGCTACTGAAAGCGGGGACGACCTATGACATTCGAACAATGGACACGCTCGGTACTCGAACGCGTCGAATCGGCACTAGAACACTACCTGCCCACGGAAGCGACCGAGCCGGCCAAACTGCATGAAGCCATGCGCTATGCGGTGCTGGGCGGCGGCAAGCGGGTGCGCCCGCTGCTGTGCCACGCGGCCGGCGAGTTGACCGGCGCGCGTGCCGAGTGCCTGGACGCGGCAGCGGCGGCGCTGGAAATGATCCACGTGTACTCGCTCGTGCACGACGACATGCCTTGCATGGACGACGACGCGCTGCGTCGTGGCAAACCCACGGTCCACGTCAAGTATGACGAGGCCACAGCCTTGCTGGTCGGCGACGCGCTGCAAGCGCAGGCATTCGTCGCGTTGACGTCGGACGCGCTGGCACCGGCGCAGCAGGCATCGCTCGTGCGTGAACTGGCCTTTGCGAGCGGCTCGATCGGCATGTGCGGCGGCCAGGCTATCGACCTGGCAAGCGTCGGCCATACGCTGACGCGCCCGCAACTGGAAACCATGCACCGGATGAAAACCGGCGCCTTGCTGCGTGCTGCGGTGCGCATGGGTGCGCTGGCGGGCGAAACGCCGAATGCGGACGCAATGCGTTCGCTCGACGCGTATGCGGCCGCCGTCGGCCTCGCGTTTCAGGTTGTCGACGATATTCTCGACGTCACGACCGATTCCGCGACGCTTGGCAAGACAGCAGGTAAAGACGCGAAGGACGGCAAGCCGACCTACGTGTCGATTATTGGGCTCGATGCGTCGCGTGCGCTCGCCGCGCAACTGCGCAGCGACGCTCACGCTGCAATCGCGCCGTTTGGTGCGCGCGCGCAGCGTCTTGCCGAATTGGCCGACCTGGTGGTGAACCGGGTTAGCTGAACGCGAAAGCCCGCCGCCGCGCACCTTCGCTACGAGGTGCATGTATGAAGTGCGGGCGCGTAAGTTTTCCTACAATGGAACGACGATGTACGACTTGCTGAAAACTATCGACGACCCGGCAGCCTTGCGCCGCCTCGATCGCCGCCAATTGCAACCGCTTGCAGACGAGTTGCGCGCCTTCGTGCTCGACAGCGTATCGCAGACGGGCGGCCATCTTTCGTCCAACCTCGGCACGGTCGAGTTGACCATTGCTCTGCACTATGTGTTCGACACGCCACGTGACCGGATCGTGTGGGACGTCGGCCATCAAACTTATCCGCACAAGATCCTGACGGGCCGCCGCGACCAGATGCACACGCTGCGTCAGCTCGGCGGCATCTCGGGCTTTCCGAAGCGCGACGAGTCGGAATACGACACCTTCGGCACCGCGCACTCCAGCACCTCGATCTCGGCCGCGCTCGGCATGGCGATCGCCAGCAAGCTGCAGGGCGAGAACCGCATGGGCATCGCCGTGATCGGCGACGGCGCGATGACGGCCGGCATGGCCTTCGAGGCGATGAACAACGCCGGCGTCGAAGACGACGTGCCGCTGCTGGTCATCCTGAACGACAACGACATGTCGATTTCGCCGCCGGTCGGCGCGCTGAATCGCCATCTGGCGCGCCTGATGTCGGGCCGTTTCTACGCCGCCGCGCGTGCGGGCGTGGAACGCGTGCTGCGCGTCGCGCCGCCTATGCTCGATCTCGCCCGCAAGCTCGAAGAGCACGCGAAGGGCATGATCGTGCCGGCCACGCTCTTCGAAGAGTTCGGTTTCAACTACATCGGCCCGATCGACGGTCACGACCTCGATTCGCTGATCCCGACGTTGCAGAACATCAAGGAACTGCGCGGTCCGCAATTCCTGCACGTCGTGACGAAGAAGGGCCAGGGCTACAAGCTGGCCGAAGCCGATCCGGTGCTGTACCACGGCCCGGGCAAGTTCAACCCGGCCGAAGGCATCAAGCCGGCCGCGACGCCGTCGAAGAAAACCTACACGCAGGTGTTCGGCGAATGGCTGTGCGACGCGGCCGAGCTGGACGCGCGCGTGGTCGGCATCACGCCGGCCATGCGTGAAGGCTCGGGCATGGTCGAGTTCGAGAAGCGCTTCCCGGATCGCTACTTCGACGTCGGCATCGCCGAGCAGCACGCGGTCACGTTCGCCGGCGGTCTGGCTGCGGACGGCATGAAGCCGGTGGTCGCGATCTACTCGACCTTCCTGCAACGTGCTTATGACCAGCTGATCCACGACGTCGCGCTGCAAAACCTGCCGGTGGTGTTCGCCATCGACCGCGCGGGTCTGGTCGGCGCAGACGGCGCCACGCACGCGGGTGCATACGATCTGGCGTTCCTGCGCTGCATCCCGAACATGACGGTGATGGCGGCATCGGACGAAAACGAATGCCGTCAGATGCTGTACACGGCGTTGCAGCAGCCGAACCCGACGGCGGTGCGCTATCCGCGCGGCGCCGGCACGGGTGTGGCAACCGTCAAGCAGATGACGGCGCTGCCGCTCGGCAAGGGCGAGATCCGTCGCGAAACGTCGCAACCGGCCGGCAAGCGGATTGCGATTCTGGCATTCGGCACGATGGTTGCACCGTCGCTGGCGGCTGCTGAGCAACTGGACGCCACGGTGGCGAACATGCGCTTCGTGAAGCCGCTGGACGCCGAGCTGGTCCGCCAGCTCGCCGAAACGCACGACGCTATCGTCACGGTCGAAGAAGGCTGCGTGATGGGTGGCGCGGGTTCGGCTTGCGTCGAAGCCCTGCTTGAGAGTGGGGTTATGCGGCCCGTACTACAATTGGGCCTTCCGGATCGCTTCATCGATCATGGAGATCCGGCCAAGTTGCTCGCCGCGTGTGGTCTCGACGCAGTGGGCATCGCCAAGTCGATTCGCGAACGCTTTCTTTCCAGCGGCGCGGTCGCCGGTCAATCCTCGGTGAAGCGCGTCGCTTAACTGCGTCGCGTGGTTGCGTCACTTAATTGCGTCGATTGGTCGAGTCGTTCAGCTGCTCTGCCGTGCGCTATGCCGCGGCTATGGCGGCCATAGCAATCTCCAACTTGAGTCGATGGACCTTCGGGTCCATCATCCAACGCCGGCAGGGGCCGGCGTTCGCCGTTGCGCGATCTGATTCGCACGGCCGCTGAGCGCCCCCAAACCTGTCGCTTTGCGACACCCCCGATGGGGCACCCAATCCCCCAAGGGGACTTCCTTCGGGGCGGGGGACTTCCTGCGGAGCGGGAAACTTGGGGCGGCCCGTTTGGGACGGCCCGGCGTTTTCTTGAAAGGACAAGAATATGAACCAGATGAACCCCGCCTTTGTGATGCCCGACGTGCAGAGCACGCCCGATACGCGTCAGATTCCGATTCAACGAGTCGGCGTCAAGGCAGTGCGTCATCCGTTGACGGTGCGCACGCAAGGCGGCGAAGTGCAGCCGACGGTCGGCACATGGAATCTCGACGTGCATTTGCCAGCCGATCAGAAGGGCACGCACATGTCGCGCTTCGTCGCGCTGCTTGAAGAGAACAAGGCGCCGCTCGAGTCGGCCACGTTCCGCACCATGCTCGCCGCGATGCTCGAAAAGCTCGAGGCCGAGGCGGGTCGCATCGAAGTGTCGTTCCCGTACTTCGTGAACAAGACCGCGCCGGTGTCGGGCGTGCAAAGTCTGCTCGACTACGAAGTGACGTTGACGGGCGAGACCCGCAATGGCGCGACGCGTCTGTTCCTGAAGGTGCTGGTGCCGGTCACGAGCCTGTGCCCATGCTCGAAGAAAATTTCGCAGTACGGCGCGCACAACCAGCGTTCGCACGTCACGATCAACGCTGAGCTGGCGGGCGATGTGGCGGTGGAAGAGTTGGTTCGTATCGCTGAAGAAGAAGCCTCGTGCGAACTGTGGGGCTTGCTCAAGCGTCCGGACGAGAAGTTCGTCACCGAACGTGCCTACGAGAATCCGAAGTTCGTCGAAGACCTGGTGCGTGATGTCGCGCAGCGTCTGAATGCGGACGAGCGCGTCGTCGCTTATGTGCTCGAAGCTGAGAACTTCGAATCGATTCACAATCACAGCGCGTATGCAGTGATCGAACGGGATAAGCGGGCGGCGTGATTACGCTTTAGCTTCTTGCTTGTCACGCAAATAGAAAAAGCCGCTTCGAAAGCGGCTTTTTCTATGGGGTTGTCATCGTGTGGCCCGGCATGCGACGGGCGCCGCGGACTCAGCGTGCAAGAGACGTCAGATCCCAGCGCGGCTTCACCGTGAACGCGTAGTCTTTAGCCGATTGATCGGGCCAGCGTTGCAGCCTCAGGGCACCGGCCAACGCGATCATCGCGCCGTTGTCCGTACACAGCGACAGGTCCGGGTAGTGCACGAAAAAATTGCGTTTCTTCGCCGCGGCCGAAAGAGCTTCGCGCAGTTGCCGGTTCGCACCGACGCCGCCCGCGACTACCAGCCGATTGAGCTTGGTCCGTTTGAGCGCGGCCAGCGATTTCGCCGCCAGCACTTCCACGGCCGCGTCGACGAAACCGCGCGCCAGATCGGCTTTCGCCTGCTCGCAGATATTCGCGCCGCCCAGCTTCTTGGCATGCGTGAGGACAGCGGTCTTCAGGCCGCTGAAGCTGAAATCGAGGTCGCCGGAATGCAGCATCGGGCGCGGCAGGACGACTGCGCCGGGCGTGCCGAATTCGGCCATCCGCGACACTTCCGGGCCGCCCGGATAACCGAGGCCCAATAGCTTGGCGGTTTTGTCGAAGGCTTCGCCGGCGGCGTCGTCCAGCGTTTCGCCGAGCGTCTCGTAGATGCCCACGTCCGTCACGCGCATCAACTGCGTGTGGCCGCCTGACACCAGCAGCGCGACGAACGGGAACGGCGGCGGCTCGTCCACCAGCAGCGGCGACAGCAAGTGCCCTTCGAGATGGTGGATGCCAATGGTCGGCTTGTCCCACGCCATGGCCAGCGAATTGGCGACGCTCGCGCCGACCAGCAGCGCGCCCGCGAGGCCTGGGCCCTGCGTATAGGCGATCGCGTCAATGTCGCTGCGCACCGCGCCGGCGCGTTCCATCACATCTTCGAGCAGCGGCAGCGCACGCCGGATATGGTCGCGCGACGCCAACTCCGGCACCACGCCGCCGTACTCCCGGTGCATCGCAATTTGCGAATGCAGCGCATGCGCGAGCAGGCCGCGCTCTGTGTCGTAGAGCGCGAGACCGGTTTCGTCGCAGGAGCTTTCGATGCCGAGAACGAGCATGATGGGTGGTTTGAATGGGCGCGCGAGTGAAGCCACTCCGGCACCCAAAAGTGAAAAGGCAAGCGTGAAAGTATAGCAGCGCGGACAGGGGGCCGCAGACGCGCGGGTACAATGCGGTCCCATGGAATCCTTCGATATCGCAGTGATCGGCGCAGGCGCGGCCGGCATGATGTGCGCGGCCGTGGCCGGGCAACTCGGCCGCCGCGTGGTGCTGATCGACCACTCGCAGCGCCTCGCGGAGAAAATCCGCATTTCCGGCGGCGGCCGGTGCAACTTCACGAATCTGTACGCCGGACCGGCCAATTTCCTGTCGGCCAACCCCCATTTCTGCCGTTCGGCGCTGGCGCGCTATACGCCGCGCGACTTCATGGCGTTGCTTAAGCGCCATCACGTGACGTGGCACGAGAAGCACAAGGGGCAGCTGTTCTGCGATCAGTCGAGCGACGCGGTCATCAACGTACTGAAGAACGAATGCGACGCGGGCCGCATTGCGTGGCGCACGCCGCTCGCGGTCGAGCAGGTGCGGCATGACGCCGAAGGACAATTCACGCTGGATACCCACTCGGGCCCGATCGCAGCCCGCGCGCTCGTGGTGGCGACCGGCGGCCTGTCGATTCCCAAGATCGGCGCCACCGATTTCGCCTACCGTCTTGCCAAGCAATTCGGCCACAAGCTGATCGACACCCGCCCCGCGCTGGTCCCGCTGACCTTTGCCGCGACCGACTGGGAGCCGTTCTCGGCGCTCTCCGGCATGTCGCTCGAAGTGCAACTGGCAACCGGCAACAAGAAGACCGGTGCCGATTTCAATGAAGACCTGCTGCTCACGCACCGCGGCCTGTCGGGCCCGGGGGTTCTGCAGATTTCGAGCTATTGGCAGCCCGGCGAGCCGATTCACATCAACCTGCTGCCCGAGCAGGACGCCACGACCGCATTGCTGGAAGCCAAAACTGGCACGAAGCGCCAGATCACCAATCTGCTCTCGGAATGGGTGCCGCAACGGCTCGCCCACGTCTGGCTGGAAACCCACCAGATTCCCGCCGAAGCGCGTGTGGCCGACTTGCCGGACAAGACGCTGCGCCGCGTCGGTGAGGCCTTGTCGCGTTGGACGCTCACCCCGAACGGCACCGAAGGCTACCGCAAGGCCGAAGTCACGCGCGGCGGTATCGACACACGCGACCTGTCGTCGGCGACGATGATGAGCGCCCGCACGCCGGGTTTGTATTTCATCGGCGAGGCGGTCGACGTGACCGGCTGGCTCGGCGGCTACAACTTCCAATGGGCGTGGGCCTCCGGCGTGGCGGCCGGCCAGGCGGCCGCGGAGTACGTTCTGGGGGCTTGACGGCGCATTAGCTTTGTGAGAAAGCTCTGCTATACTCCTGAACCTTTACAAAGTTCCGTTATTGAAAAATGACGACCATCCGCGTAAAAGACAACGAGCCGTTTGAAGTTGCCATGCGCCGCTTCAAGCGCACGATGGAGAAAAACGGGTTGCTGACGGAACTTCGCACCCGCGAGTTTTACGAAAAGCCTACGGCTGAACGCAAGCGCAAGAAGGCGGCTGCGGTTAAGCGTCATTTCAAGCGTCTGCGTGGCCAGATGCTGCCAAAGAAGTTCTACTGATTCTGGCGTTGCCGCGGTTCCCATCGAACGGAGCGGCGACATCCAACCGGTGAGGGCACAGCAGGTGCCGTCACGGAAAACACGGCCCTTCGGGCCAGCCGGCAGGGTCGCATCCACTACGCAAAATCGCGCCAACCCGCTTGAGGAAGCAGTCCCAAGCGGGCGTTTGTGTTGGATACGGTGTGTTGATGCAGGGTACTGGTGCGGTTAGCCGGCCGGTTTTTAAATTTTCAACGCATTCAGGTGAGTGATGAGTCTCAAGGACCAGATCAACGACGATATGAAGGCTGCCATGCGGGCGCGTGAGACCGAGCGTCTCGGCACGATCCGTTTGCTGCTCGCCGCGGTCAAGCAGCGCGAAGTCGACGAACGCGTCACCCTTGACGACGCGGCGATCACCGCCGTCATCGACAAGATGATCAAGCAGCGCAAAGACTCGATCAGCCAGTTCGAAGCCGCTGGCCGCACGGATCTCGCCGACAAGGAAAAGGCCGAGCTGGCCATCCTGTCCGCCTATATGCCGGCGCAGATGTCCGAAGCGGAGATCGTTGCCGAAGTTCAGGCGGCGGTCGCGCAAACTGGCGCTGCCGGCCCGCAGGACATGGGCAAGGTGATGGGCGTGCTCAAGCCGAAGCTGGCCGGCCGCGCCGACATGACCGCTGTCTCGGCACAAGTCAAAGCCGCGCTCGCGAAGTAATTCCTGTATTTCCGGTCTGCGCGCACTGTTGCTCGACAGCGCGCGCAGCCTTGAGCTTTTTAGGTAGCGTCATTCACTGTGATTCCACCGTCATTCCTGCAGGACCTGCTCAACCGCGTCGATATCGTCGACGTGGTCGGCCGGTATGTGCAGTTGAAAAAGGGCGGCGCGAACTTCATGGGGCTGTGCCCGTTTCACAACGAGAAAAGCCCTTCGTTTACGGTTAGTTCGACTAAACAGTTTTATCACTGCTTCGGCTGCGGCGCGCATGGCACGGCGATCGGCTTCCTGATGGAGCACGTCGGCTCCACGTTCCCAGAAGCGGTCAACGAACTTGCGCAATCGGTCGGATTGACCGTGCCGAACGAGCCTTCGCCGGGATATGGGGGCGGTGGCGGTTCCGGCGGGTATTCGCCGGCCGCGTCCAAGGCGGTCACCACGGCACTGTCCGATGTTATGCAGACCGCATGCGATTTCTACCGCAAGCAGTTGCGCGGCGCGCCGGCCGCGATCCAGTATCTGAAGAAACGCGGCCTGACCGGCGAGATCGCCGCCCGCTTCGGCCTCGGCTACGCACCGGACGGCTGGCAGAACCTCGAACCCGCGTTCCCCAACTATCGGGACGATTCACTGGTCGAATCGGGTCTTGTGATCGTCAGCGAAAAGTCGGATGCGCAAGGCCAGAACCGCCGATACGACCGCTTTCGCGAGCGGATCATGTTCCCAATACGCAATGTGAAGGGGCAGGTGATCGGCTTCGGCGGGCGCGTGCTGGACGGCGGCGAACCCAAATATTTGAATTCACCGGAAACGCCTCTATTTAACAAAGGCAGCGAGCTGTATGGGCTGTTCGAGGCACGTTTGGCGATTCGCGAACAGCATTACGTGCTGGTGGTCGAAGGCTACATGGACGTGGTCGCGCTGGCCCAATTGGGGTTCCAGAACGCGGTGGCCACGCTCGGCACGGCCTGCACGCCGATTCATGTGCAGAAACTGATGCGTCAGACCGATACGGTCATCTTCAGCTTCGACGGCGATTCGGCAGGGCGCCGCGCCGCGCGTCGTGCGCTGGATGCCTGCCTGCCGCATGCGGCGGACAACCGGACCATCCGGTTCCTGTTTCTGCCGTCCGAGCACGATCCGGACAGCTACGTGCGCGAATTCGGCACGGAAGCGTTCGCCGAGCAGGTCGAGCGCGCCATGCCGCTGTCGCAGTTCATGCTGAACGAGGTGCTGACCGGCAAGGAACTGGACCAGCCGGAAGGCCGGGCCCGCGCGCTGTTCGACGCGAAACCGCTGCTGCAGCAACTGCCGGCCAATGCGTTGCGCGCGCAGATCATGCATATGTTCGCCGACCGGCTCGACGTGCCGTTCGACGAAGTGGCCGCCTTATGCGAGGTCGACGCCCGGATTGCGGCGGCCGCCCGTTTGGCGCCGGCCCGCAAGGACCGGCGCAGTGTGACCGGGATCGAGGAAAAGACGCTGCGCAATCTGGTGATGTATCCGCGGACGGTGGCGGTGCTCGACGAGGAAGCCGAGCAGGCGCTTCTGAGCGTCACGCGGCACGGCGAGCTGTTCGAAGAAGTGACGACGCATGCGCGCGCGCTGGGCGATTCGGCGGAGTTTCAGTTGCTGTCCGACCTATTGCGAAACGGCGCGAATGCCCCAACTTTCGAGGAAATCTTTCGCAAAATTCTAGACTATGATGAAAATGTCCGGGATTTGCTGCTGAAGGACCCGGAGGATGCGACCGTCATCGAGGAACGGCGTGAGCAGGAACGGATCGTCGGAGAGGAGCTGAAAGCGGCGATTCTGAAGATGCGATACGACGCTTACTGTGATCGTCTCGAGCAGCTTTCGCGGCAATCCCGGCACACACCGGAGGAGTTTGCGGAGCTGACGGGCCTGAATCAGAAGCGGGCTGAGATGAAGCGCCAGCTCGGGCTGTAAGCGGGATGGCAGAAGCCTGGGTGCTATAATAAAAGGTTTCTAGCGGTTTGTTTTTTCAATGGTTTTCCTAGCAAAGGCGAAAAGGCGATTGCGATGGCAAAGACACCAGGCGGAAAAAAAGCAACAGGCACGGGCTCGAACGAGCCGACCAGAAAGGTCACTGAAGCCAAGTTAGCTTCTTCCCCCAGAAAAACGTCTGCCGCAAGCGTCACACCTCCTGCCGGGAAGAAATCCTCGACCACTTCCGCTGCGCCCGCGGAGCCGGTCAGGGCGGCGAAAGCTGTACCACTACCGGCCATAAAACAGCCGGGTGTCAGAAGCGCAAGGGAAGCGCCTGCCGTGCAGGACGATGCGGTAGAGCGCGAGACTCCAGTATCCACGGTTCAACCGGCTGTTGTCCAACAGCCGCGAGTCGAGACTACAGCCGGTACGACGAACTCCATGACGAAAAAGCTGAACGAAACACCCGTTGATGACGACGCAACCCAAAGCGACGCAACCCAAAGCGAAGAAACCCCTGCGGCCGTTCCAGGCAAGGTGGAAAAGGTCAAGGCTCGCGATCGTCGTGCAAAGGAAAAAGCGCTGCTGAAAGACGCGTTCGCGTCGTCGCAGCCGGGCACCGTCGAGGAACTCGAAGAGCGCCGCTCCAAACTGCGCGCGCTGATCAAGCTCGGCAAGGAGCGCGGCTTCCTCACGTACGCGGAAATCAACGACCACCTCCCGGACAACTTCACCGAGACCGAGGCGATCGAAGGCATCATCAGCACGTTCAACGACATGGGCGTGGCGGTGTACGAGCAGGCGCCGGACGCTGAAACGCTGCTGTTGAACGACAACGCACCCGCTGCTTCGTCGGACGACGAAGTGGAAGAGGAAGCGGAAGTCGCGCTCTCCACCGTCGACTCCGAATTCGGCCGCACCACCGACCCGGTCCGCATGTACATGCGTGAAATGGGTACGGTCGAGCTGCTCACGCGCGAAGGCGAAATCGAAATCGCGAAGCGGATCGAAGACGGCCTCAAGCACATGGTGATGGCTATCTCTGCGTGCCCGACCACGATCGCCGACATTCTCGCCATGGCTGAGCGCGTCGCGAACGAGGAAATCCGCATCGACGAACTGGTCGACGGCCTGATCGACGCCAACGCGGATGATGCGGACGGCTTCTCGGCGCAGGAAGCGGAAGCGATCGAAAGCGAAGACGAGGAAGTCGAGGAAGAAGACGCGGACGACGAGGAAGAAGACGACGGCACGGCGCAAGCCACGGCCAACGCAGCGCAGATGGAAGCGCTCAAGCGTGCGTCCCTCGAGAAGTTCGCCATGATCAGCGAATGGTTCGACAAGATGCGTCGCGCGTTCGAGAAGGAAGGCTACAAGTCCAAGTCGTATCTGAAGGCGCAGGAAACGATCCAGAACGAACTGATGACGATCCGCTTTACCGCGCGCACCGTCGAGCGTCTGTGCGACACGTTGCGTGCGCAAGTAGACGAAGTGCGTCAGGTCGAGCGTCAGATCCTGCATACCGTGGTCGACAAGTGCGGCATGCCGCGTGCGGAATTCATCGCGCGTTTCCCGGGCAGCGAAACGGATCTGGAATGGGCTGACAAGATCGTCGGCGAAGGTCACGCGTATAGCGCGATCCTCACGCGTAACATTCCGGCCATTCGCGAGCAGCAGCAACGTCTGTTGGATTTGCAAGCGCGCGTCGTGCTGCCGCTGAAGGACCTGAAGGAAACCAACCGTCAGATGGCGGCCGGCGAACTGAAGGCGCGTCAGGCGAAGCGCGAAATGACCGAGGCGAACTTGCGTCTCGTGATCTCGATCGCGAAGAAGTACACGAACCGTGGCCTGCAGTTCCTCGACCTGATTCAGGAAGGCAACATCGGCCTGATGAAGGCGGTGGACAAGTTCGAATATCGTCGTGGCTACAAGTTCTCCACGTATGCAACGTGGTGGATCCGTCAGGCCATTACGCGTTCGATTGCTGACCAGGCGCGTACGATCCGGATTCCGGTTCACATGATCGAGACGATCAACAAGATGAACCGCATCTCGCGTCAGATTTTGCAGGAAACCGGTCTCGAGCCGGATCCGGCAACGCTGGCCGAGAAGATGGAGATGCCGGAAGACAAGATCCGCAAGATCATGAAGATCGCGAAGGAGCCGATCTCGATGGAAACGCCGATCGGTGACGACGACGATTCGCATCTGGGTGACTTCATCGAAGATACGAACACGGTCGCGCCGGCCGACGCCGCCTTGCACGCCAGCATGCGCGATGTCGTGAAGGACGTGCTCGACTCGCTGACGCCGCGTGAAGCGAAGGTGCTGCGGATGCGTTTCGGTATCGAGATGAGCACCGATCACACGCTCGAAGAAGTCGGTAAGCAGTTCGACGTGACGCGTGAGCGGATCCGTCAGATCGAAGCGAAGGCGCTGCGCAAGCTGCGTCACCCGAGCCGTTCGGACAAGCTGAAGTCGTTCCTCGAAGGGAATTGATCGAGGTCGGCGGGATGTAGCAAGTCTAGGGGCTTCCTGGTTGTTTCGCGAGAGCGAAGCGGTCACGGAGGCCCCTTTTTCGTGTAGTATGTCGGCCTGTCAGTGACTAGGCCCGGACTTCATGACCGGGTCTTTTTCTTGGCTGTTTTAGTTTTCTCAGGGCCGGACGCCGTGCTGGTTGCAGGCAGCGGACTCATAATCCGCCTCCGAAAGGACATCGTCGGTTCGACTCCGACCCGGCCCACCAATAAATAAAATACAAGGCAGCATCGGCGCGCACGTCGCGCTTTCCCACGCCTCGAAGTGCTGGGTGCGTAGCGCCCGCTATTGCTTTTTCAGCCCCTTACGCTGACTGACCGCGCTGCTGAGCGCGTCACGGTCCGCTGCAGAAAATGGCCGTTAGTAGTAGGGGGGCTACTTGATGAATGACAGCGCCGCTGCCGGCCTGGCGCGCGTGCGCTTCTACTGACTCGGTCGGGCCCATCACTACCACACCATAGGCTGAGTCTGTAACAGGCTGGCCATCTCCACGTTTGAACAGTGCATCGTTGTGTTCATACCCGAGGACGGCGTAGACGCGAAAGCCAAATGCCGTCAGGTTGCTGCCGTGCGCCGGTCGAAATGCGTTGACCGAGTTCGCTTCGACGCGCATCGGCTTCGGATCGATGTACTGGTCCTTCAGGAGCGGGGCGATGAACGCGTGTGCGTTCGATCTACAGTCGAGTTGCGGATCGAGCGCGTAGGCGTAGGACAAGACTGGAGGGAGCCCCGCGGCGATAGCAATGAGCGCCGCCACCCAGGCGTAGATTGCGGAAACCTTCATCAGTCTCTCCATCCAATCGAGCTTGCTCTCCAGTGTGAGCGAACTCGATCCGGCGCCATTTCTTCAAAATAACGAAGACTCCGCGCACAGGCTGCCCTGACACTGAGACCCATCGGACTCCTCGTTATTCGCCAGTGCCGATTCCAACGCGTGAACAAAACGCTGAAACGCATCCAGCGTTCCATGGACGCTTCGGTACTCGGTGCGACCGATTTTGCCGTCAAGTACGATCAGCATTCCAGCATCCGCCGCCAATTCCAGGATGTTCATTCCGTTCTCCCGAGATCGCCCGACTATCGACCCGTCGCTCATGCCGCAAGCGGGTAAGCGCGCATCGCCGGCGTGCTCGCCTTTGCCGGGAACACGTTCCACGAACCGTCATCGTGCCGGAAGAAAACGATGGTCAAACCTTCGTCCGGCCGCATCACGCCGATGCGCACGTAGCGCCTTCGATCCGATGGTGTGCGACTGAACTCCATCACGCGTACCGCCACCACCGCAGAGTGCCCAAACCACTTTGCGACCAGTGATCGCAAGCACATCTTGCCGGAACCCATCTCGCTCTCCTCTCACCGCGGCGCCACCATCGTGTCCCGCCAATTCGTGGCTGGAACATTGCAACGTCTTGTCGGTTACCTTACCGACAACTATAGGTTGGATAACCTATAAATCAACCGCTTAATTTGGATGTGAGGGTAAACGATATTTGCCTTTAGAAGCTTTGATTCATTGGACATTTCGTGCGTCGATGTTTGGGAAAACCGGTTTCTCAACCTATACTTAAGTCAGGTTAGATAACCTATTCGGAGTGCACGTGAAAAAACTGACCCTCACTTCCGCAGCGATATTTGATCCACGAACCGCGACACTCGCGAGGCAGCGCGGCAATCGGGAGAGCCGGGTGCCTGAGATCATCGATGTATCGATCAACGTGCTGATCGCGGCGGGTTACGCGGGGTACACGATCAACCGCGTGGCCAATGATGCGGGCATTCGCCTGAGCACGTTACAGCACTATTTTTCGACCCGTGAAGCGCTATTGCGCGCCACGATCGAGGAGGTCGCAAAGCGGTACTTCGAACGCTTTCGAGGCTTTGCCGAAAACAGAAACCGCTCCCCGCAGGCGCGGCTCGAAGCGATCATCGACGACGCTTTCGCCGAGTTTGTCAAACCTGGGATGCCTGCAGCCATCTTCGAAAGTTGGGGGTTGGCGCTGCATGAACCGTTTGCGCGCGATGTGGTCGTGGAGATACAAAAGCAGTTCACGAGGCTTTTTGCGAAGCTCGTTGGCGAATTCAATCCGGCACTGTCGATGGAGGAGCGCGAATTGCGTGGCGCATTGATCGTGTCCAGTTGCCAGGGCCTGGTTATTTTCCTTCGCTGGAGTGAAGACAACCCCTCGCAACTGCATGCCTTCCGCAAGGCTGTCAAGGTCGTATGGAGCGGCCTCGGCAAGGCTGAGGAATGAGCACGCCCGCAGTGATCGAGATCGATGAAGTGTTCGACGCGATGATCGCATCGGATCGCGCCACGGATTCGATCTGCTTCAGGATGCGAATCTTCAGATCAAGATTTTCGGTGGCAGCTTCGACCACGAGATCGGCGAGCGCGAGGCGCCTGCCGCCGGACCCTGACGACAAAGCCAGGCGTCGTACAAGCGTTCGTCCTCACTCGGTAACGCACGAATTCCAGTCGTCCGTCACTTGCTCGAAACGCTTGCTGCGGGACGCGGAGAGTAAAGCCGGCTATGGTAGAAGCGGCCGTCATCCCGCCGATCCAATGCGTCGCGAAGCAATTGGCTTATGTTTGTTCGACTGCCGCCGCGGCAAGCCCCTTCACCACTGGCTCTTGCGGTTCTTCCACAGGAAGCGTTCGGTGTCTTCTGAAACATAATCGGGATCGAGATAAACCGAGACACGTTCAATGAGGCCGCCCCGGATCTCGAACACGTTGCAGAAGCGCCCGCCAGCTGTAACGCCGCCATGCCACTCTTCACCTGATTTCATTCGTCCAGACGAGAGACCCTCGACGACCACCTTGTCGCCAGCGACAATGACAGCTGACCGGTCCACGTAATGGGTAATGCTCTCAAGCCGACCCTGCAGACCTGTCATGCAGGCGACGAAATCCTCCGTTCCCTTGCCGATCCCAAACTTCGGAAAGTAAAACTCGAAGTCGTCAGCGAAGAGTTCGAACAACTCTGGAGCGCCACGGTCGAGCCTGTCGAAATAAGCGACGGCCACATCGGCCGGTGAAAGAATCGCGCTGCCTGTCATGACTTTCCGCTTCTAAAAGAAAATTACGGTTTGGCAAAAGAGCTACAACGTCAACCATTTCGGGCCGTGGCGATGCGACGCTGCGCAGCCAGATCGCGACCGATGCGGCGGATCTCAGTCTCACCCTGTGCAAGCGCGTCCGGGCTCGTGTGCACCGAGTAGTGGCCGAGCACCAATGGATAGGGGTGCTTGATAGCGGAGCCGATGACGAACGACGTCGCGCCCTCGGCATGCAGCTCGATGGGCGCCCCGTCGGATTCCTCGAACACGGCGAGTTCCCCTGCCTCGATCGGCTCGGATGCGTTCAGGCGGCCTTTGTCGATCGCCAGCCACGCGACGTTGTGTCCGACCGGCGGCACGTATCGCCACGTATCCCCAGCGCTCAGTTCAACATGGAAATAGTTGATGCCTTCAGGCGCGCGGATATCGCTCGCTGCAGATCCGTGGCGGCCGAGGATTACGCGGACTGGCCCATCCCGCTGGACCTGGGCTGGCGAGATGTACTGGCTTTCCGGCGGCGAATTCTCCAGCGAGGGCGGAAGGGCGACCCAGAGTTGAAAGAGGCGTACGGTTTCGCCTGGCAATACGTTTCCGTCGTGCCAGACACCATTGCCGGCCTTCATCCATTCGAGGCCGCCGGCTCGAAGTTCGCCATTCTTGCCGGTCGTATCTTCATAGGAGATTCCGCCACTCAGCACGGTGGTGAGTGTTGCGATGCCCGAGTGCGGGTGGAACCCGAACATCGGCTTGCCGGTCGGTACGACCACGGCGTGATCAAGGAACACAAAAGGCTTGATCAACTCTCCGAGATCGGAGGGACTGGCCAGACGAGTAATGCCGCCGTGCGCACTGCCGCCGGTGCGAAAAGCGATCCGGCGCGGCGCCAGCATTGTTTGCGGAATCGGGGTGAGTACGGCTGTGTCGATGTTCATGGCTCTGCCTCAAAAAAGCGTGATACGGGTAAGGTAAGAGCTTGCGCTACATCTTAAAAGCCTATATTTTTAGATTCTACGTATCGATATAGGCGATGGATATGCTTGACGGTATTACGTTGGACCAGCTTCGGACCTTCATCGCAGCGGTCGATGAAGGCAGCTTTTCGGCAGCCGGACGAAAGCTCCGGCGCGCGCAATCGGTGGTCAGCCAGACCCTCGCGAATCTCGAGGTACAGCTCGGGGTGAAGCTGTTTGATCGCACTGCCCGCTACCCGAAGCTTACCGATGCAGGTAAGAGCTTGCTGCTCGACGCCCGTTCCGTGGCTGACACGATCGATGGTTTCAAGGCTCGAGCGCGCGCGATGCGAGAGGGTCTGGAGCCCGAGCTCTCCGTTGCGATGGACGTGATGTACCCAATGGACAGCTTGACGAGCGCGGCGGCTCAGTCCCAAAAGGATTATCCGCACACGCCGCTGCGGCTCTATGTCGAGGCGCTGGGCGGCGTGATGAAGCTGGTGCTCGACCAGATTTGCAATATTGGCGTGATTGGCACTCTGCCGATCGTGACGGACGAACTGCAGGTCGAATCCTTGCGCGAGCTTGAGCTGGTTACCGTCGTAAGCCCCTCTCATCCGCTCGCAAATTTCCAAGGCATTATCTCCGCTGCCGCAATGAAGAAGCACGTGCAACTCGTACTCAGCGACCGAACCGCGCTGTCCCAAGGGCGCGAATTCGGTGTACTGTCCCCCTCGACGTGGAGGCTCGCGGATATGGGGGCCAAGCATGCCTTTCTGAAGGCGGGCCTGGGCTGGGGGCATATGCCCCTGCACATGGTGAAGCCGGATCTCGACAGTGGCACCTTGGTGACGATTCGCGTTGAAGGCTTGCCGCGCGATACGAGGATGCCGATGAAGGTTGTTTACCGTAAGGACGCGCCGCCAGGGCCGGCTGCTCGCGCGTTCATCGCACAGCTCGGGAAGTAGGCTACTTACCTCGTGTAACCCGGTGTTGCATGCTTTGGTCTCTAAACGCGAACCCGGCCATTCCGAATGTCTGGCTATCGCGCCAGAGACCAGACGGTCAAGCGCCTGTACTATCCCACAGCGGGGCAAGACCGGGCGGATCTACAATTCTGCTGTCTTCCGTCGCCAACGCGTGTATAGCCGCCATGTCCGCGCCGTCCAACTCAAAGTCGAATACCGCTATGTTTTGCGCCAGTCGACTGATCCGCGTGGTTCTCGAAAGCGCCACAACGCCGCGCTGTTGAACAAGCCACCGTAAAATGATCTGGGCGATGGTTTTGTCATGGCGTGCCGCGATCTCCTTGAGCGTTTGATCCGAGAAGACGCGGCCAATCGCCATGCCGCAATATCCTGTCACGGCGAGCCCAGCCTCGCGCGTGCTTTCGATGAGCAAGGATTGATTCAGATACGGATGGTATTCGAACTGATTCGTTACCAGCGGAATTGCCGAGAGCCGGATCGCTTCCGTCAACAGTGCACGATTGAAATTGCTGACGCCTATGTGCCGGACCTTGCCTGCGCGCACGACCGCATTGAGCTCCGCGATCTGTTCGGCGAGAGGCACATCCGATCCCGGCCAGTGCAGCAGGAGTAGGTCGATATAGTCCGTCTTGAGCTTACGTAGACTCTCGTTGACGGACGCGTCGAAGTATTTTGCGGAGTAGTTGCTAACCCAGACCTTGGTCGTCAGAAATAATTCGCTTCTTGGGATGCCGGATACGGCGATGCAGTCGCCGATCTCCGCCTCGTTACGGTAGATTTGCGCGGTGTCGATATGACGGAAGCCGGCACGAAGGGCTGCGGGGATCATTCGATAAATGTCGTCGCCAGTCATCCCATAGGTGCCAAAGCCTATGGCCGGAATGGCCGCGTTACCGGCATGGACGTTTTGCATGAACTATTCCTTGTGGACTAGCCGATATACCCCTGCAACAGTGCAGGCAGCCTGAACGATGTAGCGTCCTCAATGGTGGCGGCTGGCGAAACAAACCGACCGCTCGGCGTGCGATCTCGTGGAGGGGAGGATAGGTGATGGCGTATCCGGAAAGAAGCCTATATATTTCGATGCAACCTATCGCCAGCGGCGATACATATAGGCGGGGTTTCTTTAGATCAATTGCACACATTTATTGCGGCCGCTTGAGGTTGTGCGGCCATGCAGTGCTCACCATCGGTCGACAGTTAACATCGCATTCCTAAAAGAAGTGCTGGATACCAACCGAGACGCCGGTCGTAG
Organism: Paraburkholderia elongata; assembly: GCF_013177735.1. Lineage (GTDB taxonomy): Bacteria > Pseudomonadota > Gammaproteobacteria > Burkholderiales > Burkholderiaceae > Paraburkholderia > Paraburkholderia elongata. The sequence continues at coordinate 42,345 of NZ_WOEZ01000005.1, read as the reverse complement.
ACCGACCGGATGCCACGCCTGCGCCCGTGAACGAGGCGACGCTATTGGCGCCCGACGCGTGTTGGTAGGTCACCTGCTGGTAGACCGTAGTTCTTTTCGAGAAGAGGTAAGAGTTCGAGATGGTAATGGTCTTCCAGTTTCCGCCGTCGAGATTTTCCACCCATCCGCCAATCGCGAGGACGTCATCGGGCTTGATCGTCCAGTTCACACCGGCGTCGACTGTGTTGGCGTTACCCTGGCCAGTCGCCAATGTGATGCGCGACTGCGTAAACGTGGCGTGCAGAAGCACGTTTTTCAGCTGATACGATGCCCCGAGCCCCCAATTGACGAGCTTTTTGGCAACAACGCCTTCGGCCTGAGGAAGTGAGGTTCCAAACAGCGACGGAAGACCAATGAAGCTGGAAAGTTCCAGAAAACGGTCGTTCTCGTTCGCGTACGTGGCTGCCAGACTCAGAGGTCCTCCCTTGTACTGGACAAAGAAAGAGTAGTCCCTGCTTTCGCCGAAATTGCCGGGCACATTTCCAAATGCAAATTCTGCCCCCGAGGAGAACCCGCCAAGAGTCGGGCTCACATATTTCACCGCATTGTTGAACTGGAAGAAGTTGGCAATTTCATCCAGGTTACCCTCGTGAAGCGAGAGAATGTTGCCGAGGAGGAAAGGCGTTTGATAATTGGCCAGAACGTCATACATGAAGCTGGGTTGGTGACCGAGCGTCAACGTACCATAGGTGTCCGATTGCAGTCCAACATACGCCTTTCTATTGAATAGCGTCCCGGGGACAAGTTGCCGGCCGTTGTTTAGCAAGTACTCGTTCTGAAGATCGAAGATGGTGCGGAGCCCGCCACCGAGGTCCTCAACGCCCTTCAAGCCGAAAATGTCGGGTGAGTGCGTGTTTCCCTCCTGGAATAGGGCGTGTCCTCCGACGTTGCTTATGTACTGTACTGCAGTGTCCGCGATTCCATATAAGGTAACGCTGGACTGCGCGTTGGCGGCACCGGTCACAGAAAGTGCGACGATCGCGCCTGCCACCGTACGTCCAAAAATTGCCATGCCTTGTCTCCGATCCGGTTGTTACTCTTCCGAAGAAGTTATATGAATAAAAGGAAAGGTAAAAAATTTGTAGTACTTATGAAATGAGATGCTAAAAATTCAAACGTTTGTTCCGGCTACTCGCTTGTCCCCGATTGCTCCAGCTTGCCGGTGTTGCATTCAACAATAATGAATGACATAATTTATGTTGAACACTATAGGGGTCACCCTTAGACGTGTCAACATGACGACCGTCCGTGGAAACCCGGGGCGGTGCTTTTCTGTGACTTCCATATGGCTGAAAAATGACCAATGTGACTGCGAGGCGCGGCATTCAGTCTGTCGAGATTGCGTTCCGAATTCTTTCGGCGTTGCAGACGAGTGAGCGAGCACTCCCTCTCAAGGAGATTGCTGCGCTGTCCGAACTGTCGCCGAGCGCGACGAGCAACTACATGATTAGTCTGGTGCGGACCGGGCTTGCGTCGGCGGACGAAAAACCGGGGTGCTACAAGCTCGGGCCGGCGTCGCTTGCTTTGGGTATGAGCGCGATCAACCAGTTGGACGGATTCGATATCGTTCGTCGGGAGGTGATCGCCCTGCGAGAAGCAACTCTTAGTGGCGCGGCTGTGACCGCATGGACCGAAGATGGACCGGTTAGTCTCTTTAAGCAGGAGGGGCAGACGCGCAGTATTCTCGAGCTGAGAACCGGTCTGATTCCGCTGGTCACGACTGCTGCGGGAAAGCTGTTCATTGCCTGCCTTCAGCCTGCGCGCACCGACGATCTCATCAGCCGCGAACTGTCTGCGGGACAGGATTGGACTCCGGCTTCCTTGCGGGAAGAAGCGATCGCTGAATTGCGCAACTGTGGCTTCACAACGGTTCATCGTGGGGACATGGGTTACGTGTCTGTCGCGGCCCCTATCTGGGACAGGGACGGAGATCTCCGATTTGCCATCAGTCTCATCGGATCGCCCGCAACACTGAACACGGAAGTTGAAGGTAAAGAGATCAAGGCGCTACTCGATAGCGCGGTTCGATCTACGGTTGCACTGGGCGGAAAGGTCCCCAGCAAAATTGGGTAGAAGCCGGGCGCTCAATACCGATGCGCGCCGTCTGTCTCGGCGAGCGACAAGCAATGGACACGTTAGGGCCTGTTATTAGCGTGAACAGGCCCTAAAGCGAGGGCCACGGCTTGCGCCGCGGCCTCCTCATTGCATTCGTCCTTCCGTCAGTCTGTCCCGGCTGCGGCAGCTGCCAACACGATGGAATTGAATGCCTCTGGCGCTTCAAGCTTCGGCATGTGGCCGATTGCATCGAGTACGTGAAGTGTCGAATCGTGAGCAGCCTCGTGAATCGGCCTGGCATGGTCGTCAATTGGAGCGACGCGGTCCAGGTTGCCGATAATCACGGAGATAGGCGCCTGGATCGAAGGAACGACGGATGGCGTATACGTGGAGAAGAGCATGTCCACGGCGTGTTCCCAGCCTATAGGGGTCACCGCGTCTCTCAGCCGGGATACGACCGCGCGAACCAAGGGACCGGCGTTCGGAGCGACCAGAGCGTTGACCACAGCAGCGCGCGCCTCGGTCGATTGTGCCGCTGCGCTTCGCATCAGGACTTCTCGCGCCAGGTCGCGCTCTGTGCCGGATAGATGTCCTCGTGCAACATTGGGTGCGCTCAATACGACGGCGCGCGTTGCCGACGGGTATCGCGCCGCAAACGTTGCAGCGATGACACTACCCCATGAACTGCCTACGACGGTTGCACGCGAGACGCCGAGCGCAGACAGCAGGGCCATGAGCGCATCCGCATAATCCGTGGCGGCCGGCGTGCCGATCGCAAAGGGGCTGCTTTGTCCATAGCCGGGGGCGTCCCAGGCAATTACCCGATGGCTCTTGCTCAGTGCGGCGAGCTGCGCGCGGTATCCCGCCGAGCTCGAACCAATGCCATGCAGCAGCACGATGGCGGGCGCGCGCTCGTCGCCGGCAGCCCGATACGTGATGACCCGTTTATCGCCGAGTGTGGGGAGATTCAATGATGCCTGTTCGACGGCGGGCAACGAGGATTCAAGTAGATGGCTATCTGTTTCAGTCATGATTGGAGTTTGGCCGAGATGTAAGTTGCGTTAAGGTGAATATCATTTCACGCTTCTCTCAATGCAGCGGAGATCTCATGCGCGGCGTCCCTGAGGGCTTCAGCACAATGGCCGTCAGCCGCGGCATCGAAATGCTCTGCCGGGCCGATCGCCGTCAGTGCCAGCACGGCGAGTCCGCTCGGGGAAAGAATGGGCACGCTGATGGCGTTGGCGAGCACCCGGTCGTCATAAAACGGCCCGGGGCGCCTCGTCGCGACATGCGAAGCCCTGACGGATTCAAGTACGCTTGCGAGTGATTCCACGGTGAGGGGCAGTTCGCCAGACGCTTGTCGTCCGTTATCACGCAGCTCCGCCGTCACGAATCGATCGACCGCTTCGGGCGGAAGGAACGCCGCGAGAGCCAAGCCCGAAGCGGAGGAAGTCACCGGTAGCACAAGCCCCAGCGGCAGATCGGCGGCCACAGGCGTGGTTGCGGCTTGCCACGCGATCACCGTGGGACCGTGATTGCCCCACGCGACCAGCGCAAGTGTCTTGTCCAGTGTACGCGCGAGCCGCAACATGGCGCGGCTGGCCAGCCGGACAGCATGTGGCTGCGATTTCATCGCGCCTGCCGTTCCGACCGGCGCGCGGCCGAGGTCGTGCGGGTCGGCGACCAGATACTGCCCGCCGCCGAATACCAGTGGCCGCCGCGTGCTCTGGCGAATGCAATCCACCGACCCGACATAAATAACATGGTCTCCGCCTGGATAGCGGGAGACTACCTTGCACTCCAGCCATGCGCTGCAATCGCGCAGTAGCGGCAGCCCGTCGACCCCGAGGTCATAGTCGATGCCGGAGAATTTGTCCGGCGATCGGGTCGCAAAGTGATTGGCGAGGTCGTATTGGTGCTCAGCCAGGATGTTGATGGTGAATCGCTCAGCATCCTTGAACGCCGAATGGCTTCCCGCGGAGGTCGCCTGGCTCCATAGAACGAGAGGCGGATCCAGCGAGACCGAGGAAAACGAATTGGCGGTGAGGCCGTGCATTTTGCCCTCGGCATCGAGCGTGGTGACCACGGTGACGCCGGTTACGAAGGACCCGAGCACGTCTCTCAGCTGACGTTTGTCGAACGTCCTGATTGCAGGACGTTCGTGGTCTAACAGGATGCTTCCGGTCATGACAGGACCTTTTGCGCCTCGCTGAACGCCGGCATGATGGACTCGTGAAACAGACCGATAGACGTCTTTGCTTCGGAAACGGACATGTCGCCGAACATGAACGTTCCGATGAGGTAGTTGAAACCGCCGTCGTGCGCCTGCTCCAGCAGTTTTTCACGAACGGTTTCCGGCCGGCCCACCACGGCGAGGCCCGATTCCACGAGCGGCTCGATCGTCGGCGGAAGCTTCGCGTTGACCGGTTCCGTCCCGTGCTTCTTCCAGAGCTTGAAAAAGTTCGGATAGAAGACCGACCATGCCCGCGAGGCAATTTTCATGGCCTCCTGGTCCGTTTCCGCGACAACGATATAGCGATTCACGCCGATTAGCGGCTCAGGGGTGGACGGATGCCGTTTTGCGAATTCTTCGCGATATCGCTCGGTGATGGCTCTGACTCGCTGGACCGGGCCGCCGCACACAATGTTCATCTTCTCCTGGGCCGGCCATACCGTCGACTCAGGTGACGCCAGCGCGTACCAGGTCGGCGGAGGTGTCTGCAGCGGCTTGAGTTCGATCGGCATGTCGTTGAATTGCCAGAACGTCCCCTTATAGTCGAGGGTATCCGAGCTGAGATACCGCTTGATGATTTCATACGACTCGATGTATCTGGCCTGAGCCGTGGCCGGATCGATACCGAGCGCCTCGATTTCGTGGGGCGAGGCGCCTCGGCCCACGCCATACTCCAGGCGGCCGCCGCTCAGATTGTCGAGCATGCAAATTTCTTCAGCAAGACGCACTGGGTGGTGGATCGGGAGAATGTAGACCAGCGGAGACAGGCGCAGTTTCTTGGTGCGCTGCGCGGCAGCGGCAAGAAACACGCTTTGCGACGGGCAAGCGCTCAGCGTGGTCGCGTGGTGTTCCGACATGTGATAGCAATGGAAGCCGAGCCTGTCGTAAAGCTCGATAATCTGCATTCTGTCTTCGTACTGCTTATGAATAGGCAGCCCATTGCGATCGTTTTGATCAAATATACCGAATTTCATCGTTTTTCCAGTAAGGTGCGAAATGAGTGATCTTCTGACTTAGCGCGACTTAGTGCGCCGGAGATTTGCTGAATACCTGAAAGATGTTCTCTTCCGGATCCTTGTAGGTGGCAACGACGCCGTGTGTGCCCATGTCGCGCTGCGCGAGTAGCTGGCCGCCCGAGGACACGATTTTCTGCCGAACCTCGTCCTGGACCTCCCCGGCGACTTGGAAGATGGGGACGGCCCCGACGGCTCCTTGTGCCGCTTCCTCTGCCGAACTTAGAGCAAATGCGCTGCGCTGCAGGCGGAATTGAGTCCACTTGTTCTCGTCGCGGAACTGGACAGGCATTCCCAGCGCCGATACATAGAAATCTTCCAACCTGGCAATATCCTTCGCGACGAAATAGACGGTTTGTATGTCAACTTCTGCCATGGCAGCACTCCGGTAAATGGTGGTAACGGAACTGATGTGATCTCCTCACTGAGGAGCGTCACGCTGTCTGTTGTTCTTTCAGATCAAGCTCGTCGCTCATGATTTGTCGAATCAGGTACTTCTGGATTTTTCCCGTCACGGTGGTCGGAAACGAGTCGACAAAGCGGATGTATTTGGGAACTTTGTAATGCGCTATCCGGCCCTTGCAAAAGTCGCGGACTGCGGCGTCGTCGAGAGCCGCCCCCGGACTGACGACGATCCATGCGCAGAGTTCTTCGCCGAAATGCTTGTCCGGTACGCCGACCACCTGCACGTCGAGAACGCCCGGGCAGGTATACAGAAACTCTTCGATCTCCCTGGGATAAAGGTTTTCACCGCCGCGGATGACCATATCCTTGATGCGCCCGACGATGTTGATGTAGCCGTCCGAATCCATCGTGGCGAGATCGCCCGAGTGCATCCAGCCTTCGGCGTCGATTGCCTCGCGCGTCCGGTCGGGCTGGTCCCAGTAGCCAAGCATGACCGAGTAGCCACGGGTGCAGAGTTCGCCGGGCTGACCGCGCTCCACGGTCTGGCCGGTCAGCGGATCGATAATCTTTATTTCGAGGTGAGGCAACACCTGACCGACCGTGGATACCCGCTTCTCGACCGGGGTATCCGTCATGCTTTGGCAACTCACGGGACTCGTTTCCGTCATGCCATAAGCGATCGTGATCTCGGGCAGATGCATGTCGCCGACAACCCGCTTCATGATCTCGATAGGGCAAGGCGAACCGGCCATGATGCCGGTGCGCAGGCTGCTCATATCGAACTCCGCAAAGCGCGGGTGATTGAGCGCAGCAATGAACATGGTCGGCACCCCGTACAGCGCCGTGCATTTTTCTGCCTGTACGGTCTCCAGAACGGCTTCGGCGTCGAAGCGCTCCGCGGGGTAGACGATCGTCGAACCATGGGTCAGGCAAGCCAGATTGCCCATGACCATGCCGAAGCAGTGGTACATCGGGACCGGGACGCATACTCGATCCGCGTGGGTGAGCTTCATGCACTCGCCCACGAAGAAACCGTTGTTCAGGATGTTGCGATGACTCAGGGTAGCGGCCTTGGGAAGCCCCGTTGTCCCGCTGGTGAACTGGATGTTGACGGCATCGTCCGGGCGCACGGTGCGGCGTACGGCCTGAAGCGATGCGCTGTCTGCATCGGCGAAGCTGAGTAGGTCGGAGAAGCGTTGGGCGCCAGCTTCGTCTGGGCAGTCCGCCTCGTCTATCCACCAGATTGTCTCAAGGCTCGGCAGCCGGGCTTTTCCCAGCTCCCGCAACATGTTCAAGTACTCGCTCGAGCGGTATCTGACCATCGTCACGATGGCCTTGCACCCCACCAGGTTGAGTGCATGCTCCAGCTCCGAGGTCCGATAGGCCGGGTTGATGTTGACGAGTATCAGCCCAGCCTTTGCAGTAGCTATCTGCAGCAGCAGCCAGGCGATGTTCGTGTGGGACCAGATTCCGATCCGGTCGCCGGGCTTGAGCCCTGACGCGAGAAGTGCGGCCGCAAGCCGGTCTGACTTTTCGCGAAGGTCGCCGTAGCTTAGCTGGACCCCTTCATGCCGGCTGACTACCGCAACGTGTTCGCCCATTTGGCTGGCGATCTCGTCGAATGAATCGCCAATTGTCTTGTCGATCAGCTCTGGTAAACGTGTTCCGCGCTCATATGAAAGTGTGTTCATCGGTATCTTCCGCGCAATGGGCTTGTCTGAAGGCTCATTTGCCAAGAAAAACGACCGGAGCCGGTTCTTCGCCACGAGCGACGGCTTCTGCACGTGCAGTTCGCCCTTTCCTGGCGTCTTCCGTCATGTGCAGCCCCATGGTGAGGTCGAGGACCAGCGCGTCGGCACCGGGCACGCCGCCGCCTGACCATGCCTTGAGGAGGGCGCGAATGGCGCCATACGAGCGCGTAGGGCCGTTGGCAAGCTTGATGGCGAGATCCTCCGCGACATTCTCGACCTGATCTTCGCCGACAACGAAGGCGGCGACGCCGAGCTGACCCGCGGTCGCGCCGGACATGGGTTCGCTTAGCATCGCGTAGCGCGCTGCATACGCACGCCCCACTCTTTCCGCCAGGCGCTGCACGCCGCCCGCAACAGGTGCCGAGCCAACGGACGCTTCAATGCACCGGAAGGTGGCGTTCCCCGCCGCGACGATAAAGTCGCAAGCGAGAGCCAGCTCGAATGCGCCGCCAAATGCTGCGCCGCGCACTGCGGCAATCGTTGGAATCTGGAGGGCTTCGATTGACCGATAGGTATGGTGAATCTGCGATATGAAGGTCCGCCAATCATCGAAACCTTTGTCGATGAAATCGAGGACGTCTCCGCCCTTGCTGAAATCGGGGCCCTGTGCACGGATCAGGAGCGACCGGATATCGGCCTTGCTGGCTTCCCGGACGGAGCTCTCGAGGCTGTCAGCGAAATCAGCCGCGATGAGATTCGAGGGAGGATTGGCCAATACGATATGACCTACGTTCTGACGACGTTCAAAATAGATGCTTTTCATTGAAAGGAATCCTTAATAAATGATGGCGATCCTGAAACCTCGATGTCTCCTGTCAGGCGCTATGCTGCGAACGTTCAACAATAGTGAATGCGTACAGCATAGTTGTATATTAGGATGTCGGCGGAAGCGTGTCAACCTATTCGCCGATGACGGCGTGATCGGGATCGCGCCCCAGGCCCAAAGCCGGAAGAGGTCAGTGATTTGGTTCAACGGTGGCTCTAAGTTGAGCCTTTAACGTTCTATCCCGCGCAACGGTGCGTTGCAGTTCAGGACATATGCGAACTATCGTCGTGGATATAGCATTCCCGACGAGGCAAACCATCGGTAATTTCAGTGGCTACCGATCTTGTTGTTGATGGCGGCATGAAGGTCTGGTGATCGTCAGGCCTGCCGCCGCCACGCAGACGGCGATGGATGGCATGACCATCATCGGCCTGCAGGCAGAAGAAAAACCAACGCAACACAGGAGCTTCATCATGACGAAAACAAGCACTCTCGGGTCGTTCATGCTCGGGGACCGCCACGTGAGCCGTATGGGCTACGGTGCCATGCAACTCGCCGGCCCTGGCGTGTTCGGGCCGCCAAAGGATCGAGACACGGCGATTGCTGTCCTGCGTGAGGCAGTGGCGAGCGGCGTCAACCATATCGATACGAGCGACTTCTACGGTCCCCATGTAACGAACCAGCTCATTCGAGAGGCGCTACATCCGTATCGTTACGACCTCACGATCGTAACCAAGGTAGGTGCCGTGCGCGGTAGCGATGCCTCATGGAACCCGGCGCAGAGCCCGGCCGAACTCATCGCGGCGGTGCACGACAACCTGCGCAATCTGCATGTGGATGTCCTCGATGTCGTCAATCTGCGCACCATGGGGGACCACAGTGGTCCGGCCGAGGGATCGATCGCCGAGCAGTTTACGGTCCTTGCCCAGCTGCAGCAGCAGGGCTTGGTACGGCATCTGGGTCTCAGCAACGTGACCGCCGCGCAGATCAAGGAGGCACAGTCGATTGCCCCGGTCGTCTGCGTGCAAAACATGTTCAATGTGATGCACCGCCACGACGGCCCGTTAGTCGATGCGCTCGCCCAGCAGGGCATCGCCTATGTGCCGTTCTTCCCGCTGGGCGGCTTCACGCCTTTGCAGTCTGCGACGCTGTCCGAAGTGGCGTCGTCCCTGGACGCAACGCCGATGCAGGTGGCGCTGGCGTGGCTGCTGCAGCGCTCGCCAAACATCCTCCTGATCCCCGGTACGTCGTCGCTCAAACATCTGCGCGAAAACCTGGCGGCTGGCTCGCTCGCCCTCCCGGCTGACGTGCTCGAACAACTGGACGGCACGATTTGAACTCGCGCAAGGTGGACCTGCGCTTCGCGTGGCCTTGCCAGGAAAGTTCGGCATAAGCAGCATTGGAGAAGGTAATGAAGGCGATTGGTTATGCAGCAAAGGGGGGCGTCGAGGTTTTGACCGACCTTGAACTTCCGATGCCTGAACCTGGCCCGCACGATTTGCGAGTCGCCGTGAGAGCGGTGTCGGTGAATCCTGTCGATGTGAAGCGCCGTCGCTGGGAAGATCCTTCGGAGAGCCCGCTTCCGAGAGTGTTGGGTTACGATGCGGCGGGCGTGGTCGTTGCGGTTGGAAGCGATGTCACCCTTTTCAAACCGGGTGACGAGGTCTTCTATGCAGGCGCGATGGACCGCCCCGGGACAAACTCGGAGTTTCATCTCGTCGACGAGCGGATCGTCGGGCCCAAGCCCTCCTCATTGTCGTTCGCCGAGGCGGCGGCCTTGCCGCTCACTTCAATCACTGCATGGGAAATGCTCTTCGACCGCATGAAGGTGCCGCGCGGCGTGCACACACCCAGCGGCACGCTGCTCGTTCTGAACGGAGCAGGTGGCGTCGGCTCCATGTTGATCCAGCTAGCGAACCGCCTCACGGGCCTCACTGTCATCGCCACTGCATCCCGGCCCGAAAGTGTCGAGTGGGTGCGCAAGCTCGGCGCGAAGCACGTTGCCGACCACAGCAAGCCCATCGACGAAGCGCTGCAAGCAATCGGTTTCAGTGGCGTGGACTATATCGGGGCGATCACTTCGACGCCCGGCACCGCGCCCAGTCTCGCCCGCGCGATGAACCCCCAGGGCCATATCACGCTGATCGACAACTTTGACGACAGCATTGCGCCGTTCAAGCCAAAGAGCATCACTGTTTCGTGGGAGATGATGTTCACCCGGTCGCTGTTCCAGACAGCGGACATGGATGCCCAGCACCGCCTGCTGAAAGAAGTGTCGGCAATGGTCGATGCCGGCGTGCTGCGGACGACGCTCACGCACGTGGAGGGGCCCTTGACGGCAGCGAATCTTCGCCGGGCCCACGAACGGATCGAAACGGGAAGGGCTATCGGAAAAACCGTGCTGGAAGGCTTCCAATGATGATTGTCGCCTCTGTGTGGCGTGGTTAGTAGCTGTTCCGGCATTAGTCGCGTAGCGCAAAGCTGCTGCTTTGTTACGAGAATCGTCACAGCAGTCTTTGGAGCCGGTTCGGCTGCTGACACAAAGGATGACTGAACGATGTGGAAAGCAATGGTGGATGAATTTGCTCAGCCAAATGAACCTGAACCGGAATCGTTGCGGGTCGCGCGGTCCGCGATCCGTCGAAAGAACAGGAGACAACCGCAGGCTGCAACCGGCAATCTCCGGAACATCATTCTTGAAGCCGCGGTAGCGCTTTTCTATCGCGAGCCTGTCGAGTCGTTGAATCTCGAGCGGCTCGCCGATCAAACGGGGCTCAGTAAGAGACGCATTTATCGGATTTTCGGGTCGCGTAAGGCGTTTTTACAAGCTTACGTAGACTGGCTTTGTGATCGTGAGCGCGCGCGGTGGCATGAAGCTGGACATCGATCTGGCGAGGAGCCTGTCCAACACTTGCTCGAGCTCTTTATCGATGTCGCGGTCGATCTGGCTTCCGATGGTTATCAGCGCGGGCAACCTCAGATGTCGGTGGTGCAGTTCACCGACGAGGAGCATCCTGTCAGGCTATCGCGTACCAATCTTGGTCGGGAGTTTCGAGCACTATTGATGCGACTGGCAGTTGCCGCAAATGCAGTGGACGCTGAGGCGTTAGCGGATACGTTGATGATGCTTTGGGAAGGTGCAACATCCGATTTCAAATCAAGCAGCGATTCCCGGCGGGTCGCTCAGCGTTTGCCGACCCTGGTTGACCACATAATCAAGAGCTACGTGCCGGGCCCGGGAGGTCCGTAGGCGTGGCAGTCCGACATCCGCGATGCGCGGCCGTCAACGACGGCAAGCTTCACAAAGGTCTCTCACACTGTGCCACGGTTCTTGACCTTCGTTGAACCTGTCGCATGTTGCCGATTTTGCCGGGCACAACTCAATTTGGCATCTCGGACCTAAGTACCCCCTGCGCGGCGCCGCCGGAAACATCGAAAGGAGTTTGCTAAGTCGAAGCGCCGGCAAATGCCATCGCCACTATGACATGACAGATTCAGGGCGTTACCGAAACGAGTAGACAATACGTTTTGGAGCAAGCTACTATACTGTACGTCTGGTCAAAGTGATATCTATAATATGGCGCCACGCATCCCAAGCGCGAACAAGGCAGTCGCCACTGGGCGCCCGGCGGAACTGAAGCGGGCAGAGCAGCCGCGAGCTCAGGAGACCCGATCTGCCATTCTTCGCGCCGCGCTATCAGAGTTCGCCGAGAAGGGGTACGACGCTGCCAGCATTCGCAATATCGCGGAGCGTATCGGGCTGCAGCACCCTCTCATTACCTACCACTATCGTTCGAAAGAGGTTCTTTGGCAGGCCGTGGCGGAATACGTCTTCGCACGCATACGGGAGGAATGGGATGCGCATCTGGCGGACTCCGGCGCAATTAGCTCCGAAGAACGCTTGCAGTTGGCGTACGGAACGCTATTTCGCTTCACAGTGAAGTTTCCTGAGTTTGACCGCTTCATGCGCCAGGAGATGTTGGGATACAGTCCACGGCTCCAATGGCTCGCCGATACGGTATTGAAGCCGCTGATCGACTGGCTACTGCCGCAGATTTCCGATGCACAGGCCAGAGGCGCATTGCCAAAAGTCGAGCCGATTCTCTTCCATTACCTGATGATCAGTCTGACGTCCGCGCTTGCGAGTTTTGGACCCGAATTGTCTGTCACCAGCAAGCTTTCGCCCTCCGATCCGACCGTTGTTGACGCGTATTGGCGAGCGGTTGAATCGTTGGTATTTGGAAGGACGAAGGTGTCGAAGTAAAACGGCGAGTTGCAGGTTGGTCACTGAGCCGCGTGCAACGTCGGCAAGTCTGTGTGATTATGTCGGATTCCTTATAATTAGATGGCGTCGCCGGATTTCATGCAACGTGACCGGTGACCATGGTAATGCGTCGTCGTGGTTATGGTGTCGTCGGTCAGGAGGCGACGGTTGGTGGATGATCAGATTACTGTGCGATTCAGGAACACCGTTGCGCTAAATGTGATGCGTTAAGCAAGTTCACTTCAACTATAGACAAGGAGTAGCCAATGCGTTCATCCGTGAGCAAGATGACTTTCGTTGCTGTAGCGTTGCTGCTGGGCCACGCCGTTCCGGTGCTTGCGCAAACCGCCGCCAGCGCAACCGTTGTCGATCAAACTGCCTCAGGAACCAAACCCGGCGATAAGGCTGCGCAGAAGAAGCAGCTCAAAGCCCAACACAAGGCTGAGCGCAAGGAAGCGCGCGCGAAAAATACGGCTGAATTGAAGAAGCTCGAGGCAGAGGGCTACCAGCCCGGGACGAACGACCCTAACTACCCGCAGAGCTTGCAGAACGCACAAAAAAAGGCCGCCGCTGCCGGTGGCGCAAGCCAGTAGAAGTCCTTGATGTCGGTCAGCTAGAGTTTGCATGGCGGGCCGATTCGTCCTTCGAAGTCGGCTCCGCGATCGCGGCCAGTGGCTGATCCCTTTCGATGTGCATAGAAAGGTGCATAGACGACACTGCGTCCCTTGAGCGCTATCTCCGCCTCTCTAACTATTGGCCTCCAATCCCTGTTGGTAGCATCCGAAGCACGATGCGAACACCGAACACGTCCACCTTTTGGGGTTCAATGTTGCCCGCCTGGGAGATACCCTGAGAAGATCTAAAACGAAAATGAATTCAGTTTCATTTTTAGAATGTGGCTGCTATAGTGCAGTCATGAATCGTGACCTGATTGGTGTGGACATGGAAATCGACGAGGCCTCCAGGCCGCGGGCAGGAGCAAAGCGCAGCAAAACGGAAGCAGCCATCAAGGACGCAGCGCGACGGGTGCTGGCACGTGACGGATACGTGAACGCCAAGATCGGCGACATTGCGGAGGAGGCCGGCAAGGCAATCGGCTCCTTCTATCAGTATTTCAAGAACAAGGAGGAGCTGCTGCTCGCGCTCGCGGACGAGTTTCGGATCGCTTTGCGTGACAACATCAGCCCCCCTTGTAGCATTGACGAAGATCCGTTTGAGAACCTCCGTCAAATGCTGCTCTCGTTCTGGCGTGTCTATCGTGCACATGGCGCGGTCGCGGTCGCCGTTTTCCAGGCATCGATGGTGGACGAGTCGTTCGCGGCTATCTGGCGCGAGATTCGTGCAGAGGGCATTCGTGTCAGTAGCACGCGTATTCGCCTTGCGCAGCGGCTCGGATATTGCACCGGCGTCGACCCGGAGATCGCAGGTTCCAGCTTGTGTTCCATGATTGAGTTCACTTGCTACAACTGGGTCGTTGGCAACGGCGACCTCGAAATGCTCGGCCGGGACGTGAACGACGAAGTGCTCACGGACACCCTGACGAAGATGGTGGTAGGCGCCATCAGTTGGCGCGAACAGCCCCAGCCCTAAGTTCCCCAGACTCACAGCAATGGCGAGATGCCCCCCGGCAGGGTGGCGCTCGTCTGTACGCCGCGCACACACGTCCGGCAAGAAAATACTCATGGAGGCAGCAATGATGGCCCACGTCCCTGATGCAAGTGATGAGTTGTTCAATCTCCCCCACTGCGAGCGAATGCTCGATCCTCAACCCGTGTACAAGGAACTGGCGGCAAAAGGGCCAGTCGTGCGCGCTCGCAACGCCGTTGGGACGGAGATCTACCTGATCACCCGTTGGGCTGAAGGCTTGGCTGCGCTGAATGACCCGCGCATCGCCAAGGGGTCGCAGTACATGCAACTGGCGCTCGCAAAGACCGGCAAGAGTGGCCCGAGTTCGGGCTTCCCGATCTCAGGTGCGAAAGCGGGCAATCTGCTCAATACCGATGCGCCCGAACACACGCGATTGCGCTCGCTGGTGAATCTCGCATTTTCGCCGCGGCGGCTCGAGGGGCTCCGCGCGATGATCGAAAAAATGGTCGATGACCTCATCGACGCGATGCGGGGGCGCGACACTGTCGATCTGATCGCAGACTTTGCGTATCCGATCGGTATCACGGTGATTTGCACGATGCTGGGCGTGCCGGAGGACCGGCGGGACGATTTTCGACAGTGGGCGGCATGGGCCATGACTCCCGGCCACAATGACCAGGAGCGCGGCATCGCTTTGCTCCAGGACTACATCGCAGAGCTGATTGAGGGCAAGCGCGCGGCAGTTCCGGCAGATGCGTCGCCCGACGAACAACCGGACTTGCTGTCGGCCATGATTGCTGCGCGCAATGCGAAGGATGCGTTGAGTGACGACGAACTCCGAAGCATGGCTTACCTGCTTCTCATCGCCGGACACGAAACGACCGTCGGACTGATCGGGAACACGTTGCTGCACCTTCTGCGCAACCCGGAGCAAATGGAGTTGCTCCGGGCCGACCCGGCGCTTGTCAAACAGGCTGTAGAGGAAACTCTGCGCTACGACGGCTCCGTGCATCGGACAACCTTCCGCGTCACCATCGATGACGTAACCATCGGCGACACCACGATTCCGAGCGGGAGCTTCGTTCAGGTCCTCATCGCCGCATTGAATCGCGATCCCGCTCGATTTGAAGATCCCGATCGCTTCGACATTACTCGCACGGTCAAACAGCACCTCGCGTTCGGCCATGGCCCGCACTTCTGCCTTGGCTCCCATCTTGCACGGATGGAGGCGCAGACTGCTGTCGGTCGTGTCGTGAAGGCGTTCCCGCAGATCACCCTTGCATGCGACCCGGAGGATATTCCGTGGGTGAGCACCGTGATTCGCGGTGCGCAATCGATGCCGGCCAATCTGAATGCCGCGACGTCGGTCCTCGAATCGCAATAAGAGAGGTATCGATGGAAGCGTATTTCAATCTCGTCGGTGGATCGAGCGCGAGCGTGTCGGATGTCTACGACGTGAAAGATCCTGCAACTCTGGGCATTGTCGCGCGGGCGCCGATTTCCACACTCGCTGATCTCGACGATGCGGTTTCTGCAGGCAACGCGGCCTCGCGCGGAATGTGGGCTTACGACCTGTCGATTCGCAGGTCATTACTGGCGCAATGTGCAAGCAGAATCGAAGCCTGCAGCGACGAGCTCGCCAATGTTCTCAGTCAAGAGCAAGGCAAGCCTGTGGCTGCGGCCAAAGCGGAAATCGGGCTCGCGGTGCGTCTGCTCGCGCATTATGCGCAAAAGGACGAACGCAAGGAGACGTTGCGTCGCCGCCCCACCGAATATGTCGACGTGGTGCGCGCGCCCATTGGCACGGTTGGTTTGATCGTGCCATGGAATTATCCGATCGCGATCCTGATGATGAAGCTGGCTCCCGCTCTCTGGGCGGGGAACACCGTTGTTATCAAGCCTGCACCGTCGACGCCGCTGACCACGCTGAAGCTCTGTGCACGACTCGCGGAGATTCTGCCCGCCGGGGTGATCAATACTGTCACAGGCGAAGGCGACATCGGCCAGGCCCTGGTCGAGCATGCCGGCATCCGTAAGGTTTCCTTCACAGGATCAACGCCAACTGGCATTCGTGTGATGAGCAGCGCTGCACCCATGTTGAAGCGATTGACGCTGGAGCTGGGTGGGAACGACGCGGCGATCGTCTGCCATGATGCAAACGTCACCGCCATCGCGCCACGGATCTTTGCCAACGCATTTACGAATGCCGGCCAACTGTGCTGCGCGATCAAACGGCTGTACGTTCATCGCAGCGTATTTGATCAGATGGCCGAGCGCCTTACCGACATCGCTCGCCACTGGCGCGTAGGGCCGGGACTTCACCCAGAAACACAAATGGGGCCGCTGAACAACCGGGCGCAGCGCGATCATGTCCGCGCGCTACTTGACGATGCCGTAGCGCACGGTGGGACGATTCACGTTGGTGGAGAGTCTCTGGCAGGCTATGACGGTTACTTTCTGAAGCCAGCGATCGTTTCCGGCGTCAGCGACGAGTCCCGCATCGTCAAAGAGGAGCAGTTCGGGCCGGCCCTCCCTGTGCTTCCGTTTGATAGCGTCGACGAAGCGATTGATCGAGCCAATGCTTCCGAGTTTGGACTTGGCGGCTCGATCTGGTCCAGTAACGTCATCGCGGCTGCAGATGCGGCCTCCCGATTGGAGGCGGTCAATCTTTACGTCAACCAGCATGCCGTACCGCCTGATCCGGAGTTGCCATTCGGTGGCATGAAGGCAAGCGGCTTTGGGTATGAACTGGGTGACTGGGGCTGCGATGACTTCAGCATCCGCAAAGTCCTGAACGTCAATACGGGAGTTGCGTGATGCGAAGAATGCGTGCCGCTTTGCTTGAGTCACCCGGGACCCCGCTCAGGATCGTCGACGACGTGGAGATCGACGATCCCCGCGATGACGAAGTGCTTGTCCGGATCCGTCACTGTGGCGTTTGTCATTCGGACCTCGGCATCGTCGACGGAAAAATGCCCTATCCGCTCCCGGCAATCCTTGGACATGAAGCGTCCGGCACGGTCGAGGCGCTCGGCAGCGGCGTGACCGATCTGAAGATCGGCGATCGTGTGGTGTTGTCGATGAGACCTCCCTGCGGCCGATGCGAATTCTGCCTGGGCGATCAGCCTGTTCTATGTAGCGCCGCGCAGAGTCCTGCAACTTCGAATACGCCGGGCGCCTCGCGGCTGCGCCGCAACGGCGCACCAATCACCCAGGGATTGCGATTGGGCGCGTTTGCGGAGTATGCGCTGGTCGAACGGGCTGGTGTCGTAGTGGTGCCGGATAGCGTCCCGCTGAGTCAAGCGGCGGTGGTCGGCTGTGCGGTGCAGACGGGACTCGGTTCGGTGTTCAACATCGCGCAGGTGAGCACAGGGAAAACCGCAGTCGTTATCGGACTTGGCGGAATTGGTCTCTCCACAGTCCAGGGTTTGACTCTCGCCGGTGTCAAAACCCTGGTAGGCATAGACCCGCACCAGACACGACGCGACAAGTCGTTGATGCTCGGCGTGAGCGCTGCGTTTGACAGCGCCGACGAAGTTTTTGTGACGAGCGCCCTCGGCTGCGTGGAGAACGAAGGCTTCGATTACGTCTTTGATTGTGTTTGTGCACCGGGGACGATGCGGGCCGCGGCAAAGCTCGTCAAGAAGGGCGGTCAAATCGTCCTGGTCGGTGTGGCGAAGGGAGGAGACCCTGTCGCTATTCCAGCGTTGGAAGTCGTGCTCAAGCAGCTGAGCATCAAGGGTTCCTTCCTGGGAAATTGTCATCCGCAACGCGACATGACCCGGTACCTCGACCTGTGTTGCGAAAGCAGACTCGATCTAAAGAGCCTCGTGACGAAAGAGCGCCCTTTGGAAGAGATCAACGAAGCGTTCGAAGACATGCGCAATGGCGTAGGCATTCGAACTGTACTTAGCGTTTAGCCAGGTGAGACGATGAATATGTGTCTGACGTCTTCGGTGAAGAGAGCGGCCCAAATCAATCCTGAGGGTTTGGCGATAGCAGGCCCGGGCGCGGTGTCGTGGAAGGCATTTGCTAAAAGAGTGAACTGTGTAGCCGGTGGACTTGGCGCCTTGGGCGTTCGCCCAGGCAATCGGGTTGCTTTGCTGTCACTCAACAGGCCCGAGTTTCTCGAGGCGCAGTACGCGATTTGGGCTGCTGGGGCAGTCCTGGTTCCGATCAACCATCGGCTCGCTGTGTCCGAGATCGTGGATATCCTGAGAGACGCCGAGGTCAGTTGTCTGGCCGTTGATGAGGACCATGCATCCATTGCGCTCGAAGTCACGGAGTCGGTCGAAAGCCTGCGATCGCTGATTGCGTTGCAAGTACCCGAGGCGCTACAGGCGACGGCCTCTGTTTCGGTCGCGTCACTTGCACAGTTGCGCGCTACGGATCCTGCGTCCGTCGAGCAGCGCGCCCCGAATAGCGACGAGACGACCGCTGCAATCTTTTATACCGGGGGCACGACGGGCCGGCCGAAGGGGGTCATGCTTTCGCATAGGTCGTTCGCTGTACAGGCGCTGGTGATGGCCAACGCGCTCCAATTCCAGTCCGACAGTGTCTATCTGCACGCGACGCCGATGTTCCACCTCGCGGATTTCGGGATCGGCCTTGCACTGACTGTCGCGGCCGGTGCGCACGCATTCCTGCCGCGCTTTGGCGCGGTTCAGGCTGTCGAGCGAATTGCGGAGGTCGGTGTGACCGAGGTCAATCTCGTCCCCACGATGCTTGCGGCGATGCTGGATCAGCTCTCCGTCTCGCAAGCGTCGGTATTGATGAACATTCGGACCGTCGCCTACGGGGGATCGTCGATCGCAGCACCGCTTCTGCAGCGGCTGATGCAGGTCATGCCGAACGCCCGCTTCAGGCAGTTCTATGGGATGACGGAGCTTTGCGGTGGCTGCACGACGTTGCCGCCCGAACGGCATGTGGTGGACGGCCGTCTCGCCGGCAAGCTTCGAAGCGCGGGCCAGGCTTTGCCGATGATGGAGGTCGCGATCAAAAGCGTCGATGGCGCACTGCTCGAAAATGGAGAGGTCGGCGAAATCGTCGTACGTGGTGCGCCGGTGATGCAAGGCTACTGGCGAAACGCCGCTGCGACAGAAGCGGTGCTCCGCGATGGCTGGCTGCATACCGGCGACGTCGGCTCGATTGACGACGACGGGTTTCTGACAATCATCGACCGGATCAAGGACATGATCGTTACCGGCGGCGAAAACGTCTATTCGGTTGAAGTTGAGAGCACGTTGGCGAGTCATCCCGACGTTGCCGCGTGCGCCGTAATCGGCTTGCCGGATCCTAAATGGGGTGAACGCGTCCACGCGGTGATCGTCAAGCGACCCAATACGGACTTGTCGGAAAGCGATTTGGACGAACACTGTCGGGCCCGGATTGCGGGATACAAGCGGCCGCGTAGCTATGAGATTCGCGAGGACGGCTTGCCCTTGAGTGGGGCGGGGAAAATCCGGAAGGCACAACTCAGGGAAGAAGCGCTTAGGAAGCCAAATTAGTAAGTCAAGTTAACGCCGCCAACGGCGGCATTTCTCATCGATCCAAACTCAAGCGCCTTGCGGCCATGCAAGGTGCAGGGGAGACTTTTACTCTCATGACACACGATGCCTACATTTTTGACGCCCTGCGTTCGCCACGAGGGCGCGGCAAGAAAGACGGGGGCCTTCACACCTTGTCGCCGGTCGAGCTCGCCAGCGAAGTGCTGAAAGCAATCCCGGCTCGCAACCCGGGCTTCGACAGCGAGAAAGTCGAAGACGTGATCTTCGGTTGCGCCGAAGCCGTCAACGATCAAGGCGCGAACCTCGCGCGGTCGGCCGCATTATACGCAGGCTACTCCGACTCGGTAGCGGGAAGCACCGTCGCGCGATTCTGCGGTTCCGGTCTCGAAGCGTTGAATATCGCGGCCTGCAAGGTCATGGCCGGTCAAGGCGATCTCTTCGTCGCGGGCGGTATCGAAATGATGTCGCTCGTCCCGATGCTTTCGACAGGCGGCCCGACGGTGAGCGATACGTTCTTCAACGACAAGTCGTGGGCGACTCCGCAAGGCGTGTCGGCCGACATGATCGCGACGATCGAGGGCTACAGTCGCGAGGATGTGGACGGATGGGCAGCGCAATCCCATCAGCGCGCGGCAAAGGCCGTTGCCGACGGCGCTTTCAGCCGGTCGCTGGTGCCGATTCACGATCGCAACGGAACGCTGATGCTCGATCACGACGAGCTCATTCGCCCGGAGACAAGCGTTGAAAGCCTCGCGAAGCTCAAGCCTTCCTTTGAGCGCGCCGCTGATGCCGGCTACGACATCACGATCCGGCGTCGCTATCCGCAAATCGACCGTCTGCTGCACGTGCACCACGCCGGGAATTCTTCTGGAATCGCGGATGGCGCTTCGGCTCTCCTGATTGGAAGCCTGGATGCCGCGGAATCGATTGGTATCAAACCACGCGCAAGGATTCGCGCCATTGCTCAGGTCGGAATCGAGCCTTGCATCATGCTGACCGGGCCTGTTGAAGCCAGCCGACGCGCACTTGCGCGCTGCGGGCTGGATTTTAAGGATGTCGATCTATTCGAGGTCAATGAAGCGTTTGCCTCGGTCGTCCTTTACTTCAACCAGTATGCAGGCGTCGATGCGGACAAGGTCAACGTGAACGGTGGCGCCATCGCGCTGGGTCACCCGATCGGAGCCACGGGCGGCATTCTCGTCGGCACGCTGATCGACGAACTTGAGCGCCGCGATGCGCGTATCGGCGTTGCAACCATGTGCACGGGATTGGGCATGGCAGTCGCAACGGTAATCGAACGAATCTGATTTAAAGGGCCAACATGATCCAAACTTCACTCGACCCGAACACTGGCATCGCGACATTGACGTGGGACGTCGCAGGTTCGCCAGTCAACGTCAAGAATCGCGCCACGATCGCAGCGTTTGTGGAAGCGGTCGACGCCGTCATCGCCGATGAAAAGGTGACTGGCATCATTGTGACGTCGGCAAAGAAGGACTTCATTTCCGGCGGTGACCTCGACGAGTTGCGGGCGGCACGCACGCCCGAGGCCGCACTGGAACTGGTCAGAGGCATCGGCATTTGCCTGCGTCGATTGGAAACGTGCGGTAAGCCGGTCGTCGCTGCGATCAATGGCTCGGCCATTGGCGGCGGCCTTGAAGTCGCTCTGGCGTGCCATCGCCGTATCGCCGCGGACAACGATGCGACGCGTATTGGGCTGCCCGAGGTGACGCTGGGTCTGATGCCGGGCGCAGGCGGAACACAACGACTTCCGCGGCTCATTGGTATCAAGCGCGCCGCTCCGCTGCTGCTTGACGGCAAGCTCCTGAAGGTCCGCGATGCCGCCGCTCTCGGGATTATCGACGACGTGGTTCCGGGTGGCGAACTGCTCAATGCGGCAAAGGCTTGGCTGCTTGAGGGTCCCGATGCAACGCAGCCGTGGGATCGCGACGGGTATAGCGTTCCGGGCGACGACCCGCAATCGATGAAGGGTCGACTGTTCTTTATGGCTGCGTGGCCGAAGCTGCGCCGAAAGACGTCTCCCGACGATCCCGCTGCGGGCGCGATCCTGCAGGCGCTTCACCACGGCGTCGAGCGAGGCATCGACGCTGGTCTGAAGATCGAAGCGCGACTTTTCGCCGGTGTTGCTTGCTCGAGCGCTGCCAGAAATAAAATCAACACGATGTTCTACGGCGTCAATTCGGCGCGTCGGTTGAAGGCGAGACCCGCCGGTGTTGCACCGTTTCAACCGAAACGCCTCGGCGTAATCGGCGCAGGGCTGATGGGAAGCGGCATCGCGCACACGGCGGCGCGCGCCGGGCTTCAGGTCGTCATTCTGGATGTCACGCAAGAACGCGCTGACGCAGGCCTTGCGTCCATCAAGAAAAATTTGGCGAAGGCTCTGGAGCGCGGACTTATCACTGACGAAGACGCAGAGTCTATTGTGGCGCGGATTGAGTCCAGTAGTGATTTCGGACTCCTGGCCGGCGTAGACGCAATCGTCGAGGCGGTCGTGGAACGTGAGGACATCAAGGCGGACGTAACGAAACGTGCAATGGCTGCGGCGCCCGGTGCGCTGTTCGCTTCGAATACGTCGACGCTTCCGATTACCACGCTCGCGAAGCTCAGCCCGGTTCCTGAAAACTTCGTCGGTATGCACTTCTTCGCGCCGGTTGATCGGATGCCGCTCGTCGAAGTCATTCGGGGCGAACCGACTTCCGACGAGGCCGTCGCAAAGGCTTTGGACCTTTGCCGGATTCTTGGGAAAACACCGATCGTGGTCCGCGATGGCCGCGGTTTCTATACCAGCCGCGTCGTCGGCGCATACACGCGTGAAGCGCTGCTGCTTCTCGCGGAGGGTGTGCCGCCGCAAGTTGTCGATAATGTGGCCATCAATGCGGGCATGCCGATCGGCCCCTTGGCCATGGCGGACCAGACGTCGCTGGACCTTCTCTTCGACATTATCGGCAGCCTCGCCGCTGAACAAAGGGGACAGGAGCCGTTTGTTCGCGCATTGCACGTCCTCGACCGGCTGTCTTCCCAGCTCGAGCGACGGGGCCGCAAGGCGAACGCAGGCATCTACGATTACGCGCCGAACGGAGACAAGACTGCCTGGAGCGGCCTGTCGAAGGAATTTCCCGCGGCAAATCCGATGCCGAGCGAGGCGGATATCGAAAACCGCCTGCTTCACATCCAGGCGCTGGAGAGCATCCGTGCGATGGAGGAAGGCATCTTCAACGATCCGGTTGACGCAGACGTTGCATCGGTGCTCGGCTGGTCATTCCCGTCGAGCAGAGGAGGCGTGCTCTCTCATGTCGACGGCGTCGGCATTCCCGCGTTCGTCCGTCAGTGCGAGGAACTGCAAGCGAGCTATGGCGATCGGTTTGCGCCTCCGAGGAGCTTGCGCGAAATGGCGGAACAGGGGCTCAGCTTCCGGGACCTGGCGGGAAAGAGCCATGGCTAAACTTTCTTGCGATGAACTACAGTCAATCGCCACACAGGTTTTCCCGCCGCTCGTGCAGGCATTGGGGCTGCGCGTAGAGAAGGCAGACGGAGGTGGAATCGCCGTCCGGATGCCTGTTTCCGGGCATGTCGCTCGTCCTGACGGCGTTATCTCGGGACAAGCCATCTGCTCGTTGGCGGATACCGTCATGGTGCTCGCCATTGCCAGCCAGTTGGGCGAGTTCCAGCCGATCGCCACGGTCGATTTCCACATTAGCTTTCTCGGCGCGATTCGCGACGCCGACGCGATCGCGACCACGAAGGTCGAGCGCATCGGATCCAGCCTGGCGTTCGTTTCGACGGTAGTTTCTTCAGCAAAGGACAGTGGAAAGATCGCCGCGAAGGCGAGCGCCACGTTCGCAATGCCTCGCGAGAGCAAGGGCAAGGAGAGGGCAGCATGAGTTCCCGAGCCATAAAGGTTGCCATTGCCGGAGCCGGCATCGGCGGCCTTGCAGCAGCGATTGCCTTGCGTCAGCGAGGGTGCGAGGTTGTCGTAGTCGAACAGGCGCCTCAGCTCGGTGAGGTGGGCGCCGGTGTCCAGATGAGCCCGAACGCGGTCAAAGTGCTTCGTGCGATCGGTGTTGAGCCGTTGATCCGCGACGTTGCCTGCGAGCCATTGGCATTCACGGGCCGGGACTGGAAGAGCGGGCGCGTACTTTACCATACGCCGATCAAGGGTGCGTTCGAGCGCCTTTATGGCGCTGGCTACTATCACGTGCATCGTGCCGACCTCCATAACGCCCTTATCGCTCGACTTGGCGCTGCTGATCTGCGTCTCGGGCAACGGGTCGCAGGAATTGAGCGGGATCGGGACACGGCAAGTCTGAAGCTTGAAGGCGGTGAAGTGATCGAGGCCGATGTGATCGTTGGTGCCGACGGCATTCACTCAACAGTCCGAAGGAATATTTTCGGCGACGAAAAGCCCCGC
Organism: Paraburkholderia elongata; assembly: GCF_013177735.1. Classification (GTDB taxonomy): domain Bacteria; phylum Pseudomonadota; class Gammaproteobacteria; order Burkholderiales; family Burkholderiaceae; genus Paraburkholderia; species Paraburkholderia elongata. The sequence continues at coordinate 18,296 of NZ_WOEZ01000005.1, read as the reverse complement.
TTTACCGGGAACATCTGCTGGCGCGGGATGGTTCCGGTCGATGCGCTTCCGAAGGGCCATGTGGAGCTTGCGTCGTCGAACTGGCTTGGACCGAAAGGCCACGTGGTTCACTACTACGTCAAAGGCGGTGCCATGGTGAACTTCGTGGCGGTCTATGAGACCGACGAGTGGACTCAGGAGTCGTGGTCCACGCCGAGCACTGTTGATGAACTGCTTAAGACTTACGCCGGCTGGAATCAGGAACTTCTGACGACGTTCAGCAACGCGGAGCGCTGCTTCAAGTGGGCGTTGTACGACCGCGACCCGCTTACCCGCTGGTCGGACGGGCGTGTCACCCTGTTGGGCGATGCTGCTCATCCGATGCTGCCGTTCCTCGCGCAAGGCGCTGCGATGGCGATTGAAGACGGATACGAGCTCGCCTGCGCGATCGGAGGTGTGGGTGCGGGGGCTGGCATTGCGGAGGCACTGGTGGCGTACGAGCGCCAACGCATTCCACGAACGAGTCGTGTGCAACTGGGTGCTCGGGCTCGGGGAACGACCATGCATCTGCGTTCACCGTGGGCCCGGATGAAGCGGAATGTCGGTTTCATGCTTCAAAGTTTCCGGACACCGGAATCGACTACGCATCGTGCTGAGTGGATCTACGGCTACGACGCCACTGCGCGGTAGGTATTGCAGAAGGGACGGTGGCCGCCGGCGGCAGCTCACGCGCCGGCTGCCGGCAAATGTTTGCCAAGGACGGTTTGCCAAGCACCGCGTTCAGAGCGTTTTGCTGTCAGCGCCGTTCCGTGTCACAGATTTTGAGGTCGCTATGAGCACGATTGACGTACGTGTGGAGAAGAAGGTTGTCGAAGCCGACGGCATTGTTAGTCTTGAGTTGCGCGCGGTGGGTGAAGCGGTGCTGCCGGCGTTTGCCGCAGGCGCGCACATCGACGTTCATTTGCCGAATGGGCTGGTGCGACAGTACTCGCTTTGTAACGCGCCGGGTAGCGGTGGCAGCTATGTTATCGCGGTACTACGTGAGCCGAACTCGCGAGGTGGATCGAGCGCGATTCACGACGCGGTCGCAGTCGGAGATGTCCTGCAGATCAGTTCGCCCAAGAACCACTTCCACCTTTTGTCCGCTCCCCGTTCGATCTTGATTGGGGGAGGCATCGGAGTGACGCCGCTGGTCTCGATGTCCGAGGCGCTCCATGCATCCGGCGCCGACTTTGAGGTGCACTATTGCGCGCGCTCCGAGTCGCGCACGGCGTTTCGCAATCAGCTTCGGGCAAGCCCCTTCTCCGGCAAGGTGAGGTTCTACTTCGACGATCAAGGAGGTTCCATCGAGGTGAATGAGCTCCTGGCTGCGCCGGCGGATGAGACGCATATCTACGTTTGCGGACCGGCCGGGTTCATCGAGTTCGTGACAAGCTCAGCGAAGCGCCTTGGATGGTTGGACAGCAACATTCACTTTGAGTACTTCGCGGCGCCGACGACGACTGACGAGCAGGGCAGCGTGCCGTTTGAGATCGAGATCGCGAGTACGGGTGTTCGACTCACGGTGCCGGAAGACTGTAGCGCCGCCGACGTTCTTCTTGAGAACGGGATCGAAATTCCGGTTTCGTGCTCGCAGGGTGTTTGTGGGACGTGTGTGACGCGTGTCGCGTCTGGAATGCCTGACCATCGGGACATTTATCTTACGGAAGAAGAGAAGGCACAGAACGATCAGTTCATGCCCTGCTGCTCAAGGGCGCTGAGTCGGGTGTTGGTATTGGATCTTTGATCTTTGATCATTGATCTGTCGGCCGGCTGGGCAGTGACTTTGCATCTGACCCATCGTGCTGGCTCAGCGGCGCAGACGCGCATCGTCGCCGATGCGCGTCCATATTCAACTCAATGATCGACGGCCCTGATCGCCAGAATGCCCGTTTGTCCATAGAACTCCTGCAGCGCAAAAGCTTCCCGCTCTCGTTGCGAACGCGCACTCCGATCCAGCATCGAGAATACCCAGATGCCGGCGAACGCAAGCGGCACCGAAACCAGCGCTGGGTTATCGAGGAACACCGGCGCGTGCGTGTGATGCAGGACGTCGACCCATACCGACTTTGAGAACAGCGTCAACAGCACGGCGGAAATCAACCCGAGGCTTCCGCCGACCACTGCGCCTCGCGTTGTCATGCCGCGCCAGAAAATCGACGACACCAGCACCGGGAAGTTCGCACTGGCTGCGACCGCCGCTACGAGACCGACCAGAAATGCCACGTTGATGTGCTCGAAGAGAATGCCGAGCCCGATCGCGACCGCACTAAGCACCAACGTGGAGACGCGGGAGATGCGCATTTCCCGGACTTCGTCGGTTTTGCCGCGCGCGAGCCAGCAGGCGTACAGGTCGTGCGACACGGTGGTCGCCCCGGAGAGCGTAAGGCCCGCCACAACCGCCAGGATCGTCGCGAATGTCACGGCGGCGATGAAACCGTAGAACAGGTTGCCGCCCACCGCTTGCGCCAGTTTGACGGCGACCATGTTCGATCCGCCGAGCAGGTCGCGCGTGAGGTTGAAATGCCCGTCGGCGGCGGTCTTGAAGAACTCGGGATGCTGGGCGAGCAGCGCGATCGCGGAGAAGCCGATGATGAAGGTCAGCAGATAGAAATACCCGATGAAGCCCGTGGCGACGAACACGGACTTGCGTGCCTCCTTCGCGTTGGGCACCGTGAAGAAGCGCATCAGGATATGCGGGAACCCCGCGGTGCCGAACATCAGCGCGATGCCGAGCGAGAGTGCGTTCAGCGGGTCCTTCAGCAGCTTGCCGGGGCCCATGATGCTCAGCGCGCCAGGATGGACGTCGACGGCGCGTCGAAACATCTCCTCGGGGCTGAAGCCGAATTGCGCGAGCGCGGTGACGGCCATGAACGTCGCGCCGCAGAGCAGCAGCACGGCCGATGATCTGCACCCAGGTGGTCGCCGTCATGCCGCCGAAGAACACATAGATCACCATCAGCGCGCCGACAATGACCTCGGCCATCCAGTACTGCAATCCGAACAGCAACTGGATCAGCTTGCCCGCGCCGACCATCTGCACGACCAGATAGAAGATCACGACGACGAGCGACGTGCTCGCCGTCAGAAGGCGAATGGGCGCCTGCTCGAAACGATAGGCGACGACATCGACGAACGTGAACTTGCCGAGATTGCGCAACGGTTCGGCCAGCAGGAACATCACGAACGGCCAGCCGACGAGAAAGCCGATCGAATAGATCAGGCCATCGAAGCCGAAAACGAAAACCATGCCGGAAAGGCCGAGAAACGAAGCGGCGGACATATAGTCCCCCGCGATGGCGAGCCCGTTCTGGAAGCCGGTGATGCCTCCGCCCGCGCTGTAGAAGTCCTTCGTCGTGCGGGTCTTGCGCGATGCCCAGCGCGTGATGCCGAGCGTGACGAGCACGAAGAGCAGAAACATTCCGATCGCGACGGGATTCAGTTCGACGTGCTCCGGCACCGGGCCGGTGATGGAGGTGGCATGAGCGAGCGCGGCGATCGATGCGAGGCCCGCGCAGAAGAAGGCGCGAATGAGTTTCATCGTTCAGTCTCCTTGCCGGGCTTTGGCGAGAAGCGCACTCATCAAAGGATCGAACGTGCGATTCGCTCGCAGCACATATCCGCCCGTCAGGCCGACCGCGATCAGGATGATGCCGATGCCCACGACGATCCCCACGCTCGTCGTGGCGCCGGCATACAGCGGATGTGCGAGCACTTTCGGGGCGAGGGCGACGAACAGGATGAAGCCGTAGTAAGTGAGGATCATCAACGCCGTCAGCCTGAAGCTGAAGCGGCGACGTGAAGTGACGAGCTGCCGGTAGGCGGGACTCGCTTTGATTGAATCGATGAGGGCCTGCTGCATGGGTGTCTCCAACCTGTGACTTGCTGATTTCGTTGTGGTGGTGAATCGAATTTGCAGCGTTTAGGATGCCTGACCCAGTTCGCTCACCCATTGCGGCACGAGCGTGGACAGATCACCGAGGAGGCCGTAATCGGCGACGCCGAAAATCGGCGTCATGGAACAGTGCCGTTGCAATGAAGCGCAATGCGACGTCAAACGATGCCGTCGGCCTTCAACCGTGACAGTCGTTCGTCCGACAGGCCGAGCAGCGACTGCAGAACGTCCTTCGTGCCTTCCCCGAGTTGCGGCGGCGCGCTTCGTACCGGCAAGCGCGCACCGTCGAAGCGATAGGGCGGCGCGAGGACATGTGTGCTACCGGCTTCCGGATGCGGTTGTGTCGTCACGAGCCCGGCGTCCGTCGCGCGCTTCGAGGTGAGCGCCTCGTGAAGGCCGAGCACTTCGCCGCATGGAATGCCGGCCTGAGTCAGACGCTCCAGCAGCACCTGGCGCTTTCTTCGACCGATCTCGCGGTTGAGTTCAGGCACGAGCACCTCGCGGTTCGCCGCACGGCCGATGTTCGTCCGGAACCGATCGTCTTCGGCAAGATCCGGGCGTTCGATCACATCGCGACAGAAGCGCGCGAACTGGCTGTTGTTGCCGACCGTGATGACGAGCGGTCCATCGGCTGCATCGAATACGCCGTAGGGCACGATCGAAGGATGCGCGTTGCCGTAGCGCGGCGGGTCCTCGCCCATGATCAGCGCTTCGAGCCCGTAGTACGACGTGATCATCAGGCCGCAATCGAACAGCGCCATTTCGATGTGGCGTCCCTTGCCGGTCCGCTGACGCTCGAAAAGCGCCGCGAGCACCGCCTGGGCCGTGTACATCCCGGTGAACAGGTCGACGGCGGCAACGCCGAACTTCAGAGGCGGTTGATCGGCTTCGCCGTTGAGCGCCATCAGCCCGGCCTCGCCCTGAACCACCAGATCGTAGCCGGGACGCGCGGCTTCCGGTCCCGTGCGGTCGTAGCCGGAAATCGAGCAGTAGATCAGGTCCTCATGTTCCTGCTTCAGTTGCTCGTATCCGAGGCCCAACTTTTCCGCGCCACCGAACTTGAAGTTCTGGATCACGACGTCGCTCTTCTGCGCCAGTTCCCGCGCGATCTGCTGGCCCTCGGCGGTTTGCAGGTCGAGACTCACCGAGCGCTTGTTGCGGTTGACGCTGTTGAAATAGGCCGTCTCGGTCGAGCCGACTCGCAAGCCCCAATCGCGGGTGTCGTCGCCGCGCTTCGGATGCTCGACCTTGATGACTTCGGCGCCGAGATCACCCAGCACCATGCCGCACCACGGTCCAGCAAGCACGCGGGAGAGATCGAGGACGCGAACGCCGGCTAGCGGCAGGGAGGAAGTCAGGTTCGACATGGCAAATCCAGATTGACAAGGGTTCGTGACGAGGAAGCCGCTTCTACTTTGAATGCGCGGCTGGCTTGTTGATGATCACGATGAGAATCTGGTCGCGCCGTTCGGGCGCGGCGATGTCGTCAGACAATTGGGGGTTCATTGTCCCAGTCTCCGTGTATTGGCTTTTCGTATGGACCCATTGTGGGATGGCTCGATCGTATTGACAATTCCACTGGAGGTTGACGGACTGTTAACTACAGATTGACGTCGAGCGCGGTGGCTCACGGCGTGCACGTGTTACTTCAGACCCATGTCTGCGCGAGCGAAAGGATTTCCTCGCGCAGGTAGTCGATCAGGGCTTGTGTCGATGGCGATGGATAGCGATTGGGCAGGGTGACGATATACAGCGTGTTCTGCTGACCGGCGACACGGTATTGCGGCAGGATCGGCAGCAGTCCACGGCTCATCGGCGCATGCGGCACGTAGGCCGGCAATAGCCCGATACCCATGCCCTGACATACGGCCTCAGCCAGGAATGGATAGTCCGACGACTGCAACGCGGGCTGCATCGTGATCGTGTGGACATCGGCTTCGTTCTCCCGGTGCGTGAGCGTCATCGTCACGCGCCGGCCCGGGTAGGGCGACGCGACCAGCGTCTGCCGTTCGAGGTCGGCAGGATAATCGATCGGACCATGCTTCTCCACATAGCCGGCCGACGCATACAGGTTCCAGTCGATCGAGCATATGTTGCGCGCCACGTAGTCCAGCGGCGGCGTCGACGTGATTCTCACCGCGACATCGACTTCCGCGGCGATCAGGTCTTCGATCCGGTTATTGAACGTGACATTGAGCGTAATGCCCGGGTGCGTACGCGCGAATTCAAGCAGCTTCGAACCGATGAACATCCGGCCGAAACCGGTCGGCACGCTGATCCGTACGCGGCCGCGCAGTGTTTGCCCGAGGCTGTCGATCGATGCGCGCGCCGTACCCAGATCCTCGAGCATCCGCTGGCCGCAGTCGTACAGCGTGTGTCCGGCTTGGGTCAGTTCGAGACTTCGCGTCGAGCGACGCAGCAGTTGCGCGCCGGTTTCGCGTTCCAACAGCTTCAACCGTTGGCTGATGTTGGAGCGCGTCATGCCGAGCTTGCGTGCCGCGGCGCTGAGGCTGCGCGATTCCACAATCTCGACGAACAGGCCGATCAGATTCAAATCCATAGGGTGTTTGTCAATTCAGCCTGAACAGGTGCCGCTATGTTAGGCCTATTGTCGCCGCATGGAGAGCGATCGTCCCGCAGGGCGCTGTTGCGCGTGGGCGAATGCGGCCAGTCGCAAAGCGGCCCACAAGGGCGGCCCGCCGGAAAGTAGGGAAACTCCGCGTAAAAAAGCTGACGGCCACACCGTTAATCAAATACGGAAGGCCGTTCGATGCTATCCGCTTTCAGCACGGGTTTCTTGTCACGCGGCGGCCGGCACCGCAATTCACCTCCGGGCAATACCCGTGCTGAAGGCTTCACTTCTTTGGTGGTGTCCGTTTTGAAGCACTAGCGCTTTGAGTGCATAACCGAGAGCCATAACTACATGTGACCGCCGCACGGCGGTCTTTTCATTTGCGCGTGTCCGAACAAGGCTGTGCGGCGGCGGCTACATGGAGGGCGAGTCGGGATTCAATCCGGTTTTGAAGTTAATCGACGTGTGCTAATCGTTCGAACAGCACATAACCGCTATGTCGCGCTGTGTAGAATAATCCGCGCAAAACAAACGACCTGATTGATCGAATTAAGTTCCCGGTTTTCTGAAATAAATTTACTCCACGCCGCATTCCTCTTGTTCATTTGCCTGATTTTCAGGCAATCAGATCTCGCTCATTTTTTGATCGTTCCGACCCGATTACGGCAGGCATATTAAATGCTGTTGCATACACACAACTTTAATATTGATATGTTGCGAATAAATTCTGTCCAGAGCAGGCGCGGCGCAGCCCGTATTTTGCGATAAATGTCTGAAAAACAAAGACTTAACATCCATCCTGATTCGATTGTTGCGGATTCTGAAAAATCATGTTGCGTAAATTGCGGGCGTCCCTACTAGGGTCTCCCCCTACACTCACGCTTCGTTTAAAGGGTGCCCGGCTGATCCGAAACGGTTCGGCCATCAGGGCGGCAGCGAGTGATGCACGCGCTGCTGAGGCTGGTCCCCGCTCCCCGCGTAAATTTATCGAACTGGAGTCCCACGCATGAAAAAGAGTCTCATCGTTGTTACGGTTGCCGCATCGTTCGCATCTGTCGCTCACGCACAAAGCAGCGTGACCCTGTATGGTCTGTTGGACGCAGGCCTGACGTACACCAGCAACGTCGCCCCCGCCAACGGCATCGGCCACGGCAACGCAAAGTGGGCAGCGGGTAACGGCGGCATCAACCAAAGCATGTTCGGTTTGCGCGGTTCGGAAGATCTGGGCGGCGGTCTGAAGGCAATCTTCACGTTGGAAAGCGGCTTCAATATCGGCAACGGCAAGTTCGCTAACAACAACGGCATGTTCAACCGTCAAGCGTTTGTCGGTCTGTCGAGCGCGCAATTCGGTACGGTCACGCTGGGTCGTCAATACGACGCAGCACAAGACTACCTGGCACCGCTGACCGCAACGGGCAGCTGGGGCGGTACGTACTTCGCGCACCCGTTCAACAACGACAACCTGAACACGAACGGCGGCTCCGCAGTCAACAACTCGATCAAGTACTCGAGCGCTAACTACGCTGGCTTCACGTTCGGCGGCACGTACGGCTTCTCGAACCAGGCTGGCGCATTCGCAAACAACCGCGAATACAGCGTTGGTGCTGCATACCAGTGGCAAGGTCTGCGTTTGGGCGCTGCTTACGCACAGCAGAACAACCCGGGTGCAAGGAACGCAGCAGGCACGGCAAGCAACGGCGGTGCTTCGGACGGCTCGATCATGGGCCTCACCGGCAACTTCCGTCAGCGTGAATTCGGCGCGGCAGGTTCGTACTCGTTCGGCCCGGCTACCGTCGGTCTGGCATGGACGCAATCGCGTATCGACAACGTCGCTGGCGCACAACAATCGCTGCGCGCTAACAACTACGAAGTCAACGGTAAGTACAACGTGACCCCGGCTCTGGGCTTGGGCGTTGCTTACACGTTCACGGACGGCAAGGGTTACGGCGTTGGCGCGAACGGTGGTTCGGAGTCGGTGCGCTACCACCAGATCGGCCTGCAAGCTGATTACTCGCTGTCGCGTCGTACGGACGTCTACGCTCAAGCCGTGTACCAGCACGCAATGGGTGACGGCGGTGTTGCTTCGATCTACAGCGGCGACGTGACGCAACTGCCGTCGTCGTCGAAGAACCAGACGGCTGCTACGGTCGGTCTGCGTCACCGCTTCTAAGCTTCAGCAGAAGCTAGTTGTGGTAGAAAAGGTGCCGTTCGCGGCACCTTTTTTTATGGGCGCGTCACTTTCGCACACGAGTCTGACAATAATTGACTTTCTCGAAAGCGCGCTTGGGGTAGTCTGAAACGATCAATTTATCGACACTATTTTTCGCGGCGACGCTAGCACGTGTGCTGCAGGTGCGCGTTCTTACTGCATGCATACTCCCCCTTCAAACCCGCCGGCTCGCTCGCCAGCCATTCAGGATCTCACCGACGAGCAATGGCATCGCATCGTGCCGCTCCTGCCTGAAATGAAAGACCTTGGACCTCGGCGCGGCCGTCCCAGCATCGACATCCGTTGCGTGGTGAACAGCGTGCTGTGGGTGCTGCACACGGGCAAGCCGTGGCACGCGATGCCCGACCGGTATGCGCCTTATCAGACTGCGCATCGCTACTATCTGCGCTGGAAGAATTCAGGCGTGCTGGCAAGCATCGCCTTTGCGTTGTTCGACACCGATGCCATGCTGGCGCGGCCTGTCACTCGCAGAAGCGACCCGCGCACTGTGTAGCAGGCTCAGGACTGTTTCGGCATGGCAAACAGTAAGGCCGTCACCCGGTAACCGGATGTGAACTGCGCACCGTCGCCCTAAATCTGCTCCCGACCAAACGCGCACAGGCGTTCGAGATCCAGCACGTCGATCTGGTTGTACGAGAGGCGCAAAATCTGCAGCCTTTCGAGGTTTTGCAGTGCCTGGTTGATCCGTTGCCGCGACACGCCTGCCAGCAGCCCGACTTCTTCCTGCGAAATGGCCAGCGTGCGTCCGGTGTCGGGATAGAGCTCGGGATTGAACAGTTGTGCGAGTGACTGGGCGACGCGAGCGTCGACGTCCAGCAGCCGGCTATTCTGGATCGCCGCGATGAATTCGCCCATGCGATTGTTCAACTGCCGGATCACGAAGCCGGTGAACGGCAGACTCGACTCCAGGAGGGCATGGAACGTCTCCGACGGCACGAACATCACGAGCGAGGGCTGAATCGCGGCCACGTCGTATTTGCGCAATTCACGCTTGATCACGCTACCTTCACCGAACCAGCCGCCGGGCGGCACGCCCGAGAGCGTGCAACTGCGTCCTGAGGCATTGTAGATAGCGAGTTTGATGAGGCCGGAATGGACGCCGATCCAATAGTCCGACGGCTCCTGGCGGCGCGCGATCCATGCGCCCCCTTCCAGATGCTCCGCGTACGAGCTGGCAAGGACCATGGCCTGATGTTCGGCGGCGAGCGCCCTGAACCAGGCGCAGGTGCCGAACAGCCGCGGCAGATCGGCGCGCGAAACCCGTCCAGGACGGTGCGAGCGGGCGTCTGCGAGGGCGGTAAGCGATGCGTCATCCATAAGCGGCGAGCGGGGCGTAGGCGGGTGAAGTCGGTTGAGTGGAGTCAGGGCGCGCCACTCTGTCATTTGAATGACAGACAGTTCACCATGACAGTTGCTAGGCTAGCTCATCAATCAGAAAAAGCGACGGCGCAGCCAGCGCCTCAGGAGACAAAGCGATGAAGCACATGTTCGAAGAAGGCCTCCAGCGTCGCGAGCCTAATTATGTCCCTCTGACGCCCATCGATTTCATCGTACGCGCAGCGGAAGTCTACGGTGAGCGGCTGGCGGTCGTCCATGGGGAGATTCGCCGTAACTGGCGCGAAACCTACGAGCGCGCGCGGCGACTGGCCAGCGCGTTGAGACAGGCCGGTATCGAACGCGGCGACACGGTTGCTGCGTTGTTGCCGAATATTCCTCCGATGATAGAAGCGCATTTCGGCGTGCCGATGGCCGGGGCCGTGCTCAATACGTTGAATACGCGGCTCCACGTGTCGTCGCTGTTGTTCATGCTGCGGCATGGCGAGGCGAAGGCGCTGATCGTCGACACGGAATACAGCGAATTGGCGCATCGCGCGGCGCTGGAATTCCCCGAGCTGCGCGTAATCAGCGTGGCCGATGCGATGCCTGCCGACGCGGACAAGTTCATCCGCGCAACCGACTACGAAACGTTCCTGCAAACCGGCGACCCCGAGTTCGCCTGGACCATGCCGGCTGACGAGTGGGACGCTATCGCGCTGAACTACACCTCGGGCACGACCGGCGACCCGAAGGGCGTGGTCTACCACCATCGCGGTGCTTATCTGAATGCGCTTAGCAATATCCTCGAATGGGATATGCCCAAGCATGCGGTCTACCTATGGACCTTGCCGCTCTTTCACTGCAACGGCTGGTGTTTCCCGTGGACCGTCGCCGCGCGTGCCGGCGTCAACGTCTGTCTACGTAAGTTCGACGCGAAGGCGGTGTTCGAACTGATTCGCCGCGAAGGCATCACGCATTATTGCGGCGCGCCAATCGTGCAAAGTGCGCTTGCGAATGCGCCCGCCGAATGGCGCGAAGGCATCACGCATCGCGTGTCGACGATGGTGGCGGGCGCGGCGCCCGCACCGGCGGTGATCGCCAAGATGAAGGAGATCGGTTTCGATCTGACGCACGTGTACGGACTCACCGAGACCTACGGCCCGGCCGCGGTCTGCGCGAAACAGGAGGAATGGGAAGCGCTCGACGACAACGCGCGCGCCGAAATGAATGCGCGGCAAGGCGTGCGTTATCACCTGCAGACAGCCGTAACGGTGCTCGACCCGGACACGCTCGCGCCAGTGCCTGACGATGGCGAAACGCTCGGCGAGATCATGTTCCGCGGCAACATCTGCATGAAAGGGTATCTGAAGAACGAGCGCGCCACGCAAGCGTCCTTCCGCGGCGGCTGGTTCCACACTGGGGACCTTGGCGTGCGGATGCCTGACGGCTATATCCGCATCCGCGATCGCAGCAAGGACATCATCATTTCGGGCGGCGAGAACATCTCGAGCATCGAGGTCGAAGACACGCTGTACCGTCACCCTGCGGTGTCGGTTGCCGCCGTGGTGGCGATGGCCGATCCGAAGTGGGGTGAGGTGCCCTGCGCCTTCGTCGAACTCAAGGAGGGCGCTCAGGTGAGCGCAGAAGAGATCATCGCGCACTGCCGGCTGTTTCTTGCGGGATACAAGTTGCCAAAAGCAGTGCGCTTCGGCGAATTGCCGAAGACGTCGACGGGAAAAATTCAGAAGTTCGAACTGCGCGCGCGAATCAAGGCGGAACAAGCCGAATAGACCGCGCGCGATTGTCTAGCGCGCCGAATGGCGCGCTATGGGGTGCTGACCGATGCAAGCGCAGGGTTTTTAAGCGCGCATCCCGTTCGACTCGCGCTTAACCGCGCGTGTCGACCCAGCGGCGTGCCCAGCGTGCCGAGTGCTGCAGTGCCTGTTCTTCGTTCGGGAAGTAGTCGAGCGAATAGAACTGGTAGCGCCCTTCGGTACGCGCGCTGTCAGCGCGTTCGAGCAGCAGGTTGGATGAAAAGCTACCGTCGGGCAAACGATGCGCCGAGGGTTTGACGGCATAGCCGTTGTAATGATGAATATGTTTGTTTTGCATTTTATATTTTAATAATGTTCGAGTGCGCGCCTGCCGTGCGAGCCGTTGTATGGGTCACGCGGACGAGCTGATTCAAGCCATTGCGAGCCGAATCCAAACGCAGTCGGAAAGCTAAAAAGGGCGTTAAAGCCAGAGGGGAGAATGAGGTGCAACGAGGCGTTTGGCGCTTGGGGCTTGCTGCTGAACAACGCATGCAGCTAAAAGCGATCGCGCCAACTGTGGGAGGCAAAGCTCCGCGAGGATGTCGCTGCAGCCCGATGTCCGTTGCCGGACACCGAGCCCTTCAAACTTACAGCGGCTTGATGTTAGCCGCTTGCAGACCCTTCGGGCCTTGCTTCGTTTCGAAGCTCACCTTCTGATTTTCAGCCAGCGTCTTGAAGCCGTCGCCGCTGATTTCGGAGAAGTGCGCGAACAGGTCGTCGCCGCCCTTGTCCGGGGTGATGAAGCCAAAGCCTTTGCTGTCGTTGAACCACTTAACGGTACCGGTATCCATGAAGAATCCTTGAGGAAAAAATAGAAAAATTTGCTCTGTTGAGGAGCGCGTGAAGGGTCAAGGAGGGAGAGGACAACGAATACCGCTGAGGAGCGAGACATTGATGAACAGCAATCGAACTTCTTGAACTTCGGATGCCACAGTAACCGCCGGGGCGTGTCAGCGTCAACACTTATCTTGTAACTGTTTTGTTATGCACCCTGCTCGCACACGCTCGGCGCTCGGCGCTCGGCGCTCGGCGATGCGGCCCTCGTTTCTGGCTTGCCGTATCGCGCGGCACGGCAAGCCGCTCAAGCGGAGTTTCTGTTTCAGATACCCACTTTATGCGCCGTGAGGATCAGGCGTAATCCGAGCGCGGTAACTGCGCTTGCAGCGACGCGATCAATCCAGGCCTTCCACTGCAGATAGATTTCGCGCGGCCGTTTGCTCGAAAAGCACAGCGCGACCACGGTGTACCAGCCGGCTTCGATGGCGAAGATCGCAGGGGGCAATGCAAAGTAGCACCACAGCGGCGGATGTTGCGGAAGCAAGGCCGCGAAGATACTGCCGTAGTAGACCGCTGTCTTCGGATTGCTGAGTTGTGTGCTCAAACCGATCCAGAAGGATTTGCGTACATTGGTGGAGGCGGCTTGCGCAGCATCGAACTCGAGCGGTTTGGCCGCACCGCGCCAGATCTTCGACGCAAGGTAGATCAGATAAAGGCCACCAGCCACTTTCAAGCCGACGTACAGCCACTCTACCGTCGCCAGCAAGGTGTACAGACCGAGCAAGGCGATACCGCTGAAGAACACGCCGCCAATGCCCATGCCGGCGGCTGTTGCGAGGCCGTCGCCGCGCGAGAGTCCGATTGCATTGCGGGCAACGATGACGAAGCTCGGTCCAGGGCTCATGGCGCCGAGCAGCAGTGCGGCCAGGATTGTGACGATGGCTGTCGAGGCGGGCATTTTTGTGTGTCTCCTACGGGCGGCGATGCGGGTCATTGAAACATAGCATGAGAGGGCAAGCAGCGGAAATTGGATGCTAGAATCGGCGTCCATACGCTAAAGCAGCCTTGGAGCACCAAGGCCGATCGGGCGCGATTCGAGCCGTTTGCCGACGAATTCCCCTAAATCCAGGATTTATTGGGCATGATTCCCGATGCAAGTTGTTACGCATCAGGAGAGTCGTCGTGAGTTCGATTTGCACTCAACCCATCTGATTCACACAGGCTTCGCGTTGTTTAGCGAAGCTTTTTGTTTTTCGAACGCGAGCACTATCAGCCGCGAAACCTGTACGTTATGAAAGAGCGAGAAGAACAACGGCTGTTCGACCTCGACGGGAATGCGCGTGAGCGCCTGATCGTGTGGATCCGCCGACGCATGGACGAATACGGCATTACGATGGAAGCGCTTGCCGATGCGATCGAAGCCGACAAAGCCGCAGTCCGGGCAGTAATGTATCGCGACGCCTTTGGCAATACGTGGGACGGCCATGGCGATAAGCCGGATTGGCTCGCGCGCGCGATCTACGCCGGACAGAACATCGACCATTTCCGCTGTTGAGCGTGGTCTCGGTTTTCTATGTCAATTGTTTCGGTATCCAAACGGATGGCCGCGCAGGCGCAAAAACCAAAAAAAAGCCCGCGCGGGGCGGGCTCAACTACTCGGAGTTTCGCGATCCAGTCGCTAGACGGATCATCTCCAGTGTATGTGAAAGCTATATGAAAGTGTAAAAATCCGCGTTACAGGTCGAAAAACACGGTTTCCTTGTCGCCCTGCATATAGATATCGAACCGGTACACATTGGCCGTATTCGGTTCGCGACGCGCGATCAGCGTGCCACGCCGGTCCGCCGGAACCGCTGCCAGCACGGCGTCCTGTTTATTAGCCTCGGCTTCGTCGTCGAAATAGACGCGCGTGAACGTGTGCAGCAGCATGCCGCGCATCGTCACGATCACGTTCAGATGCGGCGCTTCGTCCGGACTTGCGCGGCCGGGTTTCACCGTCTCAACGACAAAGCGCTTCTGCGGATCGGTCCCCGTGCCGACGCGTGCGAAGCCGCGGAAGCCGGTCTTCAGGATTTCCTCGCGTGATTCCGGGTAATGGCCTTGCGCGTCCACTTGCGACACTTCCAGCATTGCATCGCCGATCACCTTGCCGTCGCCGTCGAACACCTGGCCGACGATCGTGATGTGCTCGCCGGCCGCTTCACGGTCGGCCAGAACCGGCGTAAACAGGCTCTTGAAGTCGAAGTCGTATTGCTGCGGGCACAGACCGTAGGCAAAGTACGGTCCAACTGTTTGCGAAGGCGTTTGCTTGAGGGTCGTCATGGCTTAGCGCTCCATCGGGGTTTCGTTGCGGCCGCGCAGCACGATGTCGAAGTCGTAGCCGAGCGCGTAGGCCTCTTGCGTCGTGTCGAGCGAGAAGTTTGCGATCAGGCGGTCGCGTGCGTGCTCGGGCGTGCCTTGGAAAATCGGGTCGAAGGCCAGCAGCGGGTCGCCGGGGAAGTACATCTGCGTGACGAGGCGCGAGCCGAAATAGTCGCCGAACAGCGAGAAGTGAATATGGTTCGGACGCCACGCGTTCGGGTGATTGCCCCAAGGGTACGCGCCCGGTTTGATCGTCAGAAATCGATAGCGGCCTTCGTTGTCGGTGATGCAGCGGCCGGCGCCGAGGAAGTTCGGGTCGAGCGGCGCGTCGTGCTGATCGTTCTTGTGCACATAGCGGCCGGCGGCATTGGCTTGCCAGATCTCAACCAGCGTATTGCGCACCGGACGGCCACCTTCGTCGAGCACACGGCCCGTCACGATGATGCGCTCGCCGAGCGGCTCGCCGTTACGCACCGCATTACGCGTCAGATCGTGATCGAGCGCGCCGAGGTCTTCGGTGCCGTAGACCGGCACGCGCTGGTCGCGCAGCTTTTCCTTCAGCGGAATCAACGGACGCGTCGGGCCGCGCTTTACTGAAGAACCGTAGCCGGGATAGACGTAGGCGGGGTGGGACGCGAAGTCGCGTGCGGTGAGAAAGGACTCGTCCATCAGTGTCTCCTTCGGGGAATTGCGGGATACAGCGTATGGAGCGACTTTATCTAACCTGAGAGGTTATGCAAAATGACGTTTTCGCTCATTTCGTATAACCTGTCGTTATGCAACGCAGCCTCGCGGACAGCCGCGTCAAATTCCGTCATCTCCAGTGCTTTCTGGCCGTCGCCCAGTTCGGCGGCGTGCAGCGGGCCGCCGAAAGTTTGTCCATTACGCAGCCCGCGGTCTCCAAGACGGTTGCTGAACTGGAAGCGATTCTCGGCGTGAAGCTGTTCGAGCGCGGCCGCCACGGCGCCGTGCCGACGCGCGAGGGGCAGCTCTTCATGCCGCATGCGAGCGCCTGTGTCAGTGCGTTGCGACAGGGCGTCGATTTGCTGGCGCGCGCGGAAGGCGCGGCCGCCGCCACGCTGGAAATCGGCATTCTGCCGACCGTCGCGGCTGCGCTCGTGCCGCCGGTGCTGAAGCTGTTCGCCGCGCTTTGGCCGCGCGTGATCGTGCGCCTTGCCACCGGCGCCAACCCCGAATTGCTCGAACGCCTGAAGGCCGGCACGATCGAATTCGCGATCGGGCGTCTGGCGGACCCGGAAAGGATGGTCGGGCTCAGTTTCGAGCAGCTTTTCAGCGAGCCGTTGATTGCCGTAGTGCGCGCCGGGCACCCGTTGGCGCTGGGGGCCGGCTTGCCGGCCACGTCGCTGGAGGATTTCCCGGTGGTGCTGCCACCGTTCGGCACGCTGATCCGGCAATCGGCCGACAGCCTGTTGAGCGCGTGGGGCGTGCCGCCGTTGTCGGGGTTTGTCGAAGTGCTGTCGGTGTCGACGGGGCGTGCGTTGACGCTGGAGAATGACGCGGTGTGGTTCGTGCCGCTGAGCGCCGTCGAATATGAACTGGCGCACGGGATGCTGGTGCGTTTGCCCTTGCCGTTCGCGGGCACCGGCGAGCCCGTGGGGCTGATCCGGCGCTCGGACACCCAGCCGTCGCCGGTGGGGCGGGCGTTCATCGAGGCCGTGCGCGAGGTTGCGCAGCAGCGCATGGCGGCGGCCGCTGGCAAGCCTGCGGCCAAACGCGTGTCGAAACGCGGCCGCGGCGGCGCGCCCAAGATCTAACACTTGCCGCGCGGCGGTGGTGATGTGCAAGAGCCACGAGAACCACAGGAGCCGCACGCTGCGCCCCGATTCGCCGCGCGTGAACCATCCAGTACAAAATGAAGGTTGCGAACGCCCTGCTACACGGTGTACAAACACGGTGCAAAAGCCGTCGCGGGCCGCATTGCTGCGGCACACCACGCACGCGGTGTCACACTACGAGTGGGTGACGGCTTGCACCAAACAGCAGCAACATCGCGAACACTCGCAACAGCGTACGAAAGACTGCACAAGGAGATTGCCATGCCCAGCGACTTGCCCACTCCAGACGCCGCGCTGCGCGCCGTGTCGGCGCCTGAGCACAATCCGCTCGGCACCGCCGGCCTCGAATTCGTGGAGTTCGCCTCGCGCGAGCCGAAGGCGCTCGGCGAGACCTTCACGAAACTTGGCTTCAAGGCGATTGCGCGCCATATCAGCAAGGATGTCACGCTGTATCGCCAGGGCGAGATGCATTTCCTGATCAACGCCGAACCGGATTCGTTTGCCGAGCGCTACGCCGAGGAGTACGGCGCGGGCATCTGCGCGATCGGCATTCGCGTGGCTAACGCGCAGCGCGCCTTCGACCGCGCGATCGAACTCGGCGCATGGGCGTTCGAAGGCGAACGCCTCGGCGCGGGCGAACTGCTGATTCCGGCGATCCAGGGCATTGGCGATTCGCACATCTATTTCGTCGACCGTTGGCGCGGCCGTGGCGGCCAGCGCGGCGGTCTCGGCGACATCTCGATCTTCGACATCGACTTCCGTCCGATCGAGATCGATACTGCGCAAGCCGATCTGAATCACGCGGGCACCGGCCTCGTCGCGGTGGACCATCTGACGCAAACGGTCGGCGAGGGGCGGATGCAGGAGTGGCTCGACTTTTATCGTGACCTGCTCAACTTCCGCGAGATTCACGAGTTGCACGCGAACTGGCATGTGTCGGCGGAATCGCGCGTGATGGTGTCGCCGTGCGGCGCGATCCGCGTGCCTTTGTATGAAGAGGGCACGCGCCGCACGAATCTGATGCACGAGTATCTGCCGGATCATCCAGGTGAAGGCGTGCAGCACATCGCGCTCGCCACCGACGATATCTTCGCGTGCGTCGAGCAACTCCTCGCGAACGGCGTCGAATTTGTCGAGCCGCCGCCGCGTTATTACGAACAACTGGATGCGCGCCTGCCGGGTCACGGGCTCGATGTCGAGCGGCTCAAGCGCACGCATGTTCTGGTGGATGGCGAGATCGGCGCCGACGGCGTGCCGTTGCTGTTCTTTCAGACCTTTGTGCGGCGCGGTGCCGGCGAGATCTTCTTTGAGATCGTGCAGCGGCAAGGGCACCACGGCTTTGGTGAAGGCAACCTAAGCGCGTTGGCGCAGGCACGCGAGCAAGCCGGCGCCTAGGAGACCGTCGGAGTTGAGGTGAAGCGTAATTCAAAACACTTCAAGGTCCGACTGAGTTCGCGCCGGTTTGCGGACTCACTTCGTCGTCGACACGCAATGAAAGCAATTTGAAGGCTGATTG
>NZ_WOEZ01000049.1 GCF_013177735.1 Paraburkholderia elongata | reverse complement strand
TGCCAGTCCGGCATCATTGCAACTAAGTACCTGTGCCGCTGATAGACCTGACCGGATGGTCCGCACCAGGCTATCAGACCAGCACGCCACCGCCGTCAACGACGACGGTTTGTCCCGTGGCATAGCGATTGGTCATCAAATAGAGGTAGGTTTGCGCGAGGTCCTCCGCCTCGCCGACATACCCCACGGGCAGAGCCGCCCCACTTGCCGCGTAAAGTGCCTCGCGCTCAGATTCGGACATGGTGGCCCACAGCGGCGTCCGTACTAAACCGGGACTCACCAGGTTGACGCGAATGGGCGCCATCTCCACCGCGAGTGCCCGAGGCAGGTTAATGGAATGGACGCCCCCTCTCCTGCGGTACGGATATGCCAAAGTAGGGATCTCAAGCGTCAGTTCGAAGGAGAGCATCATGAAGATCGCGACCATTGGCCTAGCCTCGCGGGTCCGCTCGATGGAAGGGTTAGGCCTCGGGTTGATGGCAAACCACTTCGATGTTGTGCCCGTCCGGACCAATGACAAAAGCTGCATAGTAATTCGCGTTTTGCGAGGGTCGGGCTAGTAGGTCCACTTCTTGCAACGGGAAAGAAGTGGACCTTCAGTCGCGGTGAGTCCTGCCCCGCACTCTCTGGCCAGTGTCGTGGCTCGTTCCAGGTTTGCCCACGCTATTGCCGCCTGCACACGTTCCCTTGGAAGTGGCCTATGATCTGCGAAGCGTGCTTCGTAAATCGGGGTATCGAGTGCCTCCTGCCGTCCCTTCGATCGACGACGCCATAGCGTTCGGGCCGTTTCATTTATTTCCGGCGCAACACGTGTTGCTCGAAGGGGGCAAGCCTGTTCGCGTCGGAAGTCGCGCGCTGGAAATTCTGGTCGCCTTGGTTGAACGGCCAGGGGAGATGGTCAGTAAAAAGGAATTGGTCGCGCGAGTTTGGCCGGATACCATTGTCGAAGAAGGTAATCTCAAAGTCCATATTGCCGCACTGCGTAAAGCGTTGGGTGACAGTCGCGACGGCAATCGATACCTGGTGAATGTTCCCGGTCGCGGGTATATCTTCGTCGCTCCAGTCGTGCACCCTAAGCGGCCAGCGCTCCCGACCACCGATTTTGGAGCCAACCCACACTCGTGCCATATACCGTTGCCTCTCACGCGTATCCTCGGCCGCGAGGACGTTGTCGAGACGATCGTCAATAAATTGTCAGAAAGTCACATCGTGACAATCGTCGGACCGGGGGGCATCGGCAAAACGACCGTAGCGCTTGCCGTCGCTGCCAAATTCGTTGCATCAAAGGACGACAGCGTAGGCTTCGTTGATTTGGCGCCATTGACTGATCATCTGCTCGTGCCGACTGCACTAGCAACCATGCTGGGCGTTGCCGTGCGCTCGGACAATCCAATTCCGAGCCTGATTGCTTTCCTTACGGGCAGGCAGATGCTCATCGTGCTCGATAGTTGCGAACATGTCGTCGCTGCGGTGGCGATGATGGCGTCGCAATTACTCGAGGGTATCGCTGATCTGCACATTCTGGCGACCAGTCGCGAACCTCTAAGAGTGACAGGCGAAAGTGTTCAGCGCCTGCCGCCGCTTAAGACTCCCGCTGCGTCAGACGCGCTGACGGCTGCCGAGGCGCTTACCTTTCCGTCGATCCAGTTGTTTGTGGAGCGCACTTCCGAGCGCATAGGTGCGTTCCGCCTTACCGACATCGACGCCCCCCTCGTCGGCGAAATATGCCGCAAACTCGACGGCAACCCACTCGCGATCGAGTTGGCGGCCAGCCGCGTCGACGCGTTTGGCATTCGGGGTGTAGTGACGCTACTTAATGACCGTTTTCGCCTGTTAACGAGCGGCTGGCGCAACGCACCGCCACGCCATCAGACGCTCATGGTAACGCTCGACTGGAGCTACGATCTTCTGGCTGAAATCGAGCGTGTGCTCCTGCGTCGGTTGGGCATCTTCGTCGGATACTTCGACCTGGAGGCAGCCAGTAAAGTCGCAGCAAGCGGTGCCGTCACTTCTTCGGACGTCCTGAATGGTGTCGCTACCCTCGTCGATAAATCGCTTGTCTCGGCCGATGTAGGCCGGACAGTCGCACGCTATCGCCTCCTCGACACCACAGCCGCCTACGCGCGCAAGCAATTGGTTGATCACGCCGAGTTCGACCAGTCAGCGCGAAGCCACGCCGAATACTATCTGGCTCTGCTCGAGCGAGCGGGCACGGAAGCTACCCTGCAGCGCAACGAGGACTGGGCAATCGCTTATGGCGCCCATGTCGATAACGTTCGCGCAGCGCTGGACTGGGCATTTTCCCTGAACGGCGACGCCGTTATCGGCGTGAGCCTCACAATTGAGGCCGTATCGTTGTGGACACATTTGTCGCTAATGAACGAGTGCCGAAGCCGCGTAAATCGGGCGCTCGAAAGCGTGAAGTGTGGCGCGAACGGGGATAGGCGTCAGGAAATGCGGTTGTTGACCGCGCTCGGCGTGGCGTTGTATTCCATAGGACCCGGACCGGAATCCGGGACCGTTTGGACCAAGGTTCTGGAAATCGCCGAGGAGGTCGGAGACATAGACTATCGATTACGCGCACTGTGGGGGCTATGGGTTGTGTGCGTCACGGGCGGCAACCATCGAAGCGGATTGTCGCTTGCAAAACAATTTTCCACTCTCGCTGCCAAAACGACTGATCCTGTGGCCTTGTTCATCGGGGACCGATTGGTCGGCACGTCACTTCATTTCTTAGGCGAGCATCAGGGTGCACGACGACACTTCAATCTCATGCTGAGTCGCCCGATCTCATCCACTAGCCGGGCGCAAATTGTTCGCTTTCAGTTTGACCAATCGGTTGCGGGACGCGCGTTCCTTTCTCGGATCCTTTGGGTGCAAGGGTATCCGGACCACGCCACCCATGAGGCCGAAGGAAGCGTTGAGGATGCGCAAGCATTGAGGCATGGGCTTTCGCTATGTTATGCGCTCGGACAGGCGGCGTGCCCGATTGCATTGCTCACTGGAGATATGACAGCAGCACGACGCAACGTATCAATGCTACTCGAACATTCACTACGGCATGAGCTGCCTCTCTGGCAGACTATGGGACGATGCTTCAGTGGAATGTTGCAATTCAGAAAAGGCGATCACAGCTCAGGATTGCTACTGCTTGGCCAGGCGATAGATGAACTTCGCGAAGCCGGATTCGCCCTGTATCACACGGCGGCGCTCTGTGAATATGCGGGGGCCTTGGGAAGCGTCGGGGAGCTCGCACGCGCGCAGGCGGCGATCAACGAAGCGCTGGCGCAATCCGCGCGTAACGACGAGCTGTGGTGCATGCCGGAACTGCTACGCGTCAAGGGCGAACTGGTCTTGCTCGAAGCAGACTCCAATGGGGTTTCTGCGGCCGAGAACTATTTTCATAAGTCGTTCGCTCTGGCGCAACAACAAGGAGCGCTGTCGTGGGAATTACGCGCTGCCATCAGCCTCGCCAGATTGGAAAAGAACCAGCGCTTTGAGGGACAGGCGCAAAAGCTTTTAGCGCTTGCCTACGCCCGCTTTTCCGAGGGATTCGACACCGCCGATATGAGGGAGGCAAAATTGCTATTAGTTAGGTAGTTAAACTAAGAGACAATTCCGCCCTGGGTATTTTGGACTGCCCGTGGTGCCGCGCATTGATCCTTGATTTACCGGGATTTACCGCTGTTCACCACGCTTGACTAGGGTCTTGCTCAATTCTGATGCAATCTTTCTTCTAGCGAAGCGCCAATCGTCCCCGAGGCGAGCGTCAGCAAAGCGGCGGATAGATTCCTGTCACGCACGGCGTCGACACGCGCGACGAGCTATGTCACGGATGGCGAGTGTGTCTGGCAGTAAGACAAACTAACCAGGATGAACATCATGGGGTCCAGCATTGACATTGTTACGCCGGACGGGACTTTCTACGCATATATCGCAGAGCCGAGAGCAATCCCTGCGCCAGCGCTGGTCGTCATCCAGGAAGCGTTCGGAGTCAACGAGGACCTCCGCGCGACCTGCGATGAGCTCGCGACGAAAGGCTTTATCACCGTCTGCCCGGATCTCTATTGGCGTCAAGAACCTATGCTTCAGCTATCGGACAAGACCGAGTGGCCAAGAGCATTTGCGCTTTACCAGGCGCTTGACATCGATAAAGCGGTTGCGGACGTTCAAGCAACCGTGGACCAGACGAGGGCCATGATCTGGTGCACGGGCAAGGTTGGTGTAATAGGATTTTGCCTGGGTGGATTGCTCACTTATCTAACGGCCGTACGAGGCGGCGTTGATGCAGGTGTCTGCTATTACGGAGGCAGGACCGAAGAGTTTCTCAGCGAGAGTTCCGCCCTAAGCGGACCACTCCTCATGCACCTGGGCGAACTGGACGAGTACATCTCCCCGCAAGCGCAGATCGCAATCCGCGAACAATTAGCGCCGCGAGGCGTTGAAATCCATACGTATGCAGGCTGCTCGCACGCATTTGCCCGGCACCAAGGTGCACATTACGACGCTGAAGCCACGTCGCAGGCAAATGCGCGAACGGTGGCGTTCTTTCAAGAGCACCTCCGATGTTGAACCGAGCATTCGACACCGTTCAAGTCTTGGGCGCATTTCATTTGCAATATACGGGAGAACCTACCGAGGAGATTCCCAGTGCACAGCCCTATCGCCCCCAATCCCGGAGAGTCCCGTCGCGAGGTTCTCGCTGGCGCGGTCGGCCTCAGTTTGGCCGCCGGGTTTCCCGCGGTTGCCGCCGGCCGCCGCAAACACCCAAGAGAGGAGAATGCTATGAGTAAGCCGAGTATCGTTTTCGCCCACGGTATCTGGGCCGATGGCTCCTGTTTCCAAAAGCTGATCCCGACGCTGCGAGCGGAGGGGCACGAGGTGATGGCGGCCCAATACGGCCTGGACACCGTGAAAGGCGATGTCGACGCGACCATCCGCACATTCGGACGCGTCAGCGGTCCGATCGTGCTGGTAGGCCACTCCTACGGCGGCACCGTTATCACGCACGCCGGCATGGACCCCCGGGTTGCAGCTCTGGTCTACATCGCAGCCGTGGCCCCGGACGAGACCGAAACGTCGCAGAGCCAACAGGAGAAGTTCGCCAAGACCGATGTCTTCAAGAACATCGACGTCGCCGACGGCCGCGTCTGGCTGAAGCCCGGCAGCGGCGTCCCGTGCTTCGCCGGCGATTTGTCTGCTGATGAGCAGGAGGTCGTCTATGCAACCCACTTTGCGCCGGACGCCGACCTGTTCAACCAGAAGCTGGACGGTATCGCCTGGCGGTCAAAGCCGAGCTGGTACATCGTGGCCACCGAGGACCGCACGGTCAATCCGGAGTTGCAACGCTTCGTCTCAAAGCGCATGGGCGCCACGACCACAGAGTTGACGAGCAGCCATGTGCCGATGCTCTCCCAACCACGCGCCGTGCTCGACGTGATCCGCAAAGCCGCCGCCGCGGTCGCCGCAAAGTAAGGAAAAGCAGCCCTGAAGCGAACCGTCGGCGACCGGTGACGCCAAAACCGGGTTCAAGCCGACGGACTTCAACAGCCGCCTGGAGGGGATCGCCTTCAAGGCGTCGAGATGAACGGCATCGTCGACCCGCACCTCGCCACGCGTGACCGCTTCGCGCAGACGCTCCAGGCCTTCGTCGAGATGTTTGATCATGGGCTCGAGGAACGCCTTCGGGTCCTGCGGCACACCCAGCTGTCCGTAGAAATGGTTGCGCTGGCGTTGCCATTCATCGGCCGGGATCAGCAGCGTAGCGAGGCTACGGAACGAGAAGCTGTGGTCGACATAGACCGATCCGTTGCGCAGCGCAGTACGCAGCGCGAAGAGCGTGGCCCATTCGTAGGCAAGCAATGCCTGGCCCCGGTCGTCGTGGGCGATCATGCGAAAGAGTTCGCTCATCTGCCGGGTCGAATTGCGAAGCGGCACCGACCAAAGCCATTGCTGCAAACTTGCCGCGTCGCCGTGCGGCTTCGGAAGAAGGTCGCCCCAACGCTCAGGTGTGGCTTCGCCGAAGGCTTGCGTCAGTTCTTCCGTCAGCGTTGTTGCGACTTCCCTGGCAGTCTGAACGACCAGTTGCCGCAGCCCTCGTCCGCACGATCTCGGTCTTGCGACTTGTCCACCTTCAAAGCCGGGACGTCCCGGATTCACCGGCTTGTTCGGCACATCCATAGGCGATAGAAGACGGGGAGCAGCGATGTTGCGATAAGTTTTCTATCATGAGCCAGTCAGCTATGAAAATGTTGCTACCCACGCGGCCGACAAATCGGACCACCGGACGGGCGGCCAGACGCGGTGTCGGCATGCTTTTCAGCCTAACTCAATGTTGGCGACGAGACGATGCGGATGATCGCAGTGCCCGGCGCGAGACTGCTTGCCGTCACGCTTTCCGGATTGCACGGCGCTCCCTTGCCGTGGTGGAGTGAGGGGTTGAATATGCGCAACGGTCAAACGAAACCACATGCCGGCCTTTGCGTTTTTCGCAACGGGACATCGCCCCCAAGTGTTTAGCCGGCGCATCGATCTCCTGCATCGGCGCCACGTGGTTCGTGACAGGTTCGCCACAACGCGGTGCAGAGACACGTCCCGCGCTGCATGGTTCGCAAGGCTCAAGCAACCCGGTCAGGTGCCACCCGTTTGCAGAGGTCTGGCAAAAGGGCTGTTGAAATCGGCGTGTCCAGGCGCATGCTGCGTTTCAGCAGCGTCGCCGGTCGGGTTCGCCTGACAAGCGTACGCAAGAGCTGCCGCCCCAACCGGCGATCCCGGCGAGTGCCGCTCCTCATTGAACAGGAGCTTCGCATGAAATACCCCGGGTGCCTGCGACGGAGCACGTGGCTCGCCCGCCATGCATGCATGGCAAGGGAGTCGAGATGTCTCACGAACTCTACATCCAGGCACTTAGCGCGATGTTCCTGTTCTGGAATGGGGCGCGCATCCTGACGTACCTTCCGACCATCGGCAAACTCCTCGCGAGGGAAGCAGACGTGCGCAGCCACAGTCTGCTCAGCTGGGGAAGCTGGGCTCTCAGCAATGGCACGTTCGCACTCATGCTCCTCGAAATGAGCCGGGGAATTCCGAATGGGATGTTCTGGATGAATCTGGCCAACACGCTGATGTGCGCGATCGTTTCGCTCATCATTCTCTTCAGGAGGTTCCCTCGGCTGCACACAAGTGTGAGCAAAGTCTATCGAAAGATCAGACGAAATGAGTCGAGGGCTGGCGCCGTGTCCGGACAGCCGGGGTTGCTGCATCTGGGTGCAGGTAGCCTGGCTGTGGGCGCCAATCTTGCGGTTAATCCAGTACCGGCCGCACCGCTTACGCGGTTCGGACGCCCCGAGCTTTGGGTTGCGTCGGCAAGCGCATTGGCCTTCGGGGTCGTGGGTGCCGTCACGTATGATGTCTGGCCCAACCATGACCAGAGCGTCTACATCGAATCGAAGGCGAGCACACAGCAGGTGCTCGGGATAACCGGACCGGCATCGCCGACGCAACAATTGTCTTCGTCCGGTCCGGTCACGCCATCAACCGCACCTCCTGCTCGCGCAACTGCAATCGCCCGTACCGAACTCGCCCCGCCTACGCCTTCCACTTCGTTCGAACGCCGCGCGGCACCTTCCCGGGGTTCCGCTGCACCGCGGCCAGCTACAGGGCGGCCCGGCAAAGCGGGCAACGGCGCGCCCCAGAATCGCGGGAATTGGGCGTCGCACTTTATGGCGAGCGTGCGGCAGGCGCTCGGCATCACCCGATCGACACCGCCAAAGCGACAGACGTCTTCGCCCGGTCGTGGCGCGCCATCATCGTCGGCTTCTTCTCGCGGAACTGCGGTTTCCCGTGCTGAGATCGCCCGGCACGCACCTTCCGCTCCGTTCGATCACGGCGCTGCGCCTTCCCGGGATTTCGCTGCACCGCAGTTTGCTTTGGGGCGGCCTGGTCGTGCGGCCGATTTCGCCACGCAGGATCGCCTCCGTTCGGCGCGGCACGTTCCCGTGTATGAAGCGCCGCCAACCGTCGTCTTTGAAGCGGCTCCCGTCGTATACGAGGGACCCCCAGTCGTGTATCAGGAGCCTCCCGTCGTGTACGCGCAAGCGCCCGTTGCCTACGACCACGGATATGAGGGCGAGTACAGGGACCGCCGGCAATGGCACGACAATGGCTGGCACAAGGGCTGGAAACATCGTCAGCATGATGAGGACGACGATTAATGCCTGCCGCCCAGCAAACTGCCTGCGCATACGCTAGCTGGTACCTTGACCTCCAGGAATCTATGCTATGTGGCCATAGGGCAGCGCCGACGAAAATCGACGGGCAGCTCCAGCTGCCAAGCTACTGGGCAACTTTGAGAGAGGGCGCGCAGCTGTTGTTCGACTGGCCGCCATTGCCCGGGCAAGCGGCTTCGGCGATGCACGAAGGCATCCACTTCTTCTGGCAATCGTGGCCTTCACCGATGAACTCGAGCATCGGTGTTTGGGTGAACAAGCGCGCTAACTTATCCGCGAATCCGCACCTCGCGGCAATGGACTCCAATGGGCCGGCGAACAGCGCATTGAACTCGAGACAGGGCGCGTTAGGGGCGCAATTGCTGCGGACGTCTCCTTCACTGAGATACAGTCCGTAACTCGAAAGGGGAAGGTCCGTATTTCCCGTCGAATTGGTGAGGTCGAGTGAGCAAGCGAAGATTATTTCCTGGGCGACATCTCTGGGAGGTGTCCCGATCATGCATGCATATTCTTCATCGGTCAGGATCATCCCTTGGTCGACGCCCAAGAGCTGCGCGATCTTGTCCGCGTTCTTCCTCCCCAATGGCTGGTTGATCTGATCCGGCTGTCGGTATTGAGGCGGCGCCAGGTTCGCCCATCTCGGGTTCGTCTGGCAAGAGGGCGGCCATGAAGCGTCCTTGTTTTGACTGCCTCCACTCGCGACGGCCTGCGCGGCAAAGTATTGCGCCATCTCATCGTAAGGGCAGCTGTAGGAATTCTCGACAGCAGTAAAAAGGCAGTCGTAGACCTCTTGAGGGAGCGGCACCCTGTAGGCGGGCATGTAGGCGGCAATTTCGGGATTCGCAAAGTACAGGAGCAAGAAGTTTACGAGGTAGATCGGGGGCGCCAGAGGGACTCCGAACGGTGCCACATAGGGATTTGGAGCTCCGGAAGCCGCTTGCGAGCCGGCTCCACGCTGTTGAGCGTCGAGACAGCCCGTCCACAGAACGACCAGGAAAACCAGCGTTACCTCGAGAAATTTCTTGAAACGTTTCATGGATCCCATCCCTCAGTTACGTTAGCTTGGCGGCGGCGCCTAGGACCTCGGAAGTCGACTGAAGCACTGGTCGCTCTTTCTCGAGCTTGAGATATTCAGCGTACGAAACAAGAAAGCCCCATTTCTTGGCACCGAGTTCTGCAACTTTCTTGGGCGGCATGTGTACAGAGATGCCTTTGGACCGCTCCGGAGTGGCGGCGAAGGCAAGAGACGCAGTTACTACCAATACCGTCAAGATATCGCTCGTCAAAATGGGCTCATTGGTATGCCCCCTAACGTTTGACATGAGGGGCGGACGGAAGCAGGCGAAGCCTGCTGGAGGATGTCCCTCGATGGAAGGATTAGCCGGGATGTCGCCAACGGCACGCACAGGTCTTGCCTATGTTGTGGAGGTCGGAAACATCAGCTCGAACAGCGCCTTCGTCCGGGGCGTTCCAACGCAACCTGCATGTGCGGTACTTTCAGGGTCGCCACCGTGTAGACGAACTCGGCTCCGCAGGTACGACAGATGCGCTCAGTACCGGACATACAGCTAAGGGCCACCCTTGAGCCACGGTGCTCCGGCGCCACAATCAATAGTCGCCCATAGATCGACAGGGCATCGGGCTCACGCTCGTAAGACCACATGCCAACGATCTCGCCGGCGAACTTGATCAATAGGACGTAGACATCCCGTTCAGCCTCATTCGCAAGGGAGGTCTTGTCGAGATAGAACTGTTCTGGGATGTAGCAACTGCCAGCGCCAATCCCAATGTCTGGGTGCCATTGCTGGACTTTCGTTGTGAGGTCTGGGATTTGGCTGCGGCTCAACTGCTCGAACGCATACCCGGCGGGCAGCGGAATGAGGCTATTCAATTCTGTGACGGTCGCCCACCTCATGTTTCGTCTCCTTCTGATTGCAGTGCCTGACGTTGAATCGCGGCAAGCATGCGACGACTGTTGGTTGTGCCTCCTAACTTGTTATAAATCACAAAATGCCAAATTGACATGGCGGCCTGCGATTTAACACGAAAGCCTGTTCGACCCTCGAACCGCTTGATTGCCGCGATTCCCGGCAACACACTGTAATTATGTGCAGTGGTAACAGAACCGACAAATCACGCAAGGTCTCCTTTGACTCCCATCCGCTGCTGGACCAGTTGCGCGATCGATTACCAAGCCCCATGGATAGGCGGGCGTCCACTTTCGGCTGCACCACAAATGACCGCTATCGGTCGGCTGCCGTCTCACGCGTCCGGGCGAGCCCGACCCACAGGGCGCAGTCGGCCGTCCTGGTAACGGGCAGTCGCACGGGGTGACGAGAAACGGTTGATAGTTTTAATTCGTCTCAAGCCCGATTTCAGTGGAAGTAGGCAGCCTCCTGACGTTCGCGCCACAACGGGGGGCGCGACGACCAACATCGCGTGCTCACCACCGGTGTTTCTGGTGTTCGATTCACGACGCTCGACAGCTGTTAGCGGCGGCCTCAAATTCACGTAAAACGGACGGTTTGAAACTCACCATGGTGAGGTGATCAGGTGGCGGGCTCAGGGTCGGGCTGGTCTTTCATGCGATAGCTTTTGCCTTCGATGACGATGGTCTCGGCATGATGGAGGACGCGATCGAGCAGCGCGGAAGTCAGCGTGCTGTCGTGGTTGAAGATCTCGGCCCAGTGCTTAAACGCACGATTGGACGTGATGATGGTCGCGCCATGCTCATAGCGCTGACTGATGATCTGAAACAGCGCGTCGGCGCCCTGTTTGTCGATGGGTAAATATCCCAGCTCGTCCACGATGAGGACGCGCGGTTTGACGTAGCGGCGCAGTTCGCGTTTGAGCCCGCCATGCGCGTATGCGGCGTTCACCGAGTTGATGATATCCACCGCGGTGGCGAAGAGCACAGAGTAGCCGCGCAGACAGGCGGTATGGCCGAGCGCGATACTCAAGTGGCTCTTGCCGAGCCCGACGCCGCCGAGGAAGATCACGTTGGCCCGCTCTTCGATGAAGCTCAGGCGAAACAGATTCTGGATCTGCAGTCGATTGATCTTGCTGGGCCAGTTCCATTCGAATTGATCGAGCGTCTTGAGCACCGGGAAGCGGGCGAGCGCGACCCGCCGGGCGATGCTGCGATCCTCGCGACGATGCGCTTCCCCTTCGATCAGGTGGGCCAGATAGTCGACGTGCGACCAGTGCTGTGCTGCGGCCTCGGTGGCCAGCGCTTCGTAATGCTGCAGCACGTAGCTCAGGTGCAGTGCCGCGAGCTGCGTGCGCAACGGATCGATGGCGAGTTCGGTCTGCTGCGCAGTGGTGGTGTTACGTTCAGCTTTTGTCATGGGACTGCTCCGGTCCGTAGCGCGAGAGATCCGGTTGCGCGAGTTCGATGTCCAGCAAGTCCTGATGGCGGATCAGGTGCAGTGCGCCGGGTTCGGGTAGATCCCGGGCTTTCATCTCGAGGATGTTGGCGATGTACTCGCAACTGAAGGCGTGGAACGCGAGCCCATCCTGCATGGCACGCCCGACGGCCTCGATGCCGTAGATCTCGCTCAGCGCGACGATCTTGCGCACGTGCTGCCGCGCATTGGTACGCCGTTGCTCGAGCCCTTCGTAATAGGCCTGAGCGTGGGGGCCCAGACTCAGGAAGCGCAGCATGAGCCGCTGTTCGCGAGCATGGCGGCGTTGCGCGAGTAATACCTTCGGATGTTCGGGGTCCTCGATATCCTGATGACGATCGTAGCTACGCACATGTCGGGCAATCAGCAGGTTGTCGTGGTAAATACACACCCGCTCGGGATAGGCCTTGAGCGTCACGCGCGTGCTTGCGTACTGGGCCGGCACGGAATAGTGGTTGGTGTCCAGCGCCACGCGAAACTGACTGCTCGCCCGCTGCGTCACGATGCGGGCGACGTCGTAGGGTAACGGATTGAGCGGTTTCAGATGGGCCTGTTCGACCGAGAACAGATCGACGGGGCGCTGGTGCGTTTCACCGTGGATGCGTACGTTGGCAATGGTATCGAGCCAGAGTCGGGCCGCGGGGTTGATCGCGCTGAACCCGGCGAGCTCGAGCCCGTTGAGGAGATTTTTTTTGACGTAACCGACGCCGTTTTCCACCCGGCCTTTCTCGTTGTTATGGGCTCGAGCCCATAACAACGAGTATGGTGCGGAAAAAAATATGTGCTGCTCGATTACCAACGAGGCCAAGGCAGCGTCTTTGCGGAAATCGAACAGCACATATTATTCGGCTACAGTGTGCGGAGGAAGGCCATCAGGTCGGGCTGGTCGCGCCATTGATTTTGTCCTTCGGCAACGCCTTCCACTTCGCATGTCGCCAGCGCCCGCGCCTTTGTTTCCAGATTGATTTCGGCATAGATATTGG
>NZ_WOEZ01000048.1 GCF_013177735.1 Paraburkholderia elongata | reverse complement strand
GGCATTGACGCGACCTCAATGGCACTCAGCGGACCGCGTGGCGAGACGGGCCGCTCACGCAAACGAGACGTAGAATGAAATCAGTACTCGCGATTGCCTTCATCGTTTTTTTTAGCGTGGCTGCGATGGCCACCACTTCCATGGGATCCTACTCGAGGAATGGCAGCGACCAGCAGGACGCTTGCCGTTCTGCAACCGCTGCTGCGGAGCAGGACAGGGTTAATTGGCTCTCCAGGGGATGGATCTTCGCAGGGACGTCAAGCTGCACCTGCTCCGGAAGCGGAACAAGCTGGACTTGCTCAGTCAATGCCACGTATTTCCGCCGGTAACCGCAGAGCGACGCCTGCCGGCAACTCGGGAGTCACCGGTCGTGTTGGGCTTCGCTCGCAGCACGTCCGTCACTATTCGGGCGATGTGACGCGGCCCGGCGCCGAGACGTACCTCAATGGCTGTGCTGAATACCACCGGTCGGACGGCACGCGTCGCGTTATATTGTGCTGAAAGGATCAGGCCGACGCGCCAAGCTCCGCCGCGTCGCTACTTTGCCAGTTGGTCTTGCTGCTCAGATGCCAGACGTTCGCTGGCGGCGCATTCAGCCAGACTGTTTTGATGCGGTGCCAACACAACCCTACAGGGGCCGTAAACGGGACTCTCGGTTGATACGTGAACTGCACAAGACGTCGAGCCCGGTCCGCGTAAAGGAGTTCAGCGAATGCGGCAACCGTGGGTTCGACGACATCAGACGAAAGCGAACGAAACGGCAGTCCGGACACAATAATAGTCTTCGCTGGCAGGTCTTGAAGGACCGAAGCGTTCGCATGGAATGCGCCGCCGACCACATGCGCCTGTGGAAATCGCCCTCTCAGTTCGGTGGCCAATTGATCTCCGAGTTCGAATACGATCAGCCGCGCTGACGGGTGCCGGCGCACGAGAGAGTCCGTCACAACTCCGGTGCCGGCCCCCACCTCGACGATCGCCTCGAACGCCTCAACGCCGTCAGCCATGGCATCGGCGAGACAACGCGACGAGGGAGCCACTGCGCCTACGGTTGCAGGGCCTCTTAACCATTGCTTGAAGAAATTTAGGCTCATGCGAGGAAAGAACACGACGTCAGACGGTCTACGAATCTACCCCAGTCGTGATGCAATTGCGGAAACCGCCTCAATAATATCAGGTAGTAGTTGACGCGAAACCGGCGTTGTTCAGGCGTCCGGCCGACCCGTTCCGGCTTTTCTCCAACGCTGCACATAATCCAAGCCGCTTTTTCCTCACATAATCTTACGCATTGCTAAATAGCGACGCGACGGCTTATGCCGGAAGCCGTCTCCGATATGGAGGCAGGCGAACATTCTTAACAAGCGTTGTCGATCGCTGTCAGATCAGCGCTAAAAGATTGCCGCTCACCATGAGGCGGAAGCAGTCCACAGGCGGCACACGCTCGCTTTCTACAATCTCTAGTGGCCGATCGCGAGCGATCATGTCTCGAGGGCGGCAGAATAGCGGCCCATCCGACAGGATGGGCCGAAGCGGCTATGACGATCACTGATACCGGTCCTCTTATGCGATTAGTCCAGTCCAGCACAATGCATCCGCCGCTTTATTTAGCCCGAGTCTCGGCCGGGGCATTATTAGCTTGCGTACTGGTGGCACTGCCGTCGCTCTTGTCGATCCAGACAACTGCCCATTTATGCGCAACCTGGATCGCCTCGGCCTCGGTGTCGAACCAGGCAAGATCGCGTTCGATGTGCATTTCAGTGTCTACATTACTTTCTGGCGAGCTGCGGGTTAGCCGCGCGTGAGCGAAGAATTTCCCAAGGGAGAAATCCGGAGTCGCGTTAATGATCCAGCCACAGTACTCGTACTCCATGGTCACCTCCGATACCCAACTAATCGAGATTCGAAAAGAGAAAACATGGATTCATCAGATCGTAATTGCTACGCCTCCAAGGTTGAACTCGCTGACTTCAGGGTCGGTGCGGGGGCAACGAGTTACCCCACCTTGGGTTTCGTTATAGACCCTCCAGCGAAGCGCGTCTGTGGTTCCGGGGATGGAAAATCGCAACAAATGCGACAAATTGTTTCCCCCCTTACTACGGCCGGGCTTACACCCCGACTACGTTTCCCCAGTAATGGTGAGCGATCATCCATGCAGGGCCTTCGGCCGAGATTGCCCACGACCAGGAGTGGCAGGCGACAGCCGTCAGCATCGGGGCACCTAAACCATTCGACATTCTCGTTTGGAGACATTCTAAAGCGGCAGCATGATCGGCCACCTCACGGGTCGTCATGGCCGAGAAGTCGTCGACAGCGAGCAGTCCATGATCTTCAATGGCTCTTGTGGATCCGGTAGCGGCCGGTCTTGACTTTCGGTCGGCTGTCCGGGTCGGTTGCTGCCGGTCACGACGGGCAGCAGGTGGCCATGATCGCTCGGTCGTGTCACACCCCGAATGCGAACAGTCGCCCGCGACTGGTCCTTACCAGGTCATTGCTGCTCCGGTGACCGCGAGCGAGACGATGCAGCTGTGCCAGCGACTGCGCCGGTAATCGCTACGGCAGAGATCCACGCCTGCCATTGAGAAGTGAAATCGAACTTCGGATCGAGCGCAAATGCTGCATCGAGCGCCTCGTTGAGCGTTTTCCCTCTTTGCAATGCGACGAAGGCAGCCTGCGCGGCTGCGGAATGCACGAGTATTGTGGGTCGCCACGGTGGCCGGACAAGCAGAGCCCACGTTGGGACGTGGAGACGCCGCGGCAAGACTCCGCCCGGTTGATGAGCCAGCCCCAGATATCGGTGATTGCATGGCGCGAGGCGAGTGCCGTGCATGCTAGTAGTGAGGCATTCTTCGCCGATGAAGCCCACCGCTGGCAGATCGGGCTGGTGAGAAATGCCGGGTCGCGCCGTTCTCCGGTATCGTGAAGCTCATCGCCTTCCGGCCTTCGATGCGCCCACACCGCGACGAAAATGCGCTGGGGCATGCAACCTGCTTCAATCGACCAGCTTGGGTCCGGACGCCGTGCCTCGCCGCCGCGCTGGATTCGAGCGCGGCGCATGTCAACGACCGAGAACCACCATCTCATGCCGAACGATATCCGCATTGCCGAAGGCTCGCCTTTTCCGCTCGGCGCCACCTGGGACGGCGAAGGCGTCAATTTCGCGCTCTTTTCCGCGAACGGGACAAGAGTCGAACTGTGCCTCTTCGATGAAAAAGGCGAGAAGGAGCTCGAACGCATCGAGCTTCCCGAATACACCGACGAAGTCTGGCACGTCTACATATTCGGACTGAAGCCGGCCGCGGTCTACGGGTATCGGGTGCATGGGCCTTACGAGCCCGAAGCCGGACATCGCTTCAATCCGAACAAGCTGCTGCTCGATCCGTACGCGAAGGCGCACGTCGGCGAGCTGAAATGGGACCCGGCCGTGTTCGGCTACACGCTGAATGCCGATGGCGACGATCTCACCTTCGACGAACGCGACAGCGCGCCGTTCATGCAGAAGTGCCAGGTCGTCGACCAGACATTCACGTGGACACACCCGACGCGCGTGCGCGTGCCGTGGGAACAAACGATCTTCTACGAAACCCACGTGCGCGGCTACACGAAGCGCCATCCGGCTGTGCCTGAGCACATGCGCGGCACGTTCGGGGGCCTGGGGCAAAAGGAAGTCATCGAGCACATCAGGAGTCTCGGCGTGACCTCGGTGGAATTGCTGCCGATCCATGCGTTCCTCAACGACGACCATCTAACCGATAAAGGCCTGACGAATTATTGGGGCTACAACACGATCGGCTTCTTCGCCGCCGATCCGCGCTTCTTCGCGCAAGGGCCAGGCGCCGTCGCCGAGTTCAAGGAGATGATCGACCGGATGCACGAGGCAGGGCTCGAAGTGATCATCGATGTCGTCTACAACCACACGGCCGAAGGCAACGAGCGAGGGCCGACGCTGTCGTTTCGCGGTATCGACAACGCGTCGTACTACCGCCTGATGCCGGAAGAGAGTCGCTACTACATCAACGATACCGGCACGGGAAACACGCTGAACCTGTCGCATCCGCGCGTCTTGCAGATGGTCACCGACAGCCTGCGCTACTGGGTGACGGAGATGAACGTCGACGGCTTCCGCTTCGATCTCGCGACGATCCTCGGCCGCGAGCCGTACGGTTTCGACGAAGGCGGCGGGTTTCTCGACAGTTGCCGCCAGGACCCGATTCTTTCCAGCGTGAAACTGATTGCCGAGCCGTGGGATTGCGGTCCCGGCGGCTATCAGGTCGGCGGCTTTCCGCCGGGCTGGGCCGAGTGGAACGACAGGTTTCGCGACACCGTGCGCTCGTTCTGGAAAGGCGATGACGACGTCGCCGCCGAACTCGCGACGCGCATCACCGGTTCCGGCGACAAGTTCAACCATCGCGGCCGCCGCCCGTGGGCGAGCGTCAACTTCATCACCGCGCACGACGGCTTCACGCTCAACGACCTCGTGTCGTACAACGACAAGCACAACGAGGCGAACGGCGAGGACAACAACGACGGCCACTCGGACAACAAGTCGTGGAATTGCGGCGTCGAAGGTCCGAGCGACGATCCGGAAGTGCGCACGCTGCGCGAGCGCCAGAAGCGCAACATGCTGGCGACCTTGCTGTTCTCGCAAGGCACGCCGATGATCCTCGCGGGCGACGAGTTCGGCCGCACGCAGCAGGGCAATAACAACGCGTATTGCCAGGACAACGGGATCAGCTGGGTGGACTGGGAAGGCATCGACGACGACGGCCGCGCGCTGATCAACTTCGTGCGCAAGCTGACAACACTGCGCCATACGCTGCCGGTACTGCGTCGCGGACGCTTCCTGACCGGCGAATTCCGCGAAGACCTGCAAGTCGCCGACGTGAAGTGGCTAAGCCCCGCAGGCGACGAACTGACGCCCGAGCAATGGGACGATCCGTCGATGCGCTGCTTCGGTCTTGTCATCGACGGCCGGGCGCAGGCGACTGGCATTCGCCGCCCGGCATCCGATGCGACGCTCCTGCTCGTCGTGAACGCGCACCACGACGTGGTCGATTTCACGCTGCCCGACGTTCCGGGCAGCGATCAGTGGAGTTGCCTGATCGACACCAACGCGCCGATCCGCGAAGAGTTGCCGGACTTCGATTCAGGCGACGTCTATCAGGTGACGGGCCGCTCGCTGCTCTTGTTCGCGCTGCACGCAAGAGGTGCCACGAAGCGGATCTTCAAGCGCCTTGAAGAGGCACTGACCGATGAAGTCGCACCGGAGAGCGGCGACGCGGCGAGCTAGGAGACCGTCGGAGTTGAGGTGAAGCGTAATTCAAAACACTTCAAGGTCCGACTGAGTTCGCGCCGGTTTGCGGACTCACTTCGTCGTCGACACGCAATGAAAGCAATTTGAAGGCTGATTG
>NZ_WOEZ01000047.1 GCF_013177735.1 Paraburkholderia elongata | reverse complement strand
CGCCGACAGCGAGCCGATTGTCGATGTCGCTGACGCTTGCCTCGGCCAACCACATTGACCACAGTATGCCCAACTGGCGAAGCACAGCCGATCAGGTCGGTCCGATCGGCAGCTGCCACGACATCCCCGTTGTGAACCTTTTCGAATACGGGCGCTTCCTGCATCCCTCCTTCGGCACCGATCTCGCCGTCATGAGCGTTCAGTGCGAAGCCGAGTTCGACCAGACGTTGTCGTTCGGCTTTCGCGTCGTCGACGCAGACTGCGACATGGCCGTACCCGTCGCCATGCGTATAGGGTTCGGCGCGGCCCTTGTTCCACGTCAGTTCGATCTCCGCATCGGCCTCGCCATTGCGCAGATAAACCAGTGTGAATTCGGGGAAGTCGAGCCGATGCGCGACGCTGAAATGGAAAGCTTGCTGGTAGAACTGCAGCGAGCGCTGCAAGTCCTGCACGCGGATCATCGTGTGGATCAGCTTGGCCATGTCGCACCCCCGTGTTGTTAAATCAAGTGTAGGGACGCCAACACGAATGTGGTAATGCACGGCTATATCGCCTTAGGGACTTGCCCTATGCTGCAAGCGCGTCGGTGTTGCAGGCTTTCGCGCTGTGGCCCAGGTTCCAGGGCCGGCGCAGATGGCATGGCGACGCGGTTGCAATGCAGCAGGCCATTCGGCGCGGGAGCGCCGATGCGCCGGCAAGATCCGTCTCGTCGTCGCCACCTGCGGATGCTAAAGTCCTTGCAGCCGCCGGCTTTCACCGAAAAGTAGGGGACCGTCATGCCAAACAGAACTTCCCTGCTCCAGCGCGCGGCAGCCGCCGCTGCTTTCTTTGTGCTGATCGCGAGCCATGTGGCCCGCGCCGAAGATAGCGTCGCGCCGGTTCATCCGGCCGCTCGCGATATTGCCCAGGAAGAGCGCAACCGCGCGCTAGTCGTGAACTTCTACGATGCGGTGTTCAACCGGCACGATCTCAGGACTGCTAGCACCGTGCTCGCACCGAATTACATTCAGCACAATCCGCATGTGCCCACCGGGTCCGCGCCGTTCATCGGCTTCTTTACCGAATACTTCAAGCATGCCCCCGATGCCCGTTCGGCCATCGTGCGCAGTGCGACCGACGGCGATCTCGTCTTTCTGCATGTTCACTCGACCGGCAACCCGCAAGACCGCGGCAACGCCATCGTGGATATCTTCCGCGTCGAGCACGGCAAGATCGCTGAGCACTGGGATGTGGTTCAACCCGTGCCCGAGCAGTCAGCCAACGACAACACGATGTTCTAGTCGCTCCGGCGAAACACGCTGTCTGCCGCGGGTCTCGCCTCGCGACAGACAGCGCGCCGCGGTTCAATCGCGGCTGCCGAACACCGCCTCCCCTTCGAACAGCGTTATCACCGTGTCGACCTCGGAGATTCGATGCGGCGCAACCTCGCGCAGATCGCCGCTCAAGACCGCAAGCGATGCCGGCCGTCCCGCCGAAAGACACCCCGCCTGA
>NZ_WOEZ01000046.1 GCF_013177735.1 Paraburkholderia elongata | reverse complement strand
GTCGATTCCTCATACTGATGAGTCATTCCCTCGTCTGCTGGTGGTCGGTGCCGTGGTAAGCCATGCAGATGGCTTTGCCGAGCGGGCCAATGCGCCGCGACTGCTTGACTTCGTTAGGGAGGACGGTCATTGATTACCGGGCGGCACAACCGTTGCTCGACGCACCCCGGCAAGCGGTGAGCCATAGCCACCGGATTGCGTGTTGTTGGGCAAGCCGTTTGCCAGTTGTGCACGCGGATCGCCAGGGTTCAGCGGGAGTTCACCCGCTTGCCTGGCTCCATGCGTGGGATATTCGCTCCCGAGCGGAGCATTCGGCATTAGCGCAAGGCTATTCTCCGGTGAATAGACGTCGTCTTGTGCGGAAGGCGGTCGAGCATGAGCGCTCGAGCCGATGGAGAACAAAACCGATCCTGAAATCAGACTGGCAAGCAACAGAGAGTTTTTCATCGCGATCTCCCGGCATGGCCGTTGCACGAGGGGCGTACGTCACGCTCCCCTGTGCTTATCACATATGCGTACTTCGAATCGATGGCACGTGCAAAACACCGATTCATCTAGGATTACTAGATAATCCGCGGGTAGAGCCGGCACTGAGGCAGCGGCTCGTTTGGGCTCGTCTGTCGGCAGGCTTACCGAGGAAAACCGTTCCTGGTCGATGTTTATTCCCGCGTCATACAGGCAGCTTGCGCCAGGCGCGGAGCATGCGAGGCGACGCAACGCCGCATTCCTTTGACAACACTCTCATCTTTGTTGCGCTGGCACTGCACGTGTCAACTGGCTTCGCGTCGACCCAAAGTGAGTACTACGGCGAGCAAGTTCCCGGCTGGCCGCCAACCCGGACAGTTTTCCTATCCGATACCACTCGCTATCTCAACGTTACCCGCCGGGAAAAGTTTGATCAGTCGCAACCCGGCCGCCAGCAGCGGGCAGGTCTCTGTTTCGGGGTTTTCGACGAATGATTTGGGCGATGCCCGCCTTGGCTTGCATCCCCCGGAAATGCGCCGCGAGTTCACGAGCCCCTGTTCATCCACTGCTGTAAAGCGCGCTTTAGCGTTCCATCGTGCCGTTCTAGCGCACTTATGCTTTGCTGAGCAGGGCTGCTCTTAATGGCTATGGCTATTAGCCGCTCTCATGAGGTTTGCGGCAGTGATTCGAGCTGCTCTTCGTGGGCCTCGCAGGCTGCATCGTCGACGCATCGTACGCACATCGCCGGCCTGACGAAGTCAGTGTCCGAAATAGATCGAGCGCGCAGGAGTCTGCGCGGTTGGCTTCCCTGTTTCGGATGAGCCGTGCTGTTGCGTTCCGCCCATGGACTCGACAGCCCGTTGCTGGTCGATTTGGGCAGCGTTCTGGGCGGCGACTCTCGCCTCCGCAGCCTGAATATCGGCAGGGTAATTCGCATCGTCTTCAGCCGCCGGATTGTATCCGGCTTGTTCGAGCCTTATGAGATCGGCGCGTACCTGTGCTCTGGTAATTGGGACGGGCGCGGACTGCGCAAAAGTCAATGAGGAACTGACGAGCGCACTGAGCGTCAACGTCAGCAGGGCGAGTTGTTTCATGATCTGGATTCCTTCCAATAAAGGACCGGTTTTCCGGGGAACGAGTGAAGCACGGAGACATACGGCTCAGGAGCCGCCGAAAAAAATATCGCAGAAGCTAACCGGTCCGACGCAGGCCGGTGGGGCGGATGGAGACGTCTTGCGCTTGATGTGACCGACGTCGCTCCTGCCTGTCATTTCGGCACCCGTACCGCCGTAGTCTTTTTGCTGCTTGAGCCCGGCGGCTTGCTCTTCAGAGATCGGGGCGACGTCGGGGGATGATGCGTCGGTGACAGAATTCAGACCGTTGCTTTCGGCTTCGATCAATTCCTGACGCACTTGCTCTCGGGTCTTTTCTTGAGCCGGCGCGCTGGTGGCAATCCCCACTGCGGCGCAGAACATCAGGGAAACAATCACGATTCGTTTGATCACTTTCGACTCCTAATTAGACAATAAGAATGAAATGGTGATGCAATAAGAAGCGCGCGGACGACTCGTCTGATTTCCATCTGGCCACACGCATCGTAGTGGCCTGGCCTATAGAAGGCAGACTCGTCGCGATGCCACCGTTCGCCGGTATAGGGATTTATTGAGCCACGCTACAAACACATACTCGTCGTATGCGTTGCAATCGGCCAGAATCCAGTGGGGCAGAACGTTGGTTACGGCAGTCTCCTTTTCTCCGCGCGCTTCAATGTGAGTGGACCGAAACGCTGTAGTCGTCACGAGGCCTGCTCACGCGAAGGTATACCTGGGAACGGCGCCGCTTATTCCAACGGCTTCTATGGGCTTGTACAAAACATGAGGCACTGACGAACGCGTCGCGCAGCGAGTTGCTGCCGCAGGACCATGGCGGCATCGGGTCGTTCGACCACTGACGACGTATTCACGGCAGCTGCACGGCGCCGCGTCGAGGATCGCCCTCAGCGACGCGGCGCTCCCCTCTCAGTTCGATCCGAAGTGGCAGCGGCGGATATCCAATGCGTCAGCACGAACGACGGAAGCATTGGACCCGAACTTCGTGCGCTGCACGTGGCACATCGTTGGAATAAACCGGCCCACTCTCCGGTATTCCGGTCATACGCGGGAAGCGCGGAGGATACGACGATGGACGACGAGGATAGGCAAGCACAGGACGTTCCAAGCCAGTCGCAACGGGATCTCGCCGACCATCGCAAGTCGGGTGAGGAACCATGGCCATCCTTGATTCGGTTGGCGCTAGCATGCTTTGGCCACGGCACAGGCGCGCGCCGCGCCCCATGGTTTGGGACCTGCTGCTGGAGGCAACTGATCTGCTGGAGCCGTGGATTGCTGAGGGTCGCCCCAGAAGGGCAGCAACGCAGACTGAGGCCGACGTCATCGAGCGGGCTCGTCGACGGAAAAGCTTGGGCGGCGCGGGGCCGGGTGAAATGCTTATGCCATACGGACGGCTCGGGCGATTGTATCGCAATGGGATCGGGAACAGCAACGCTTCGTCAGACGCCAATCCGCCGACCGACTCAAGCCCGCGCACGAAAGGTGACGATGAATTGCAGTAGTTACTGAAGAACTACTGAAGCCGCCGGAATTCTGCTGATGAACAACCACGAGGCCGGAAGACCTGGGCCGGGGCGTGCCGGGATGCGACGGGCCTCGCAAAGGCTGCAGTTCTGTTCCGGCGTGGTGACTGGCGGCTATTGACCGACTTCTCGCAGGTAGGCGGTCGTACCCGGCGACTGCTCGACTTTGATACCTGCCGTCGCACCGCCGGCGGCTCGACCGGCCGCAATGGTCGAAAGTTCGCATCCCTCTACATCGAAAGCGCATGCTCGCGCATCCGATCAGGCAATGACCGGTTCTCCTGGTCAAGCGGTTGTGCGAGTAAGGAAAAGCGAGAAGCAGCTATGGCCGATGAAGCAACGGTCACCCTCGCGAATTGAATGGCCGTTTGCTGGGTGGATACGACGTAAGACCGTCCAGGCGACGGTACCGGCGAATGTGGAGCGCTGCGCTGCTGGCTTGTTCGCAGTCGAAGGACTGCACGCTCAACGGGCTCACGGTCGGTCAATCACGGATGGAGGTGTCTCATGGACACTAAAGGTCTGCTCGTCAGGTTGGAAGTCAAGGCCGGCTACGACGACGCCAGGGCGGAAGACGTCCTGCGCTCGGCTCTCGCGAAGGGTCGGGCGGAACCCGCAACGACCGCATGGTTCGCGATCAGATTGGGGCGATCGGAGTACGGCATCTTCGACGTGTTCCCAGACGATGCCGGCCGCGAGGCGCATCTGGCGGGGCCAGTTACACAAGCGCTGTTGGATGCCGGCGGCAGCGTGTTTGCCAGCGCGCTGCAGATTCAGGAGTTCGACGTCCTGGCCGACAAGTTGCCTGCAACATCATCGGGCGAGCCGGTCACGAAGGCGTTGCTCCTCACGTTCAAGGCAAAGACGGGTCATGAGTCGCAGGTCGCGCAGTTCCTTCGCGACGCGCAAGCACTCGTGGAGCAGGAACCCAGGACCGTTGCCTGGTTTGCCATCCGCCTTGACGACAGTCACTTCGGCATCTTTGACGTCTTCCCAGACAACGGCGGTTGGTTTGCGCACCTGACGGGTCATGTTCCTCGGGAACTCGCCAGGCATTCGCTGTCATTGCTGGGCAGCGTGCCGGATATCGGAATGCTCGACGTGGTCGACACAAAATGGGCCGATCAGTCTGCGGGGACGCGGTGAAGGGTCAAGCAGACGGCGAACGAGGCCTGATAGGGAATCCGTGAGCGTCCTACGAGAACTTAAACGATAGACGGTTGGTGGAATAAGAAGTTCCTTGATGGGTGAGCGTTGAAGACCCACCGCATGGTAGTACCGGCGGCACGACGCTCTACGTGACTAGACCGTCGCACCACAGTAGACCGCGTTGGGAGTGCAAAACGCCGACGTTGAAACGCCGGGACGCTGGTAATGAGAAACGATGACGAGAAAAATCTGACGGGCTGCTCTCGCTGGCACGCGGGCGACCGTTCCGACGCGTCGCAGACGGCGGAACAGTCAG
Organism: Paraburkholderia elongata; assembly: GCF_013177735.1. Classification (GTDB taxonomy): domain Bacteria; phylum Pseudomonadota; class Gammaproteobacteria; order Burkholderiales; family Burkholderiaceae; genus Paraburkholderia; species Paraburkholderia elongata. Next base: position 21,171 of record NZ_WOEZ01000046.1, on the reverse strand, counting down.
GGGAGTATCGCGCGCTTGACAGGGCCCTGCAGGCGTTGTGTGCCATGTCCTACGCGTTCCCTGGTTGCAGCGGTTGGCAATCGGTGCAGCGTGGTGCACGGCCGGTGCCGGCCTGACGCTTGCTCTGGGCGCAGTCGTTCCGCGATTCGTCAGCGGCGGCGACGAGCCGAACCTGGATCTGACCGATCCGCGGGCGCAGTTCTCCTATGTTTGCGGAATAAGGCGCAGTCCGGTGGCTACGGGTCGCCGCTTGCGGGTGTGAGAATCCATGATGGACGTCAGTCAGTCAACTGAGCGTCAAGGTGCTGCTCCCTCTAGTGGCCGGCGCGCCGTTGGCAATATTATCGAGAATCCCGCCGTTGCGGACTTGAAAGCGAACACCTTCGTGTATGTTGGCTTCGCACTCTTCACGCCGCGATCCTCTGCGTAATTGCCATTACGGCAACCTAACGCAACTTGTGAACGTGGTTGCATTGGGGCAGGTGGGCTCCCCCGGCCCTGCTCAGATCAATTCGTCAGTGGCGTTTGAATGGCGAACAAGTCGTTCGCGCCGAACCAGGGAACATATAAGAGCGCGACGCCCGGAATAAATCGCGGCTCGCGGGAGTTATGTTTGATAGCGGCGCTATCGGTGCCGCATTTGCCATCTCGACTTTAACCCTGACCCAAGTCTGGCGACGGAACGTACAGCGCATCAGCCACTGTCGGTGTCACCAAACAGAACGCTCAAACCTGCAGGAGTTCAGAATGAACAAGTCTCGCATCCTTTCCACTTTATTCATCGTCTTCGCGCTTGCACTTTCGTCTTTGGCATCCGGCTGCTCGTCGGAAAGTGGCGCGGGTATGTCCAACGCGGGCAGCAGCGGAGGTAGCGCAGGTGGCTACTGACCAGTTGCCTGCGCGGCGGGCGTGCTTCGAGCTGCGGGCCGCCGTTAACGACTGCGGACGCGATGTACAGACGACTGCTTCCTGTCGAGCCGCCGCAGTAGGTGCAATGTGGTCAGAGTGTGGCTTTGTAAGCCCGCTTCGTCATGAGCGCCTTCAATTGAGACGTTGCCAGGCAGAGCAGCTTCGATGCATCCATTTGTTGCCGATCCGGTTGCGGACCCGGAGTCCTCGCCGACGTTTCCGGCCCAATATTGGCGCCGACTCTTTCCACATACGTTCGAGTCGGCGTTGACAGCGGGTAGAAGTCGCCGCATCGCCCGATAATCTCGACCCGACGCTAGAAGATTAAAATGCAACTAACTGTCCGCCACAGTTGCGTACGTTACAACGGCAAAACCAGCTTTCCAGACTGCTCGGCGAGGCAATCTGGCTTGCTCATCGCAGAAGGCCGGTCGCCTACGCGGCCTGGCGAAGGACTCGTTCGTTTGAAAAAAATGGCCCTATTCTCAGCGTAAGTTTGTGCCCAGTACCGAACGTCGAGCTCCATAGTCCCCCAGTGTGCGGAGCTGCCACCGACTGGGTTATGAAATCGAGTGCGTTCCGTGGCGGCGGAACAGTGTTGTGCACAACACACGGTCTGTGCCTTGTCGTGCCCGAATTACGGGAACAAGATCATGTCAACCAACGCTGGAGTAATGTATTTCGTTATCCTCTATAATTTTACATAAAATTACCAACATTTGACAGAACGTGCAGAACGCTCGTGCTTGTATGTTCGGATTGGCTGACGGACGACTGTGATCGCGCCCGCCTCCGAGTTTGGAACTTCGCGAGGGTGTGGGTTGAGGTCTGCCTAACGCTTTGCGCTGAAATCATGAGTGCCTCGCGCGTAATTGCACACTCGGCGCCGCCAATCCGGTCAGACAACCGGAACGTGATTTCGCTTCCCTCTGACGACACGCCTGCGGCAATATCAACAACCTCCATCACACACCTCGTGGATTCATCGGCGAACTATTGCGGTCCCTCGCCTCTAAATTTACCAGAACGCGGATGGTCACAGTCTGCGCCTGCCAATACAGACTGCGATTTTGGCCGCACGTATGCGGACGCCAGGCCTTGCGCTGAGGTGACGCTCGCAATGTGGACATCGGTGGATCAGTCAACACTCCGATTGCCGCGCTGTCTGTTGCCGCTCAGGAAAGTTGTCGCCGTCCTCGTCCGTTGGCAGGCACCGTCTGGGCAGCAATCGGCACCGACGGACTACAGCTCGCCACAACTACACGCAGCAGGCGGTTCGATACAACTCAGAACATGCGCTGCCCTTAACGGGAAGCCCTGCAGCCGCAGCCCAGTACCTGCGAAATTGGAATGCGGTCACGGCGCTTGGCGAGCTGTATAGCGCGCTATGACGAGTACGTGTGGACATGAGGCGCAAGCGCAAGCAGAAGCAGAAGCAGAGCGCCGGTCGCCCCTGGATCAATGCGCGTGTTCTGCTCTATCAGGCCTGACCAGAAGGAATCGGTTCACGCCGGCTTGAGCCATTTTGCCCGCCGACGGGAGCCACTCCTGTAGGCGGTGATCCTGCCCTCAAGGAGCAAGTGTCTTCGACGACATTCTTCAAAAGATTGAAGAGGTGATCGCCGTTCTCATCGGTCTGATCCGTGCTGGTCACCGGCCTTTGCGGGACGGCCAGTGTCAAGGATTCAAGCTGTGCCACGATCCTCATGCTCGAAGCGGTCCGCCGCGTCTCTGCTGAGGGCAAGGCGCAGCCAGCCCCGCGGTGTGGAAGGCGGTCAAGGAATCGAAGCGGAACGCGCTCTAGCACTTGCCAGTCCTGGTTACTCCTGCTATTTGCGGTGGCGACACCAAATGATTTGGCCGGGAATAGAACGTTCATTGTCGCGGTCTGATAGGTACACGTCCAGCTGATTGAGGGGTGAGGAGCGCCGCAATTGGCTCGACGTGGCGGTCCCCAACGGCGCTGCCAGACAAAGGTGGTCAATGCCATGCGGGTTCCCCCGGTAGAGTATTTCGAGTTTTCCATGAAGCACATGACTTGGGTCGCGGGTGCCGCACTCGCGGTTGGTGCGGCACACGTAAATGCCGCAGATCAGGACAACGTTACACCGGCAGCATCGGGCCATGACGCTACGATCATGTCGGATGCGGGCCCGCCTTCAATGCCAATGCAAAGCGCTGTTGCACCCGCGGGCAAGACACGCGCGGACGTCCTTCAAGAGTTGATACAGGACGAGAAGGACGGCTCGTTAGCTCGCTTGAACACGCTACTTTATAAGGGAAATTGATATCGGGATGCATTGGGTGGGGAATGCGAACTCCCCGATCGTTCGACTCCTACACGATAGCATTGGTTTTCAGCACTACTGATCGACTGCCAAGTAGCCTTGCAAATATTTCTTGATCGTTAGAGGAATTCATCGTGAAACGTATTGCCAGATGCATCGCCACAATCACACTCCTCACCGCAGGTGTTAGCGCGTTCGCGGCACCTACGTTGACATTGCAACAGTGCAACGATTACCCGTTCGTGAGGCTCCAGGGGCCCGTCACTCACCGGCAGCTCATCAACGAACTTAAGGAACTGGAAGAGTTTGGCTACGACCCGTCGGCTGACGACGAACTTTATCCCGACAATCTCAACATGGCGCAGCGCCGGCTTTGGGAGCAATACGCGGCAGACTGTCCGCAGCAAAGCGCGATCGCGACGGCGCCCGCCAGATGACTTCATGGCCGCAAGCGCGTTCCACACCAGCCACCGAAGGTGGCACCGATCAAGGCCTTACCGGAGCTTCGTGCCGCTCTTCGATGCGGGAGCGGCCGGCATTTTCCTGATCAAGCGGATTGCCTCGGGCACAGCGTTTCAACGGCCGCAAATGTCGCTATCACGATCGCGAGTGCCAGACGTGTGGTGAATTGTGGCCTGTTGTGTGGGTAGCCGTCGCTCACTTCGTGTCCTCGCGGGGCTGCTACGTGTCGACTGCGGAAGTTCGTCGCTTACTCCGGGCAACGGGTTCGTTGACGCGCGATGTGCGTGAAGGGATAGATGGTGTACGACTTTGCCATGGACGATGGTATGAGCGCCGCAGTGAAACGGCCGAAGCTGCATTATCCGCGCAACAAGCGGCACGAGGGCATCGTAGCGATTGATTTCGCGGTCGACGCGCTGTCCGTCAATGCTCCAGATATGCATGGCGTTACTCGGCTCAGACCACAATAGTTCGAGTCATTGAACCGTGATCGTCTCCTTCATGTCAGGGTGGTCCCCACAAAAAACCTTGTAGATCCCGGGCTTGTCGAACTTGTACGAAAACGTGTCGTCTTGATCGAGGTCATACGAATGAAAGAGGCCCACGTCAAAGGCGCCTACGTCGTGGACTATCGTGTGCGGCTCCGCATCGAGATTCATCCACGTGATCGTCGTTCCGGCCTTGATCGTGGCGGACGAGGGCGAAAACATCAAATTCTTTATCGTCACGAGAGAGTCGCTCGCGCTTTGTGCGGACGCCGTGACTGTAGCTCCAGACGCTACCAGGCAGAACACGACCGCAAATACGGATTTCGGTAACGAATGATTTTTCACAATGATCTCCTCGAAGCTTATGCAGTTGCTGAATCGTGAAGCGGGGCGGCACCGTGATGGCCGGCGAACGAGACGGTCGTCACGCCAGGCATTCTTGGCAACTGGTCGCGCGCAACCGTCAGCGGTACCGGGCCTGGGCCATTCCCGGCGGTAGGTTGAGGAAAGGCAGTGGAGCGAGCCGTATGGAAGGTGATGTTGCCTTTACCTTGGAGAGATGCATGACGTTGACGATCGACGAAATGAACACCGTCATGGTCGAAGCTGTAATAGCCTCTGTTATCCGAGGCCTTGCCAAAGCGGCAGAAATATTCCGCGCTGGAATCATCCGTTACGTTGTGCTCGCCGGGGACGGTATGAAGTTCCGGGACCGGTAATTCGAACAGGAGTTGGGATGCGAGGTCGAACTCCTGAGCTTTCGAGAGGTGGGTGATATCGCCTGTATGAATGGCCAGAGCAGGCTTCGTGGGCATGCTCTTGACGAGATCGATGGTCTGTTTGAGTGCTCCCGACACATCAGGGTTGGCTTCATTGTTGAACCCGATGTGTGTGTCGCTGATCTGCAGGAACAACGGTTTGCCTATGTCCACGGACTGTTTCTTCTTTTCCTGCGCTATGGCCAGGTCGATGGGCGTGAGCACGCCGCCGGAAAGCGTGAACAGCGTTCCGAGTCCGCCATAGGCCATGCACCTCAAGGCCGTGCGACGTGACGGATTGGATGGGTTCTGTGACGACATGAGATCCTCGCAAGCGAATCAGCAAGCTGAGCGGCCGGATCGCCTAGGAAGAAACCGGCGTCTTCAGCAGGGAGTACCTGCCCGATTGGAGATTTATTCCCACTGCCTGAGCTCGTCAGGCTTGCGAAGTCGCGAATGTCTGCGGGCTTCCCGGTGTCGGGAGACCGTAGCCGGGTGTCGATTGGCTACAAGCCGCCAAGTCAGAAAGCTGCCGGATCGCCTTGCAACGATGAACCGGATGACCGTCTGCGATCAGGTTCACCTTGAAGCGCGCACCAGTGGCTTCGACTACCGGTGTTTGACCGATCGGTGCCCAGGCCGTGCGGCTGTGATAGTCCGAGCGAACCGTCGATTCGTCGATGAAGAAAATCTGCGCCCCACAGTGCTTGGCTAGTTTGACGATTACCGGATACTGCTCCTGCATCCAGCACTCGACCAGTTGAGGATCGCATCGGCAAGCGCGCGCGAGCGGTCGCTGGGGTGAAAGCCCGAGCTTCAGGAGCAGTCGACCGACCGACACCTCGGAGAGCTTGACGTTGAAGTGTTCACGAACCAATTCCCACACCATGTCTCGCGTCAACAACGCAAACTCGAACTTCATCTGCATCGGATTTTTTGTTGTGACTGTCTGATAGACGAGGCGGATAGCCTCGGACGACAGCTTCATCGGCCTACCAGGAATCGCCCTGGCGCGTAATGCCTCAATGCCCCCTTCGCGCCAGGTCGCCAATCATTCGTCAGTCCGCGCTCTCGAAAATCCCAGTGTGCGGATCACGTCCTCCGGCGACGCGCCGGCTTCGACACGCTTGACGGCGCGAATGCGGATCTCTTCAAGCGTTGCATGTGAAATCTGCCGGCCGCCGTCTTCCCGCATCGCGCCTCTCCCTAGGCGCCAAAAAGCTTAGGCCATAGCGTCAATTTATGTTCGCCTATTTATGCACAGGTTAGTACATTTTCTTTACCGTTATGAGTCACGCATTCAGCCACGGTTTACGTATTCGTCGACGCTCAAACCAATTGCGCACCTGGCCGGCCACGAAAGCGCTGATAAACAGCGACAGGTAGAGGACGACGAGATTGTGACGCCACGCATCGAGTGCGAGTTGATGCACGACCAGTTTCGTATCGGGCGCCGGAAGAATGGCATGCAATCCCACGATGGCGCGCTTCATCCGGACAAAGCCGGCCGCGGACAGCAGTGGCAGAAGGAAAAGCAGCGCGAACAGCGCGGGCTTCGCACGCCGCACCATTTCATAGTGGCGCAACCGGAACCACAGTCCAAGGCAACCGTGTATCCACCCCGGCGCGAGCAGCGCAAGTTGCAAGCCTTGCGTGCCGCTCGTGATCAACGATATCACGATCCGCTCATAGTTCGGTTCGAAGCCATAAAGCGAAGCGGCGAGTCGGGTCCCCACCGCATGGCGGATAAGCAGTAAAGGAAGGCTGAGTCCCGCCCAAAGGCGTATCCATTCGGTGGGCGGGAGCGCCCAATAGCGGCGTCCGTAGATCGTGTGCAGAGCGAGTCCAAAATGCAAGGAGGCTGAGCCGTACAGCAGCATCGTCCCGGGCATGCTGTGCCAGAGACGCAGCGCCAATGTGAGGCCACGTCCGGCAAGATCCAGCGACCAGATCCCGAGTGCGTGATTGACCAGGTGTAGAAAGAGATAGATCAGCAGCACTACACCCGATCCGAGCTGCAAACGACGCAGAGACTGTTTCACCTTCTCCCCCTGATATCTGACGTGTAGAGAACTGCTGTTCAGGAGCCGAAATACAGTTGGCAGTAGCTGACTGGACCTACGCATTGATTGCTGCTGGTCTGGGGTAGCGTCGTGCATCCCGCGACCATCAGTCCCCCGCACACGGCAGCGATCAGAACGACCGGTCGAATGCGCGACAAAGCCTTCCTGCTTACACGCTGGTGGCGTGAATCTGAGTGGCTGTTTGGCGCCCCGTGGCGGCAGGCTGTCCCAGCGCCGTACGCATTGGGGAACGGGCTGTCGCGAAGATCGAACTGGTTCATTCGCATTTCTCCTGTCTTCAGGTTGGAACAAGGGACCGGCCTGCGGGCCTTTCCAAGCTCAGGCGAGGTATCGCTTGGACCGAGCATGTCTAAACTACGTGTACATTTAATTAGCGGTATTGACCGAAGTGCCGCCGCTGGCGCTTTTGCTGGCTGCGTTTTGTTGGGCGAGATGCGCCTGCTTCATGCGGTCAATCTGTGCCGAGAACATCGGATTGACGTCTGGGTACGAGGTTTCGGTGACGTAGTTCAGGCCGTTCTGCTGCGCTTCGATCAGTTCCTGATAGACCTCCGTGCGGGTCTTGCCTTGAGCAAATGCGCCCGGCGACGCGATAACGGCCAGAAAAATGGCGGCCATGGAAAATTTCTTCATTGCATGCTCCCGAGCGTGTTGTGCGATATGCAATGAGGAGACGTCGTTAAGTCGCCGGATATTCCCGCGTCTTCAAAAAAAGCCATTTGCCTGAACGCAAAGTCAGTTCGCCGTCGGCTAACCAGCATCAGGCAGGGGGTCGGGGCGGTCTCAGCCATCGGTTCTGATCACCTGGCCGTCACGCCCGGGCCAATGCGAACTAGGTATGCGGCCACTGTCGCCAACCAGGGCGACCGAACCCAGGGGCTCATTCGAGATGTCGGGCGGACGGGAATAAAACGGATGACCCGGCAGTCTACGCCTTGAACCCAGTCGGGAGGTCTGTCGGATGATCCGGCGGTCTACCTCCTGAACCTAATCGTGAGGGCAATATGTCATCAGATCTTCCATCCGATCCGTCGCGCCGCGGCGCGTTGAAATGTCTCGCCTTCGGTGGCGTAGGCACCGTGTTTGTGCTGGCCGGCGGCATTCTCACGCCGGTGGAACTTGCCCTCGCCGCCACAGCGAAGGATTCGCCAGTTGCCTCAGGCGTTCCCCTGTTCCTGCAGATCAGCGACACTCATATAGGCTTCAACAGGGAAGCCAATCCGGATGTCGCCGGCACGCTCAAGCAGACGATTGACTTCGTCAACGCCATGCCGGTCAAGCCGGTGCTGACGATTCACACCGGCGACATTACGCATCTGTCCAAACCGGAGGAGTTCGACCTCGCGGCCCAATTGATGTCGGGCCTGAATATCACCGAGTTGCATACCGTTCCCGGCGAGCATGATGTGACCGACGGGCCAGGGACCGAGTACTTCAGCCGCTTCGGTCATGCCTCCGACAACAAAGGCTATTACAGCTTCGACCATAACGGCGTGCACTTTATCGGTCTCGTCAACGTCATGCATTTTAAGCCAAGCGGTTTGGGAGGTCTGGGCGACGACCAGCTCGCCTGGCTGGAAAACGATCTGAAGGGCCGCTCGTCCAGCACGCCGATCGTCGTCTTCGCGCACATGCCGATGTGGACCATTTACGAACCGTGGGGTTGGGGCACAGGCGATGCTGGCCAGGCAATGAGCTATCTGAAGCGCTTCGGCTCGGTCACGGTCCTGAACGGCCATATCCATCAGATCGTGTCGAAGGTGGAAGGCAACGTCACCTTCCATACGGCGCGCTCGACGGCGTATCCGCAACCCATGGCCGGCAACGGGCCTGGGCCTGGGCCGCTGAAGGTGGCGAGCGATCAGCTTCCGAGGATGCTTGGCGTGACCAGCATCAAGATCGTGCGCCATCCGCTCCAGGCGACACTCGCCGACACGACGCTAGTCTGAATTGCCACACCGTGCTCACCAACCAGGAACCATGTCATGCTAACCGCCACTCTTCGCCGCGCCTTCATCGTTCCCCTCGGGTTTGGGATGCTCATGGCGGCATCTGCGGATTTCTCCATCGTGCAGGCGCAGGAATCCAATGCCGTCGTGATAAAGAATTTTATGTTCTCGCCAATGTCACTCACCATCAAGGCCGGCTCGACCGTGATCTGGAAAAATCTCGATGGCGAACCGCATACGGTTGTCAACGACGCCGGAGACTTCCACTCCGCGGCGCTTGATCAGAACGACACCTACCAGTTCAAGTTCGATAAACCCGGTGTCTACAAGGTATTCTGCGGCATACATCCGAATATGAAGGAGACGATTACCGTCCAGTAGGGGCGCTCTGCAGGAGCTAGTGCCGTCAGAAGAGTAACCGTCCGGAAGAGACGGGAAGAGGGCTCGAGGACGGGGTGTCTGCGAAGTTGACTGCGGGACCCTGGCGGCGCTCACTCCATTCCCTTAGATAATGAGCATGACGGATAGACTTTGTCGATGGTCCTCGAAAGGCGGAGGAGGTCAGATGAGGCGGTTATCGAGGCTGGCCGGCGCCGCCCTGACTACAGCGCCGCTGAGAGCGTCGGCTGGTGACGGATCGGATTGCGACGGCGGAAGTGGATTCGGTCGCGGTGTGTATGACGGCGGTGCCGGGCTCGAAGAACGCGGGCTCAGCAGTTTCGACGACTCGTTTCTGGAGTCCGGGGAGCAGCGCAATGGCCAACCGGCCTAAGAGGCGATCGGATGTTTCGCATACTCAACGAGGCCACGAAGATGGAACGTTGAACAAATCCTCTCATTGCACCGGTCAAGGCGCTGCCGTATGCAGAGGCCGCAGACGAGTACGAAACCTTGAGTCGTCCACCGTAGTGTAGTCGCTCACTTGCCAGGCCGACCCTCGGCATACATCGACAAGGCGCTCCACCGGCGCGGTGCCGACGCAATGGGAGCACGCGTGTCCGGTACTCGTGATCCCCGATCGACTCTTGGATCGGTCGTTCCCGCTGGCACAGCACGTGCGCCTCGCGCTTCGTGATGAAAGTCACCAGTCTGCGTGCTGGCATGGAGTCCTTGGCCGCGATAGCCGCGTACTCCGCCATAAACCCGGAACGCTCATCGATCGGTTCCGGTTCCCTGCCTCCTTGCTTCCGCAACGCGTTCGTGAATCTGTTCCTAGCGTAACTCGAGTTCAAGATGCGAGATCCACTAAGGGTCCGTTAGCTCCGCGTCAGGGCGAGATTGGGTTCAGATCTTCCGATGTGGTCACCTCGAATGTCATCCATTGGACGAGTGCCATCAGATCGGCATCACGCTGTGACATCAGCGTGTCCAGTCATTGGCGATAACGACTCGACCTATCGGCGAAAGACTCACGCGTGGCAAGCGGGAAGGTCAGATGACGCGCCAAAAAATCAACTCAATGTTCTGCTACAGAAGCGGGAATTGAACCGACACACGGCCAGCGTCCACCTCGACGATTATCCCGGTCCATGCCACGATATCGCCTTCGTCAAAAAGCGTTCCATTCGCGTACATACTCGATCGCGCTGGGCAGATCGCCAAAGCACAGGAAGTGTAGTTGCGCGCAGTCCGCGTTGACCGGCAAGGGTTCTGTCACATCAGCCGGCACAGGGGACGAGTAGCAATACCTATTTGAAGGCGAGACCAATGGCCGCTGAGGGTTTGTCACGTCACCGATGCACGGCGTTTCGATCGATCAGCCTTGGCCGCTTCGCCTCCGCTCGCCATGCTGGAAAACACGCCATCCTTGCGGATCAATCCATGGAACAACGCCGCCGACACGTGCATCAGGAAAGTCCCGGACAGCAGTAGCGCGAGATACATGTGGGCCTTACGCAGGATCAGGTAGAGATGAATATCATGCGGCGCAATCAGCGCCAGATGCAGCGTGCCCAGTAGCACGATCGGATATCCCTCGGCGGAAAGCATTGACCAGCCCACTAGCGGCATTGCCACCATTAATGCATACAGCGTCAGATGCGACAGCAACGCGGCCAGACATTGCCAGCCGGCCACGTCCTGCGGCAGCGGCGGCGTCCTGTTCTTCAGCCGCAATGCTCCCGGCCTCGTACCACACGATTGGCGGATCCGCGGGAATCAGCTGCGAAATCACGTCAGGCGGCGTCACCACCGCAGAAACGACGAACGCCCCCGACGATCACAGACGGCGGGATCTGACGCAGTTTCTTCGCGGTCAGCAGACCCATCCAACGCAGCGGCACGACGACGATCGGCACCTCGAAGGTCACCGTGAACGCGACGAACATCGTCATCGCGAAACTGAGGGAATTGTTAATGTCGGTGTTCATCGCCGCGCCGAGCGGCGCGTTGTAGTGCGCCATCACCCGGAAGAGGCTCGGGAACACGACGAAGTATGCGAATGCCATGCCGCACAGAAACAGTGTGTAGCTGCGGTCGACCGGTGGCACGACCAGCATCGTCACTTTCATCGGCACGAGGAACGAGCCGTTGACGTCGGTGACGGTCAGCTTGCGTCTATTGGCAGGTTCATCACCTACGGCCGCGCGAGCGGCCCGAAAATGTCCGGCGCCCAGTAGATGAGCCCGAGAAACACCACGACGACGGAAATGCCGGCCCGGATAATGCGGTCGCGCAATTTGACGAGGCGCGAGATCAAGGTCTCTTCAGTGCCTGACGCCTGGGTTTGCTGGAGGGTGCTCACGCCAGCCCTCGGCAGGAGATTAACGCTCTGGTCATCAGAAGAAGCGCGTGGACCGGCGCAGGGTAGCCGGAGTATGGCGCGCCACCCGCGCCGCACCTGACTGCACGCGGGTGGGGCGAGTGGTAGCGCGCTTGTACCACGCCGGCATTGCCGTTTGCTTGACGCGCCAGTTCTTGCGCTTGGGTGCGGGCGCAGAACTGCTGCGCCACGACGCACCGGATGCGCTGCCCTCACGGCCTTCCACCGCACCGCCGGCAATGCTTGGCGTCGCCGACGTGCCGGCATTCCACGCGTCGTCCAGTTCGGTTTCGTGCTTGCGCAGATTGTTGTGGATCGTGTTTTCGACGTTGCTCGCCGCCGATTCGAGCTGGGTCTTCATCCGACGCAACTCGTCGAGTTCAATCTCATGCGTGACCTCGGCCATCACATCGTTGATATAGCGCTGTGCGCGCCCAAAGAGCGCCCCCGCCGTCCGAGCGACACGAGGCAGCCGCTCCGGCCCGAGTACGACCAGCGCGACGACGCCGATCAGCGCCATCTTGGTAAGACCGAGGTCCAGCATGAATTGTCGTCTTCGTCAGTACGCGGATTGAGCGCGGCCTAGCGGTAATCGCCAGAGCGCGGCGTCTTTTCTGTTGCGTAGACGTCGACCGTGTCGGTGCGCGGCAGTTCGCGCTGCTGGGCGTCGCCCGCCGGTGTCTCGGCCTCTTTGATTCCTTCCTTGAAGTCCTTTACCGCGCCGCCCAGGTCGGAGCCGATATTGCGCAGCTTTCTCGTCCCGAACACCAGTGCAACGATCAACAACACGATCAGCCAATGCCAAATACTCAACGAACCCATGAATACTCTCCTTAACCTCGCCGTTGGGTCTGAACGCGGCGAACATCTCGTGCCTTTGCGGCCCGAATCGAAGCGCGTACGCGCCATCTGCGCGATATCGGCACCTTTGCGCGGAAATGCGCGAGGGCAGGAGCCCCCTGGACGCGCGATCGACGCAGTTGCGCAGCACGGGTTATCGCGTTCAGAACTGTGATGCTACGCGTTGGATCGCGCATTGCACTGGCTGCTTCGGCAAGTTCAGCAGCCAGGTCTCGCGCGGCAACGCGCGTTGTGATCAGAACGCATACCGACTCAGTGGCATACTGTGATCAGTTATGGGGTCTCGACGATAGTCTGGTCGGACAGCAGACCCGAACATGCCGGCTCATCATCGTGGGCTCTGCCGATTCAAGGTGTCGGCTTCGTCTGCCCGGTCTGGCCCAGGCCCATCACTGCACTTCTTTCCGCTTGATGTTTGGCGGCAACCTTTGCTTCCGCGGCCTGAATATCGGCGGGGTAGTCACCCTCATCACCCTCGGACGGGTTATACCCGGCCGCCTCCAGCTCTTCGAGTTCATGTAGCACTTCCGCGCGAGTGAGCTGATGTGCGGCAGGGGCAGACGAAGTTTGCGCATACACGCTGGCTGAAGTTGCCATCAGCACCGCGCCCGCGACAACCAGCGCACGTAATGGCTGGTCAACAAACTGATTCATTGAATCCGATTTCATAGTGGTGCTCCTTGCTTCTTGGGATGCTGATTCGCGCGAAGATCGGCCTGGGCTGAACATGATGCGAGTGGTGGTGGGAGGGCGCGAAGCATGCGTGTCGTCAACCGCCAGGGAAGATCAGCCTGGGCGAAACGCGTGTTCAATTCGTAGTGCTGTCCGTCATGGTCGCGCGCTGTTGCGCAAGATGCTCCTGCTTCATGCGGGCGACCTGTGCCGCGAAGATCGGATTGACAGCCGGGTACGAAGTGTCGGTGACGTAGTTCAGGCCGTTCTGCTGCGCTTCGATCAGTTCCTGATAGACCTCGGCGCGTGTCTTGCTCTGGGCAAATGCGCCCGATGACATGAGAACGGAAAGCGACATTGCGATAATGGCAAGCTTTTTCATTTCAGACTCCTGAGAGTAGTGTGCGGTATGCAATGAGTAGACGCCGCTTCATCATCAGATATTCCCGGGGATTCAATAAAAAGTATCGGGCTGAATGTCGGCGTCAGCTTGCCGTCGGCGACAGGCATCGGATGAGTGGTCGGGGTAATGTCGGTCGTGCGCGGGGGCTTTACCGTTCCACGGGCAGGGTCACGTTCGCAGGGCGGAGAGTGCGTCGTTGTGACCTTTAGCGCGGATACAATGTTTCTGAAATCACTCATCCGTCTGCCGCGCTCGAGGGCGTCGCCAGTCGGTATGGATAGAATTAGACGAAGGGCGTCGGATCGTGCACCGGACCGGGCGTGGGGAGCACTTGACTGGCGGCGCAAGCCGGAGATAATCCACAGCGGCAGGCTTGGTTAGCTTGATGAATTTGCGTCAGCCGAGGCTTTTCCCCAAGGTTTCTCCGCACACGTGTATCTAGCACGTGACCTCCGCGTGCTGCGCCAGAGTAATGCGGAGCGATTTTGACCGTCAGGGAATAAAAACGACGTGCTGGCGGTCTGATTACTGTCGGTCACGGATTGCGGTTACTGCAGGATTTTCATAATGGCCGAGCCAGTCGGCGCGCAGCGCTTTGAGAAACTCGTGTTACCTCATATGAATTCGGCCTTCAATGTTGCGCGATGGCTGACGCATAACGACCAGGATGCCCAGGACGTGGTGCAGGAGGCGTATCTGCGCGCATTCCGGTTTTTTGGCGGATTCCGCGGCGACGATGCCCGCGCCTGGTTGCTAAGCATCGTGCGCAACACCTTCTACACCTGGTATCAGCAGAACCGGGGCCACGCACCGAATACGCTGGAGTTTGGGGAAGACATGCATAGCCTTGAGACGAGTATCGCTGATCATGACGACAGTCCTGAAGCGATGCTCATACACAGCCAGAGCCAGAAGCGGGTGCACAAGGCATTGCAGAGTCTGCGTCTGGAATACCGGGAGGTGGTCGTGCTGAGGGAGCTGGAAGAATTGTCGTACAAGGAAATCGCCGCCATCGTGGGCATCCCGATGGGCACGGTGATGTCTCGCCTCGGGCGCGGACGCCAGCAACTCGCGGCGCTGCTCGCCCCGACGGATCAGGAGGCGTGATGGATCACGAACAGGCCTTCGAATTGCTGCCAGGCTATCTCGACCAGGAATTGAGCCTGTCCGAGGCGATCGAGTTCGAGCACCATCTTGCCGGCTGCGAGGAGTGTAAGCGGGCCTACGAGCAGCAGCGTCAAGTCAGCGCGCAGCTCAGGCAGGCGGATTTGCGCGTGGTGGCGCCGGCGGAACTGGTGAAGCGTATCAAAGCTGCGCTGCCAGGCCGGCGCTCGCTCTGGCAGCGGCTGGGCGACCGATTTGGTCAAAGGAGAGGCGGTGGGTCGATGACCTGGGCGCCGGTGGGCGCGATGGTGATGAGCGTGGTCGCGCTGACCTGGAGCGCGGGGCTGTACCTGTCGGTGCCGTCGGGCGATACGAGACTGACTCAGGAACTCGTGGACGACCATATCCGGTCGTTGCAGTTCAATCACCTCTCCGATGTGATTTCAACCGACCGGCATACGGTCAAGCCGTGGTTCAACGGCAAGCTGGACTTCGCGCCGCCAGTGGTCGATCTCGCGCAGCAGGGGTATCCGCTGGTCGGCGGCCGGCTGGACTACCTGAATGGGCGGCCGGTAGCCGTGATGGTCTATCGCTACAAGCTGCACCCGATCAATCTTTATGTGTGGCCGGGTAGCGACGCGGGCGCCACGCCTCGCATATACCAGCAGCAGGGCTATCATCTGGCCCACTGGAGTGCTGCGGGGATGAATTACTGGGCGATTACCGATGCCGGCGACAACGAGTTGAACAACTTCATAGTGGAGCTGCGTACGCATCCTGCGTCGTAACCAGCGCAAAGGGCAACATGACGCTGACGCCTGGCGGGCAACGCACGCATTCGAGACGGCAGACGCCGCTACAGGCGCCCCTAATTTCGCAAGCCCACTATCGATTTAGCAGTTCGGCAATACGCACGTCCATACGCAGTCTGCGCAACAGGGGCTAGCCTCGGCACGTCGGCCGTCGGGGCGCAGGTGCGAGGCTGCGACGAAGGGGTGTCTGCGCCTGTGTCCCCACGTCTCGGCAAAGCCTACGGCCCGATGCGTACGTCTCGGGCGCATGGGGGGCCTGCCAGATCCGTTGCTATCGCAAAGGCTAAACGTGCCTCTGCATTTTGCTGCGTCAGGCATCGTGAGATGCTCCTGGAAAGTGCGTGACGCTCAAGTCGGTTGTGCAGCCGAACCGCGAGGAAGGCGCTAATGACCAGCTAGAGGTGGACGGTCAAAAGATCGTGACGCCACGCATCGAGGACGATACGGTACGCGACCAGCTTTGGATCTGGTATCAGGTGGAGCGCATTTGCTGTCAGGGCGGCGCGGGTCATCTGAACGAAGCCGGCGGCGGACAGCGACGGGAGGGTAACCAGCACAGCGATCACTGCGGGCTTCGCGCGGTGAACGAAAGGATAGTGACGAAAACGGATCCACAATACGAGACAGCCGTGTACCCACCCGGGGGCGAGCAGTGCAAGTTGCAAGCCTTGTGTTCCGCTCGTGATCAGCGATACCACAATCTTTGTGTAGTCCGGTTCGAAGCCATAGAGCGAAGCCGCGAGGCGGGTCGCAACCGCATGCCGGACGAGCAGGGCAGCTAGTCCGCCCCGGAGGCGGATCCATTCATTGAGCGGAAGTGTCCAGTGGCGACGCTCATGGACCGTACGCAGAGCCAGCGCAAAATGCAGGCCGGCGGAGCCATACAGAAGGACCGTGCCGGCCGCGCTATGCCACAGCCGGATAGCCAGCGTGAGGCCACGCCCGCAACATCCAGCGACCAGATGCAGGGCGCGTGATTCACCAGATGGAGGGAAAGATAGGTCAGCAGCACCACACCCGACGCCAGTAGCAAGTGACGCAGAATTGATTGCACTTCGGTTCCCCTCGATCTCACTGTTGTACTTGCAACGACGCACCTTTATTCCCGCCATTCAACGGTGCATTCACCAGGAAGCCGCATCTGGACCGGTTCGACCGGTTCGGCTCTGATCAAGAGAGCTCGCACAAACTCGGACAAGCGGCTCAGGCGCGCTCGAAATCGCGGCATGCCGCCACGTTCGAGGCTCGGGAATAAAGCGGACGCTGGCGTGGTTAGCTCAGTGTACGCAGCACGATCGACAGGTCGCAGGGTTCCGCTACCGACAGCTGATCGTCGTGAACTGCGGCAGAAATGGAAGGAGGCGAACATGAACATCGCCGAGAAGTCCCTGCGGTTCCTGGTAGAAAAATGGCTTGCGCCGACACCGACGACGCGGCTCCGCGTAATTCAATTCGGCCGTACCGGTTGCGAGAGGAGACGCTATGTGCGCGTCGAGGCCTTGGCCCCAAGCGGTTCGCATGCGATTTTCTTCTTTCGGCACGATGACGGCTGCTGGTGTGTATTTCCGCCTGCGATTGCACGGCCGGCATTGACGGGTCGTCGGCTTGCAGCGTAGAGGAGCGCCATACGGGTAAAAGGAGCATCAAATAAAAACGGAAACCAACGCTTTCCTGAGCAACCGGGAAATCTCTGACCGTGCCGCCATGCACCCGTCGCAGCAGGGCAGAGCCGGTCTTTTACAACGTGGGGGCCGTGCCTACCGTGGTTACGCCGGCGTGTGTCCAGTGGGTAACCTGATCCAGCCGCGCGACTACAGCACGACGATCGAAGGGGTACCTGTTCGTTTTCTCGCAAAGGCATCAAACGAAATCCCCGCATACCTGGAGGGCGGGGTCGCAGCGCCAAAAAAGGCCCTGCTGCGCGCGCACGTCAATGTGTATGACCCGGCGACGATCGCTTTGCCGAGCTGCCTTCAGAACGTCCACGACGTGTTCGGTGTGGGTTTGGCAAGAACGTTTTACCTCCATCGCTGGGCAGTTCGGCCTGAATGCCGAGCGCGTGACATCAGCCGTCTGGCGCATGGCGTCTGGACGCGAGGAAGGTGCAGCAAGCACCGCCGTGTACTGCCGGTAGCATAATCATCCCTCGGGCAAGATGTCACGATATTGCTGAGCGACCTCGATGTCTCGCCGATTCTCCCACAACGCTTCGCGTCGACAGCTACGAACGCGAATTCGCCACGATGTTGCTTGGCAACAAGGGGCGGTCCTACTCGACTCGACAGCGGCTCGAGGTGAGGCAACGCCGACGGC
Source organism: Paraburkholderia elongata (assembly GCF_013177735.1). GTDB lineage: Bacteria > Pseudomonadota > Gammaproteobacteria > Burkholderiales > Burkholderiaceae > Paraburkholderia > Paraburkholderia elongata. Next base: position 3,307 of record NZ_WOEZ01000046.1, on the reverse strand, counting down.
CCTCACGAATTCGACCTGAATAGCGACATGCACATCGTCGCCGGCAGCCGGATACCACGTGGACAACCCGAACTGTGAGCGGCTGAAATGACCGTCGGCGGAAAAGCCGAGCGTCTCCAACTTCGTTAGCGGGTTCGGCGCGGCGCCGTTGAAGGTTACAAGGGTGACCGGACCCGTGGTGCCATGAATCGTTAGGTCGCCGATCATCTTGCCCGTGCTGGTGCCGTTGCGCGTGAAGTGCGTGCTGGTAAAACGGATCTCCGGATAGCGGGTCGCGTCGAACATGTCGACGCCCTTGACCAGGCGGTCGAGCAGCACGACGTAGGTGTTCACGCTCGCGGCATCGATGGTTGCGTTGACCGTGCTTTCCTCCATGCCACCGGCGTCCCAGTCGAGGCCGGCCGTCACCTTGTCGAAGCGCATGACAAAGCGCGAATAATGCAGATGGTCGACGTCGAAGCTCACGTTCCAGTGATGCTCGTCGAGCTGATAGTGCCCGGCCGGCGCGCTCGCTTCGTTCGTCGAAACGCGATGCGTCACCACTTGCAGCGGCGTGCAGGCGACAAAAATTGTAGCCGCGAGAAGGGCGACACCAGCAGCCCACAACGCGCAGCGAAGGATATCTTGACAGGTCATCCTGCTTCTCTCAATGACGTTTGGCTAACACGCTTGAATGGCATTGCGCGGAGACGCCGTGTTCCTGAAAAGCGTTCTGAGTAATTCTGACGGCCTTAAAGAAGGACATGGTCCTCGCCCGGCACGCAGTGCAAGCCAGGCGTGCACCGTTGATGACTTGCACAGCGACATCGAAATCGCCGGGCTTCGAAGGGCGACTAATGTCACCGGCTTAGGTCATGAACGCCTCTCGCTCCGGCATTGCCTGGATCTTGCTGACAGCCTCCTTCGGCGTACCGGCGGGGTCAGGACTCGGTTCCCTGTTGAAGCGCGCGTGACTGTCGCTGCTCTGCACGAAACTGAGAGCGGTACATCGATTTCCGCTGTCGGAGCTGCGGTGCCGATCATCAGCAAGCTCGGTACGCCGACGTTCGGTGGCGAGCATGCCCGTGCCGTGCAGGTGATGGCGGTGCGTAGGCGTGGGCCGTGTTCTTCAAACGCTTCGGCTTGCGGTCCTGCCGCCGCAGTGCCGCAGGTTCGGTCGTCGTTCGTCATGCGTCCCTCGATGTTTTGTCTGGCGGCACTGTGATCGCGGTAAGAATCACTGGGTACTTCAACTCACGGTAGATCTAACCGTAGGACCATCGCCAGAGCGGCGTTATTCGCATCCATTTTCTTCAGTTCGAAGCTGGAATAAATTTCGAGCGACTTCGGTATAGGCTGGGAGAGCATGCCAGCGATCGAGCAGACGGTCCGCCTGCAAATTCGCGGTGCATGAACGAAATGCGCCGATCCGGCGTGAGGTTGGAGACAGGAGTGCACCGCGATGCTCGAGAGCAGGTCCACCCGCAAAGAGAGCCCAGCAGACCCGCCGCATATCGAGGCAGCATCCGACCTCGCGCGCCGGCGGACGCGGGGCGTCAGGGATGCCGAAGATGTGGTCCAGGACGCCTATCTGCGTGCAGTCCGTTCCTTCGACGGCTTCCATGGCGACAATGCGCGCGGATGGGTGCTCGCGATTAGGCGCAACACCTGGTTCACCGAATGGCAACGATGGCGCCAGATGGCCGACGGCGCCCTGCACGGTGAACAGCGGCTTCACGGGTGGCCCGATGATACAGGCAGCGACCCGCAGAACTTTTCCATGCGTCGCGACGGCATTCACTCGCCTCGCCAAACGCCCGGTGCCCAGTCCGTCGAACATCGGGAGGCCGTCGTACTGCGCGATCTCGAGGGTATGAGCGACCGCGAAAACGCGACTGTCATTGACGTTCCGGTCGGCACGATCATCTCGCGGCTCTCGCGGGATCGGGCGCTGGTTTTTGTAGCTGTCCGAGTAGTACAGGCGGCATCGCCGAACAGACCAGGCGAAGAATCCTCCGACCGTTCGGTCGTCTTGGGCAGAGCATATCCGGCGCTTCAATCCGTTCCCTCAGAATCCGTCCGGGGCGAGAACGAATCTCCCTTCTCGCTCGCAGCACTCGGCAACCAGATCAATGCGCACGCCACCCGGAGCGGTTACATCGACGATCTCCAGTTCATGATGTGGATGACACGCCTGGTCGCCCTCCTACCCGTCATTCGGCCACCTCTACGAAGTACGGTCGGCGAAGCGGCGCAGGCGGTAACGGATTGATTCACCTTATGTAACTCGGCGTCGGGGCAATCATTGGAAATTACCATGTGTAAACCAGTAGGCATCCAATCCAGTGCGGCAGGGCATCGTGCTGTTTTGCTTGGACGACCCAAAGCCGACGTTCTGGTGGTCAACTGGAGCGGTGCACGCCGGGGCCACTATAGCGAGCACGTCCGGCGGCTCGGGATAGCAAGCACCGCCGGCCCGTTTGCATTTAGCGCGACAGCGATACGCAAAGGCGACTCCGTATTCAAGCCAAACACACGTCCACCGCCATTTAATACCGGTGACATGATTCCGCAAAGCGAAGTGCCTGAACACATCAGTATCGATCGCGGCCCGCTAATGCCAAACCAAACTTCAATAACGTAGTTAGACGGGCTCCGTAAAGCCGATGAACAGCGTTCTGACGGGAGCCACGTCGGATTCGCCGCAACATGTAAGTCATTCGGAACCCAAGTTGTTCGTCGCGCCGATGCGCTCCCTGTCCAGTACTCGTGTATGCCTGAGGTCGATGATGAAATCGCTGCTGAGTCACCATGAGATCGCCATTCTGTTTCTACTGCTCGATGCGCCCAACCAGGTCGCACCTGGTGATCCAGATGCGATCGCTCTTCAAGAAGCGAGGCTCGTCGAAATTGTGCCTACGGCTTTCGACGATGGCAGATTTCGGGTAACGCCAGCTGGGGCGGAACTACTCCGTCGTCTTCGCATGACAGCGGATTGAAGTACAAATTGGTTCGAGCCGCAATCGGCGACCGCGCACGGGTCGTAGCCGCCGATCGTCGCGGTGATAGCGAGTGCTGGTTCCCAGCGGGAGGGCGTGCGTCGCTACCGGCCCCCGCGTCCTTACGGGCTTTGCGCACCGTCGTTTATTGCACTGAAAACGAGTGGCCCCCGATTTCAGCGGCCTCGAGTTGCTAATCGGGAGGCGGTTTCAAGAGTGAAGCGCAACAGGGGGTTAATGAACGGAAGCTGATGTTATCGAAGCGGTTGCGAGCATACGTTCGAACACCTCGAATGGCGAATGAAATGCATGGGTAGCACGCGGTCGGC
>NZ_WOEZ01000045.1 GCF_013177735.1 Paraburkholderia elongata | reverse complement strand
GCCGATTTACTTCGGCGCTCATTAAACAGTCAGGTGGGACGAGCCGCTGGCGCCCCATCCGGTCGCCGAGCATCGTCCTCTGAGCGCGCAGCACCTCTGCGCGCCCCCATTCCCAGAACTGGCCCGCTATCGAGGTAACGCCCAGCGGGCCAGTTCCGTTTTCGATACCTCCGCCGTCGGGCTCCCGATGGCTTCGCCCAGGCCCTTACGGTCCGGGCGCTTTTTTGCTCACTGTCTGGTCGCGAACCCACGATGCCGCAGTCGAGGGTGTCGCGAATGACTTCGCCCAGCGCCCTCACGGCCTGGGGGTTTCGAGCAACCAGCTGGCCCGTCGGTCATCGTGACCACACCACCGTCCTGTCTTGACAAAAAATGTCGACAAGCTGGCCAGCCGCGGACTCGTGCAGCGCGCGCAGGAAGAACACAATAGCCGCAAGGCGCTCGTCTGCATCAGCGATCGCGGGCTGGAGATGGTTGCGTCTGAAGGGCAGCGTGGACCCGCACCACGAGGCAATCGAAGAAGCTTTGGGGCCACGCAACTCCAAACAGTTGAAGCACTCGTTCGAGCGCCTGATCGAGAAATCACAGTTGCATTGACGGCATCCCACAGTTCCGTCGCTGGCCCGTTTCGTTGCATGCCCGGCACATGCAACAGGTCTTCTAGAACCTGTGACGCAGGCCGAGGTTGACCATTTCCTGCGTGCTGGTGCCAGCGTATCCGTACGAGCCGATCGAGGCTTGCGCCGCCATCGTGCCGCCCGTGCCATTGCCGGTTTCGCCGCTCGCATGCTGATAGGCGGCGGTCACATACACATCGGTGCGCTTCGAAAGGGAATAGTCAGCGCCGAGCGAGACCTGGTGATACGTTGCGGACGTATCGCCGCTCGACTTTGTATAGCTGTAGCCCACGCCGACCAGAAGGGCTTTGGTGGCTTGATAGTTCACGAATCCCTGACCCGTGTTGTACTTTTCGTTCGAATCGAACACCGAGGCGCCGTCGCGGCGGTACTGCGAGTTGCTGTAGGCGGCCCCGAGCGTGAACTGCCCAAGCGTATATTGGCCTGCGACGCGGGCAATCCCGAGCGAGTGCGCAGTCTGGTATCCGCTGTTGATCGGGCCATCGAACGTACCGTCCGACGTGCTATTCCAACCCGCTGCCGGACTGCGTGGGCCCGCCGACGCTGGACTGTTCGCTGCATAGAAGTAACCGGCGGCGAGGGCGATCGGGCCATTGTTATAGGCGAGCGCCGCCGAATACGATTGCTCCGAGCCGGTGCTGCCCGCGATGCCGCCGAACGAGTACATCGCTTCAAACTGCAGACCCGACCAGACCGGCGACGTGTACTTGACCGCGTTGTTCACGCGGAAGCTGTTGTCGTAGTTGTCGACGTCGCCCGCGGTCGCGAATGCGCTGCCGAAATAGTTGTCCTCGGTGATGGCCTGTACGAGATCGATCAGCGGATCGTACTGGCGGCCGAGCGTCACGGAACCCAGCGAATCGCTTGTCAAACCGACGTAGGCCTGCCGCCCGAATAGCCGGCTGCCTTGCCCCAGTTTGCCGGTGCTCGGATCGAAACCGTTTTCGAGCTGGAAGATGGCTTTCAGGCCGCCGCCAAGATCTTCCGTTCCCTTGAGGCCCCAACGTGTACCTGACAGATTGCCTGCGCTACTGTTACCGAGAGCCCACAGGTTCTTGTTGCCCTGTGCGTTGTGCACGTAGGTCAGCGACGTATCGATCGCGCCGTACAGGGTCACGCTGCTTTGCGCATGCGCGGCGCCGGCGGATGCGAGCGCGGCCAGTGAAATCATCGAAAAGGTGGTGCGTTTCATCTCATCTCCTGCGTTGGACGTCAATCCTTATGCAGCGAGACTAATCGCACAAAACAGTAATGTAAAAAGTTGAAATATAGATCGTGTCCGAAATGCGACACCTGATAATTAACCATCCTTTCAATTAATGAAAAACAGAGTTGTGGTCATAAAGGAATTTTCGAAATGTCCCTGAATTCGGCCGAATTCCGTCCCGCGAAAGCAGAAAGCAGAAAGCATGCTTGCCGTTTACCGTATCCGTAGACAGCCGATGCCTACGCTTAACGCGGCTTCGGCAGGGTTTTTTGTCTGCAGCGTTCGCCGAACCGGGCGGTTTGCTCACAGCCGATGCCCAGAAGATAGCGTTCCGCCCAAGCATTGCTGCCTGGGCGCTCAGCAACCGTCTGAAGAAAGCGAGCCCTTGCGGCGTGCCAGGGAAGCGCTTAAGGGCTTGCTACTCCTACATCCCCGGTGATCTCAAGCTTCACCTTATGGGGGTGTCGATGGCTTTCGGAACTCCGCACAAATCTGGCGGCGCGAGTTTGACGGCGGCACGACGATGTGCGATGCCGGATTGCATCTGGAGATCAAAACCATGAAGGAAATCGATGACGCGGGGTGCGTCGTAGGGCGACTGCAGACGCACCCCGCGTCGCGTTACGCGAACAGTCGGGCACGTGGTAGAAAGGCGGTTCGCCGAAGCCCGAAAAACGCAACAGTCCCAAACATACCAGTTCTGTTGATTCTTGGCACCTACGGCGCGGCGTTGCGCGACAGAGGGAATGGCCAGTGTCAGCGGTTATCGACGCGTGAGTAATGTTTTGCAAGAAAAAACCAAGGGAAACCGTTGCGTCGCGTGCGTGGCTGTTTCTGTTGCGCAGAATCCGGCTGGAAGCCTTGAGCTGCTGTCGCCGGATGCCCGAAAAACGCAACAGTCCCAAACATACCAGTTCTGTTGATAAATTATGTTATGTCAAGTCGATCCTCTCCCGTTGGTTTGCATAGAACTGTTCCCGTCTCTTGCAGAATTTTGTTCCTAGCCTCTAGATCTGAACCAGGTGCCGCGTGATACCAAAGACCCAGCTTC
>NZ_WOEZ01000044.1 GCF_013177735.1 Paraburkholderia elongata | reverse complement strand
AGCCGACCGCGTGCTACCCATGCATTTCATTCGCCATTCGAGGTGTTCGAACGTATGCTCGCAACCGCTTCGATAACATCAGCTTCCGTTCATTAACCCGCTGTTGCGCTTCACTCTTGAAACCGCCCCTCAAAAATATAATCCGTTTCGTCGAGTAATTTCATTTGTGGAGTCAATCGTGTTAACGCGCCTGCCTCGGAAGGTCGTTTTGCCAGCGTTGCTTGCAGGTCTTGTGATAATCGCCGGATGTGCGAGCACTGGGAAAATCGCGCCTCAGGACAAGATCAGCGACCCCGCCTCGCTGGACATCGGCTCGGCTATCCGTGACGCGAACAACGACGCACACTGGCCCGACGCCAGGTGGTGGCAGGCATATAACGACCCGAAGCTGAACCAGTGGATCGACACGGCCAACCAGGGCAGCCCGAGTCTCGCGATCGCTCAGGCGCGCGTGCGCGAAGCTCTATCGAGTGCGGGTGTCGCACGTTCTGCACTTTCGCCGCAAATCAACGGCACCATGTCGATTCAGCACAAGCATCGGCCGGACAACGAGTTCTACGGCCCCGGCCCGCTGAATAACCAGAACACCTGGAACAACACCGGTGCGATCGCCCTCGACTACCATCTCGATCTCTGGGGAAAGGACAAGAATTCCGCGGAACGCGCGCTTGATGTAGCGCATGCAACCGCCGCAGACGCTCGCGCTGCACAGATTGAACTCGACACAAACATCGTGCGGACCTACATCGGGATGTCCCGTGACTATGCCTTACTCGATATCGCCCAATCCACCTTTAGCCAGCAACAGCAAATCCTTGCACTCGCACAACGGCGTTTAGCCGGTGGGATTGGAACTCAACTTGATGTGAGTCAGGCGGAAACGCCTTTGCCTGAGTATGAACGCCAGATTGAAAGCATCCAGGAATCGATCGCACTTGAAAAGAATCAGCTCGCCGCGCTGGCGGGCAAGGGTCCAGGCTCGGGAGAATCCATCGCGCGCCCAGCGCTTGCGCTCGATGGGCCAGACGGCTTGCCTACCGCACTGCGTTTTGAACTCGTCGGCCATCGGCCAGACATAGTCGCGGCGCGCTGGACGGTTGCCGCACAGGCTCGCGGAATCGATGTCGCCAAGGCCAACTTCTATCCGGACACTGATTTGATGGCTTCGCTCGGGGGATATGCGGCGGCGGGCCCACTATTTCAGTTTCTCAAGTCCGCGAGCGGAAGCTGGACCGGCGGACCCGCGATGTCCTTGCCGATCTTTGACGGCGGGCGGCTAAGGTCAGAACTCGGTGCGCAATCTGCCTCATTCGATGTAGCTGTCAGCCAATACAATGAGACGATTGTGGAAGCGTTGAAGGATATTTCGGATAGCGTAATTACGCTACGATCGCTCCAGTCGCAGGATGCCGACACACAGCGCTCGGTTGCGTCCGCCACAAGGAGCTACAACCTGGCCAAGGAAGGCTTTCGTCGGGGCTTGACCGATTACGTGAACGTTCTGGTGGCGCAAACCCAGTTGCTGCAGGCGAGGCAAGGACTGGCGAAGATTCAGGCGGCGCGGCTCGAAGCGCACGCATCCCTGACCGAGGCATTGGGAGGTGGCCTTGACGACCCCACCAACGGGCCCAACGACAGTACGCTTGCACCTTCAAGACACATCAGCCCGCTCAGCAATCTGCCCTTGCCGGGCAAGTCGAAGACCGACTGAAGGAAGGTGATCATGTCTACCACCACATCAAATGTGCAACCGCTTCGTTCACAGTTTTCGGCTGCTCTGAAGGATTGGCTGCTCACCGACGGCAATGCGTGGGTACATATCTTCAAGACCGTACTTGCGGCATTCCTCGCGCTTCTCATCGCCATGCGGCTCGATCTTCCTGCGCCCCCAACGGCGATGACAACGGTCTTTGTGCTGATGCAGCCACAGAGCGGCATGGTACTCGCCAAGAGCTTTTACCGCTTTATCGCGACGATGATCGGCCTGTCGGTCATGTTGGCGATCACCGCTCTCTTCGCCCAGCAGCCCGTCCTGTTTCTTACGGCAACTTCCGTCTGGGTCGGCATCTGCACAACGGGTGCGGCACGCAACCGCAACTTCCGTTCGTACGGTTTCGTCCTTGCCGGCTTTACGGCAGCACTCGTTGGCATTCCGGCGGGACAGCATCCTGATGGAGCGTTTCTTTCAGCGCTCACTCGTGCGGCCGAAGTCACGGTCGGCATAGTCTGTTCAGGCGCAGTCAGCGCGTTGATCCTGCCGGCCTATGCCGGCGAGCAGATTCGAAACACCGCGCGCCGTAGGTACAGTTCATTCGTCGATTACGTTGCAAAGGCATTGCATGGAAAGGCCGACCGCAACCAGACCGAGATGACACATGCGGCCTTCATTCGCGATATCGTCGGACTTGAGGCCGCACGCAGTGTCGCGGTATTCGAGCAACCAGAAATGCGGATGCGAAACGGTCGCCTCTCACGCCTGAATAGCGAATTCATGCGTGCGTCGACCCGCTTCCACGCGCTTCATCAACTGATGAACCGTCTAAGACATAACGGAAACTCACTCACGGTCGAGGTCCTGAATCCCTACTTCAAGGAAGTGGTGACGCTACTGGCCGAATCAGGTCAACCCGTTCTGACGGCCGCAGACGCCTCCATGGCAGCGGAAAGACTCGCGGCATACAAAGCGACGCTTGCCAAACGGATACATGCCACGCGTATTCGACTGCAGACGGATTCTGAAGAAGCGATTCTTGAATTCGATACCGCCGCTGAGCTGCTATATCGGTTTGTCGATGATCTTTACGCATACACGCAAACCTACGCCTCCCTCGCATTACCCCGAGATGAGCGCGAACGTTGGGTAGAAGGCTATGTGCCGAAGACGAACCTTTTCGCCGCAATCATCAGCGGAGCCAGAGCCGCACTCGTCACGCTGGTGTTGAGCGCATTCTGGATTCGCACCGCGTGGCCAAGCGGCGGAACGCCGGTGCTGGTGGCTGCGGCCGTTTGCGCGCTGGCCGCTTCGTCGCCTAACCCCAGACACATGGCATCGCAGATGGCGATCGGTGCAACGCTGGCGGGTTTGGCTGGCGGCGTTGTGACGTTCTATCTGTATCCGAAACTCGACGGTTTCGTTCTTCTGGCTGCTGGACTCGCCCCGTTCCTGATGCTGTTTACGTACCTGAGTACGCGCAAGTCCACGGTGGGCATCGGGGTCGGATACTGCATTTTCTTTTGTTTCCTGGCAGGCCCAAATAACGTGATCCTGTACGACCCGTCGGGCTATATCAACAACGCCATTGCACTGTCGATTGCCGTGTTTGCGGTGTTTGTCGCATTTGCCGTCATCTTTCCGTCTGACTCTGCGTGGATGCACAGATTGCTGATCGCCGAATTGCGCCGGCAGGTTGTGAGTGCATGTTTCGCTCGACTAGCGAGCTTGACCTATCGCTTCGAAAGCGGCGCGCGCGACCTCCTTTCACAAATCAGCGCGATTGCCGGAACACGCGAAGCACGACGCCATGAAGCGATGACGTGGCTATTCGCCGTACTTGAAGTCGGACGCGCCGTTGTCGACATGCGAAGCGAGCTGGAATTGCTTGCATCGAACCCGCTCAATGCACGAACCACCGAGTGGAGGCGAAACGTCTCAAGCGCTTTGCATTCGGTCGCGGCTTTATTCGAACGGCCTCAGGTCGCTCGCTCTACGACGGCGTTGGCCAGGACGGAACGAGCGATTGCCGGTTTGAGGGAAATTTTGAGTCAGTACCGTCCGCCGCGTGCGGAGCGACATCGGCTGCGTCGGATCCTCAGTCATCTTCACTCCATCCGGACCGCCCTTCTCGACCCTGAGTCACCCGTCAGTGCGCGCCAGCTTGACGCATCCATTCATCATAAAGGGGAAAGTCATGCCACGTGATCTCGCCGTTCCCGATGCCTACATACCCACGATTCTGTTGCTCTTCGTGATCGGTGCGCTCATTTCATGGGTCTTTGACCGCGTACTCGCCGCGATCGGACATTATCGTTTCGTGTGGCACCCATCCCTTTTCCGCGCAAGCATGCTGGTATGTATTTGCGGCACGCTGGGCCTATTCGTATATAGATGAATCAAACGATTTAACAGAGAGGCAAACATGTTTCTTCGCAAAACCTTCGGACTGTTGGCTACAGTCGCGATATTCGCGGCGGCGATAATTGTTGGGCGCGTACTCTGGGTTCACTACATGGATGAACCATGGACGAGAGACGGGCGCGTTCGCGCGGATATCGTGACCGTCGCACCAGACGTGTCCGGGGCATTAGTAACGATGCCCGTCAGGGACAACCAGTTCGTCCATAAGGGTGATCTCATCATGGAAATTGACCCGTCACACTACAGGATTGCCGTGCAGCAGGCTCAGGCTACCGTTGACGAACGTAAGACCGAATTGCAAATGCGCAAGGACGATGCAGCCCGCCGGGCCGACATGGATAGCGAAGTGGTTTCCAGGGAAAATCGTGACAATGCCAACCACATCGCGGCCGGCGCTGCCGCGCAACTTGAACAGGCGGAAGCGGAACTCGCGGCGGCCGAACTCAACCTTGATCGCACACGGGTCGTTGCACCCGTCGATGGCTACATTACGAACCTGAATACCCATCGTGGTGACTACGCTGTGGCGGGATCAGCCAAGCTTGCCATCGTCGATAGCAACTCGTTTTGGGTCTATGGATATTTTGAAGAAACGAAGCTGCCCCACGTGCAGCTTGGCGACAAGGCCAGCGTCGTCCTGATGAGTGGCGGGAAAATTCAGGGGCATGTTGAGAGCATCTCGCGCGGCATCTATGACCGCGACAATCCGGAAAGCCGAGAGTTGCTGGCAGACGTCAATCCCACCTTCAACTGGGTACGTCTGGCCCAACGCGTGCCGGTTCGCATCCGTATCGACAAGGTGCCAAGCAATGTCATGCTGTCTGCTGGCACGACCTGCGCGGTCACGTTGACGCTTTCGCCGTAATGCATGCGCACAAAATGAACAAGCGTGCCAGCCAGGCTTGACAAGCCTATCTGTCGGCACGCGAAGCATCGTCACAATCCTGGTGGACATTGGTGCCCGCCGGGACCACTGACATAGGCAAAGTCCTCGCACCCGGTGCCACTGCGGTATCGCGACGCGAGAGCGATTTATCTTTGCGAGATCTCGAATCCGCTGTTCTTCGTACAGGGCGTCTGCGGATAGTAGTCGCGCTTGCAATAATCCGTGTACATCTGCTACTCAGCGCGCGACAATCGATTTTATAATTTTGCAGACGGATATTCGGCTCCCGGTAGCCGCCTCGCATTCTTTCTTCATATTCTTTGCGCAGCAAGCAGCACAGATAGCACGCTAACGAATGGTGAATCCATGGATCCGATCCAGAGTATGCGCGTCTTTTCCCGGGTAGTTGAAGCGGGGAGTTTTACCATCGCCGCCCAAAAGATGAATATCACGACAGCTCAGACATCGAGGTCTGTAGCAGAGCTCGAGGCGCACCTGAGGACGCGTCTTTTGCATAGAACAACGAGAAAAATCGCCCTCACGGAGGCCGGTCAGCGTTATCTTGAGCGATGCCAGCAGATTCTTCAGGATATTGACCAGGCCGAAGGGGAGGCGCGCGACGCGCAGGCCAACCCGATAGGGAGACTGCGCATTCACTCGATGACAAGTTTCGGCATGCGCTATCTGGTACCTTTGATCGCCCGATATGGTGAGAGATATCCGGCGGTGAACATTGACCTTACGCTGCTACAACGCGTTCCGGATCTGCTCGAGGACGGGATCGATGTCTCACTTGTCCTGGCAAAGGACTTGGCAGATTCGAACCATGTCTCGCAGCGGATTGGCGGTTCGTTCAGCGTCGCGTGAGCGTCACCATCCTACCTCAAGCGACGAGGGGTTCCGGTTCACCCAGCAGACCTAAATGAACATACATGCCTCCAATTCGTTACGCCCTTATTTGTATCGGATACGTGGGTGTTCAACGGAGATCATGGTGCGGAAAAGCACCATTTGACGGGCAATACCTTCAGGGTCAATATTCCCGAGGCGTTGGCAGCCGGCGTTGCAGAAGGAATGGGCGTGGGTGTCCTACCAGTCTTCGCCTGTAAGTCGAACGCGCACACGTTCATCGCCGGGCTGATAAACGACGACTCCATCGATCGGGATCCAACGCACGTCGAAGCAAATTCGGTCAACGCATTTCGACCGGCACAGGGCAGCGACCTGACGGCATTCGGCTATCCCGTCCACGACGTCTTCGGTTATGAACACAACGATGCCATGTTCAAACGAGGAGGCGGCGAGGCCTTGGCAGGCTCACTTTATGGCGCGGTCGTATCCGCTCCCACCGAGGAGGTCGAAGCGCGTGCGCAAGGCCGGCAGCGGCGCTGTCGTTCAAGAGGTAGTGCCGCTCGTGCTCACCGCCATTGTCTGCAACGAGCACTGACCCGTTTCGTGCCCTGAGCAACTTCAGGCGCCTGCGCGTTCGATTCGAACGTCTCGCTTTCATCCACGAAGCGTTCATGAAAATCGCCTGCTGCATCGTCTGCTGGCGACAACTTCAACCTTCATTGTGTTAGCGCTTCTTATTACCGCTCCGGTAACAGTAATTTGACGCGTTCGTCGATGACGTCAAAAGGGCGGCCCGATAGACTTTAAGCGCTGGCTGCCGGCAAAGGTGTTTGCGGCGAGCAAATCAACCTTTGGAGGTCGTCGTGAAATCGCTTTTGAACGCCATGGACCACTACACGAAGGAGAGTTTCATGCTTACGCAAAGTGTCGGCTTCACACTGACCCAAGCGCGCAACATGATTACGGCGGAGATGGACGCGGCCCTCAAGGACCTCGACATCACCAGCCAGCAGATGGGCATTGTGCTTTCACTCAATCGCGGCGTCGCGGCGACGGCGTTCGAACTGTCGAAGTTGCTCAGTATCGATACGGGCCTGATGACGAGAATGCTGGACAAGCTGGAAACGAAGGGATTGCTAGAACGTTCGCGCAGCGTCTACGATCGCCGCGTGGTCAATCTGACGCTGACGGAGAAGGGCGAGGCACTCGCGGCCCGGATTCCGGAAATCGCGCCGCAAGTGCTGAACGCCCGGTTGAAGAAATTCACCAAGGCGGAGTTCGCGGAACTACGTCGTCTGCTTCACAAGTTCATCGGCGAATGAGCCGGATCAAGCAGGGCCGTATTTTTTGTCCAATTATCTGATAGGTCACCGCTGAGGTTGAGACGCTGATGTTGACTCCAACATCGACATGCGCACGGGCGGCGGACGATGCGCCTATGCCGAGGCCGGCAAGCAGTGTCATCGCTAACCACCTCTGTCGGCGGAGCCGTTGAGCAGATGAACGGCCAGAGCTGTCCTCTCAACAGACCAGAAGACGAACATGTACAGGCCACATGCCGCGACAAGAAATACGAGCAGCCCGCGTGAGCCGCCTTGTTCCTCGAGACGGAGACCATCTCAAGCCGTTGAGTAGCCATACTACTGCTTCTCTGCCGACTTGCAAGCAACTGCGCAGTATCTGCAATCCGGCTATCCATCGAACCCAAGGAAAGTTGCAAATTGTTCCACCGTCGCGCGTGGCAAGCCAAGCTTGTTTACCACCGAGTTCTCGTCCGCATAGCCCAACGACATTCCACACACGACATCGAAGCCGGGTTCCAGCTTCAGCTTTTGCGCGATGACTGTCTGGTATCGCGCGAACGAAACCTGAGCGCAGGTATCGAGCCCTCGGGCGCGCGCCGCCAACATCAGCGTCTGGAGGAAAATTCCGCAGTCGAGCCAACTGTATTTCTTGAGCCGCGCGTCGATCGTGAAAATGAATCCTACCGGTGCGCCGAAAAAGTCGAAATTGCGTCCTGTTGCGCGAGCTCGAGATGCAACGTCCGCTTTGTCAATTCCGAGCGCCCCGTAGTAACGGGCGCCGAAATCCTCTTGCCATGACCTGCAAACCTCAGGCAAAGGGTTCGGCAGGTGCTGTAACGGCGGGCAGTCATCCGCGACGTGCGCCTGCCCCAAAGCTTCACTGAGTTCCAGTTTCGCCCGACCGTGGAGCACGTGCACGTTCCATGGCTGAGTGTTGGAATTGCTCGGTGCGGTGCGCGCGACATCAAGTATCTCAACGATGTCGTCCTTGGAGACTGCATCAGGTCGGAAAGCACGAATTGCCCGCCGCGAACGAATCACGGTATCGACAATACAAGCATCCAGATGCGATTGGGAGCCGGTCTCCACGGCTTCAAGGATATCTGTGTACATAGTGCCTCGATAGTGGCACAACAAAGCCCCACGCTGCGGTGAAAAGTATGCAACGTCCTTATGAACGACAAGCAACGTCTACGTTTGAGCGTCAGCCGCAATCTCCGGAATCTTACGTCGAGCGGTCAGGCAAAGCGGGCATAGGGAGCCGTCTCAACTGGAGGCTCGCTACGCCCGATACAGGGTGTCGACGGGGGCGCCGGGTCAGAATGAGTGCCGGATACCCACAATCGCCCCGAGCTGTCCCACGCCGGGTGCTGGCGTTGTCCCGCCACCGCCCGCGCTGACCGAGTAGTGCGCCCGGTCGCTATTCCAGAGATACGCGACGTTGCCGTAGACGGCCGTGCGCTTGGAGAGGAAGTACGTAGCGCGCAGGCTAGCCATGGTTGCGCGCGCATCCTGCTGCTGGACGACGACGTGGTACGCCTCGCCGTCGATGGCGAAGGCGGGCGTCACGTAGTACTGCGCGCCGAGGTAGAACAGATTGGAGCGAACGCTGCCGCCGGGTCCGTTCGACTCAACGCGGCGGCCAATCCAGCCACCGCCAACCTTGACGCCGGCGACGTTGATGTAGCCGTTTGCCTGCATGCGTGCGTCCTTGTCGGCACTGGACGTAATCGGGAACGGCGCGATGCCGTTAAAGAAGTTGGCTGCCGCGTTGGTGCCGCCTCGCTGCTCATCATAGGCCGTGGCGACCCCGAAGTACGTGCTGTCGTACTTCAGCATCGCGCTCCATTCACGACACTGGCTTGCATCGCCGGGAACCTGGCCTGCACAGGTGCCCTGCCCCGGCGAGTTGCCGGTGCCCGTGCTATCCCGCCCAAACGAGTACGTCGCACCCACGGTGAAGCCGTAGAACTTGCCCTTGTAGACCACGGAGTTGTCACTACGCGCGTTCGGCAAAAAGGAATCCAGTGACCCGATGCCATAGATGTCCGGCCCGAGAATGTCGGAATCGGACATGGCCCAGTACGTCATCGTGTACTGACGGCCGAAGGTCAGTGAACCCCATGGCCCTTCAAGACCGACCAGCGCCTGGCGCCCAAACAGCCGGCCGCCCTGCCCGGAATCCCCGCCGCGCACATTGAACCCGCTTTCCAGAATAAACGTCGCCTTAAGGCCGCCACCAAGGTCCTCGGAGCCGCGCATCCCCCAGCGGGAAGGCACTTCACCCGTGATGCCTGGCATGCGAATGACGTGGTCCCCGGCTGCGTTCGCATGGGCCACATACTCGACGCCCGTGTCCATGACGCCATAAAGCGTGACGCTACTCTGCGCGAATGCCGCGGTGCTGAACAGCTCTGCAACCACAGCCGCAATCCTGCCGTATTTCATGAAGTCTCCTTACTTACAATTTATTATTTCGGATTACGAACATAACGAACAATTGTGAATCTGTAGCGGCGAGCTTAAGGATGGTCAAAAAAGCCAACAACAGGGAAAACCTCAAGGCGACAGAGCGGCTTGAGGTCGCGAAAGAACGGAGAGGGAATCGGTAAACCCGGATTTTCGCCGGAACGGGTACAAAATTTCGAAACGGCGCTATTGAAAAGAAAAATCTACTGGAACTGGACAGCACTGGCCTTCAACGCGGCGGCTCAAGCCGACAATGAAATGTATTCAATCCGATCTTGAATGACATTAACCGAGGTAGCGATGTCCTCACAGCCAGCGACGTACGCGCGAGCAATATTCGACGTAACTATGCGCATGCAACCTGACCATGTGCTCTTCTTCGAATCGCACCTGAATCTGGACAAGCAGTTCTGATAGTGCCCATATCGCGAGCACTGGCCACGGCCCAACTACCAGCAGTTGGCCCAGCATCGTCCCTCGGATACCAAGATAGACAGGATTGCGTGACACCGAAAAGGGACCCGATGTAACGAGCGCAGTCCGCGTGCTGACATCCACGCCCATCCGCCAGGCCGCGCCCATCGATGCCTGGGACGCCACGACCCACATCAGGGAAATAGCGAGACATGCGACGCCCATCCATCGAATCCACTCGAGTCCGTCAAGGTTGACGATCAACTGCCCGGGCTTTCCCGTGATGCCGTAGACCGCGAGGAAAAGACCATCTATGACGGGTAGCCACAGATAGAAGCACCGCGCGACGAAATCCTGCGCAGAATCACCGCGTGAAAAGGACACGGCGTTGTGTTGCCTGTTTCTTGCAACCAGGATGCGGCCGACGACGGCCGTTGCGCCGAATATGACCGCATGAAAAAGGGGGGAGAAACCGCCAGAGATTGAGGTCAGTAAGTTGCATGGGATCTAATTAGACAAAAGAACTCGCAAGGCTGCGATGCGGAGAATTCCGACTACGTAGAAAAGCGCGGCATATTCTCACAGCTGCTGAAATCGTGCAGTGTCGGCGGCCTCAAATGCTCCCTCATCTCTTACTCAGCCCCGTTTCACCGTGTTCAACGGGAGCGCCACGATTGTGCACGCCATGCATTATTGTGTTGCAACAGATTCCCTTCTATAGCTCGCACGGTTGTGGCATCGTCATATTGCGCAATAACGCATCCGGCATCATCGAACCATCTCCTAATACGTGAGCGCTACGCTCCACATGCCGGATGTGCAGAAACGTTAATCCAAGGAGGAACTGGAATGTCTCAGACCCAATTCACAAGTACCAAAGACGAACTTGTCGCCCGTTGCACCCCCTTTCTGCAAGAGGTCAAAGACATGACCACGAGCGCCGAAGTCGAGCAATGGCTGAATACGAAGTATGGCGTTGAAAGCGAGTTGTACAAGGACCTGTCGCGACTGATTACGCTCGGCGTGAAGGAGGGCTGGGCGGCCGACGTCGAAATCGCCGGCCCGCGTTACCGTCGCGCACGGCTCGTTGTGCCCTGCGTGGAGACGTTCTTCTTCAGCATCACGGCGGTGCTGATGGACAGCACGGACAACACGCAGAACAACCCCGAAGGCAGCTTCCGTGGCGACTACCACTCGCACCCGTATGGCGAGTTCAATATGGTGGTGCCGCTCAATGAAGGCGCTGCGCTCGCAGGTCCGAACGGCTGGTGTTATGGCGGCTGGACGGCACCGGCGCCAGGAAGCCACCACTTTCCGGAAGCCAAGGGCGGCGCTGTCATCGCGCTTTTTTTCCTGCCCGCAGGACGGATTGCATACGACGTCAAACCGCCGCAGCATTGAGGCGCTCAGGCGTACCCGGATGATGACCTCCTCACTGATTCACCGGTGAGGAGGATGCAGCTTCGCGGGCACGCTCTATAAACGAGCCCGTCTGGATTCTGCCCACCTAGTGTGCGAGAGATTCCCCGTCCGCCTCGTCAGCAGCGACCGCGTGCGAGCTGGTCGCCTGCTTGAGCAGCAGCGCCGCGCACGACACCCCGCCTGCGATTGCCACGACCATGAAGATGCCAGGCAGGCTGACCTGTTGTCGGGAAAGCTCAGCGACGAGGAACGAACCCGCAATCCCACCAAAGCGGCCTACGCCCAGCATCCACGCGACGCCCGTGCCCCGCCCTGCTGTCGGATAGTACGCTGCGGCCAGTGAGGGCATCGAGGCCTGCGCCGTATTGACCAGCACGCCGGCGACAAAGACTGCACACACCAGCAGGCCGATGTTGCCGATCGCCTGCCCGATTGCGAAGACGCTGACTGCGCCCAGTGCGTAAGCTGCGGCGACCACGCGGTTCGGATTGAAGCGATCCATCAGCATGCCGCACAGCACCGTACCTGCACCACCAAGCGGGAACACCGCGGAAATCAGCGCGGCGCGTTGCGGGCTCATTCCGGCGTCCTTGAGCAGTACGGGCATCCAGTTTACGAGGCCGTAGAAGATGACGAGGCCCATAAAGTAGCACACCCACAGCAGCACTGACCCGAGGATGTACGAGCGTGACAACACGATTCGAATGCCACCGCTAGCGGGCGCGTGCTTCACGGTTTCCAGCATGACAAACGCCTGTGCAGAGCGGGCGCGATCGCTGATACGAACCAGAACCTTGCGAATTTTTTCAACCGGCTGCTGTTTGGCAACCATGTAGCGAACCGACTCCGGCAACTTGAATGCGAGCATGACGGTCAGCAACAGAGGGACCGCGCCGCCGAAATGCAGAACGCTACGCCAGCCGAACTGCGGAATCATCCATGCAGCAAGGAAGCCACCGAATGCGGCGCCTAGCGGAAAGCCGCAGAACATCAGGTTGACGATGGTCGCGCGGCGTTTGTCCGGGCAGAATTCGCTCATAAGCGTCACTGCATTCGGCATCGCTGCGCCCAGACCCACTCCGGTAACAAAGCGCAGCACGGTCAGTTCCATCAGATTCGACGCATAGCCCGAACCGAGACACGCCAGACCGAACAGCAACACCGAGCCGATCAGAACGAGGCGCCGCCCCCAACGGTCCGATATCGGTCCGGAGAGAAGCGCACCACACGCGAGGCCAAAAAGTGCGGCACTCAGCACCGGTGCCAGCGCGGCTTTGCTCAGGTGCCATTCCGACAGCAGCGAGGGTGCGATGAAGCCAATAGCGGCCGTATCGAATCCGTCCATCAGTACGATGATGAAACACATCGCGAACACCAGCCACTGGTAGCGCGAGAAGGGGTGCTCGTTGATGAGCGTGTGTACGTCGACAGTCCTGGTCTCTTCCATTGCATCCTCACTTATTGGATTGAAACAAATCCGATAGAGCCTGAATCGCAGATTTCATCGGCGGCCAAGCTTAAGAGCACCAATTTCGAGCAACAACCCGGCAAAGTATGGACACCTGACTGGCGACGGAACTCAATGCGACCGACCCATTCGCGCGGAATGCCCGTTTGCATCGAGAAGCCCTATGTTTGCCGACTATTTGACGACGTTGATGCGATCGCGCACGGAGACAGAGGCAAAGTGAATTCTTTGCATAACAATCTTGAAACGCGTGAATCAGCAGGTGCGAACCTGCCGCGCCACATCACCAAGCTGATGCCTGAGCCATTGCAACGCGGGGTCTGCGTCGTTGCGCTCATGCCAGACCACACGGACCGCTGCGTTCGGACAGTCATAGGGCGTCGGGCGCATCTTCAATTCGCCGTACCTCTCCAGTTCGCGCCCAAGCGATGAGGGAACCAGCGCGAGCATGTTGCTGTGCCGAAGGAGCGCGGGCATCGCGAGGGAATGTGCAACGGACATGCGCACGCGTGGCGCCTCACCTTTGTCCGTAAATGCGGCGTTGAGCGCGTCGCGATTGAACATCTCCGATTGCCTCGCGAGACCGCGCTCTACGATAAAGCCACTCACCGCCCCCTCCTCCTCTCCACCCTGTGAGATAGCGACAAGCGGATAAGACAGCAGGTCCTCACGGGTCACCGGTCTCTCGGCGATGGGATGCTCACGATGCAGGAGCAGCACATCCGTCTGCTCCCAGACTGTCATCGACCTGAAGCGTGACGGGATGTCTGCAAATATACCCACCGCGATATCGATGCGGCCGACGTCGATTTGCCCCGCAAGGTCGAGCCGTGTGGAGGGCCGGATGACCAGGTCCACGAGCGGTGCTTCCGTGCTCAATCGCTGGCTGAGTCGTCCGAGTAGCAGGGAAGTGATGTAGTCGTTCGCGGCAACAACGAATTTGCGTTGTGCGCCGCCGGGGTCGAATGCGTCCACGCCCAGGGCGGCCTTGATTTGTTGAAGCGCACCGCGCACCTGCATCGCCATGCCATGCGCACGCACGGTCGGCTCCATCCCTTTTCCCGTGCGCACAAAGAGGTCGTCGCCGAGCACCTGTCGAAGACGCGTCAGTGCGTGACTGATCGCCGACTGACTAAGATGCAGGCGCTTGCCCGCCAATGCAAGGTTGCGGTCTTCGAACACTGCGTCGAACACGCGCAGCAGGTTGAGGTCAATGCGATCTGCAGACATGGGTCTAATCCTTCATTTGGACATCGGCCTGTTGCACGGCGTACCGACGGCAACTGGCTCCGAACGCCTCGAAAAGCAAGCGCGACATTCCATCACTTTCCACCGTTACTTCCGGATGCCACTGCACTCCGAGCGCGAAGTCGTTGCCATCAAGTCGATACGCCTCAATCAGCCCGTCTGGCGCGCGAGCTTCTACAGCCAGTGGCGGCGCAAGTTTGGCCACGCCTTGCCTGTGAAGCGAATTCACACGCACGCGCTGCTCTCCCGTGAGGGCGGCGAGCCTGCCGCCGGCGCACAGGTCTATGTCGTGCTTGTACCGGTAGCGGGTGGGCAAATCCTCGTTGGGGTCTTCAAGGTGGTCCGCAGCGTGCCCCGCCGCATGGATGTCGGTATGGAGCGTGCCGCCAAAGGCCACGTTCATCTCCTGGAAACCACGGCAGATGGCCAGAAACGGCATGCCGCGGGCACCAGCGCCCCGCATCAGTTCCAGCGCAACATGGTCGCGGTCCGGGTCCACCATCATGTCGATATTCAAGGTTCCACCGTAACGCCGGGCCTCGACATTCGAAGCACCGCCTGGAAACAGCAAACCGCTCACGCCGTCGAGATAGCCTTCGAGGCTGTCGATGTCCTGCGTAGCCGGAATCAGAACGGGACTCACAAGCGAGCAGGACATCAGTGCCCGGATGTAGCTGTGCTTTGCGCTGTGCAGGTCGTGCTCGCCCACGATAAAGCGGTCACAGACCAGCCCGACGAGTGGCCGGTGGATTTCACCCGCACTCATCATGCGACTCCCTGTGCGACGGAAACCGGCTGGTTCGCGAGTGCTTTTAGGTCGAAGTCTGGGTCGCTGATCTGCTGCGGCATCGGCTGTGCGCCCCTTGTCAGCAGCTTGCGCGCGAGCATGTGGTCCTGCGGCCGGTTGATGCTGTCGACCGCGATGAGCTTCTCGCCGCGGAAGTAAAAGAGGGAGAATTTGCGGTCATCGACCGAGCCGCGCAGCACGAAGTCGGTGAACCCCGTGTTCACCCCTGCCATCTGCAGTTTCAGGTCGTATTGGTCCGACCAGAACCAGGGCAGCGCGCGGTACGGCTCGGACCGTCCGACGATGGAAGCAGCAGCGGTTTTCGCCATATCGTTTGCGTTTTGCACCGACTCGATACGGCAGCCAGGCGTGCCGGCAGGAGCCCAGTGCGGGACGAACGAAACGCAGTCACCCGCGGCGACAATCGAGGGATCGCTGGTGCGCGCGAACGAGTCGACAGCGACGCCTCCTGCCACTTTCAGCCCGCCGTCCACAGCCAGCTCCACGTTTGGAACAACGCCGATACCGACCACGATGAGGTCGCACGTCAGGTGTGTGCCATCCTCGAGTTCGACGGAGACGACATCGACCGTGCTATGCAGGGCCACTACCTTGCGCCCGAACTCGAACGTGACACCGCGGTCCGTATGCGCGCGCAGCATGAACTCAGACAGCCACGGCGAGGCGACCCGCGCCAGCAGACGTGACTCCGTCTCGACGACGGTCACTTTGAGCCCCTGCTGGCGGAGTGAAGCCGCAGCTTCGAGGCCGATATAGCCGCCACCGATTACGACTGCACTGCGTGCGGTCCGTACTGTTCCAGCCAGCCGCCTCGCGTCGCGCAGGTCGCGCAGATAATGCACCGCATCGTGCGTCGCGCCCGGACAGTCGAGCTTGCGCACGCGTGCACCCATTGTCAGTGCAAGGTGGTCGTACGTGATTCGCGTACCGTCATGCAGTTCGACCTCTTTCCGTTCGCGGTCGATGTAGGTTGCGCGCGTGGATGGCATCCACTGAATCTTTTCCTCGTCGAGGAACGCCTGCGAACGCAGGGGCAGACGGTCCTCCGCATAACTGCCCGTCAGAAACCCTTTGGACAGCGGCGGCCGGTGATATGGCGCGTCGGGCTCATCGCCAAGCAGCACGATGTGTCCGTCGAAACCGAATTCCCTCGCGGACGCGGCAAGCTGAATGCCCGCGTAGGATGCCCCAACAATCACAAGCGTTTGTTTCATGATGTCAGCCCTGCTTCTGCGGAATCTGCACGACCAGCCCACTCGTGGCGGGCGTCATGACGAGCTGGCAGCTCAGCCGGCTCTCGGGACGGCGTTCGGCGGCCACACCATCGAGCAGTTCCAGTTCGGACTCGTCGGGCGAAAGCAACTCCGCTGCCGACGACGCGTCCACGTAGACGTGACAGGTTGCGCACGAAAGGCAACCACCGCACTCGGCATCGATGCCGCGCACGTTGTTGTGAATCGCGGCTTCCATCACACTGGTGCCAGCGGGCACCTCGATTTCCCGGCGCTCACCGTCGCGCAGAATGTAAGTGACGATAGGCATGACATCTCTCCTTTGTCGACCAGAGTTGGCGCTTTAGCGCTTACTCTGGTCCCATGCAATTTATTGCAGCCGATGGGAACACCATCAGAACGTTTCGAAATACTCCCGGTGTTCCCACTCGGTGACTTCCAGGTTGAAGCGGTTGAGCTCTGCTTCCTTGAGCTTGCAGAAATAATCGACGAAGGCACTGCCGAAACCTTCGCGCAAGCAGTCGTCAGCACGCAGCGCATCGATGGCACGCCCAAGCGTGCGCGGCAACGATTCGGCCTGTGTTTCGTAGGGCATATCCGCCGACGGCGGCAGCTCAAGGTTGCGTCGCAGACCGTCCATGCCTGAGAGCACCTGCGAACCGAAGTACAGATACGGGTTCGCTGTCGGCTCGCCGACACGGTTTTCGATACGGCTGGCCGGGTCATTCTGGCCACCGAGCACGCGCAACATCACGCCACGGTTGTCGCGTCCCCAGATGGCGCGGTCCGGTGCATTCGAATACGGCCGGTAGCGCCGGTAACCGTTGATGGTCGGCGTCGACAAGGCCGTCGCGCCCTGGGCATGCGCGAGAAGCCCCGCCAGATACTTCTGACCGGTTGACGAAAGCGGTTCATCGGCACGGGTCGGCATGAACGCGTTCTTCCCATCCGCGGCATGCACAAGCGACTGATGCAGATGCCATCCGCTCGACACCACATTCGGAATCCGCGGCCGGCACATGAAGGTCGCGTGATAGCCGTTGCGCTGGCAAATCTGCTTGACCGCGCTCCGAAACAGAATCATGTCGTCGGCGCTGCGAATGCCCTTCGTGGGGGCAAACGTGAACTCGAACTGGCTCGGACCATACTCGACCTCGAGCGAGCGTACTGGCAGCTCGAGCCCATCGATGTTGCGGCGGAGCAGTTCCATCACATCGTCGACGGCGTCGTAGCGCAACTCCGTCAGATACTGATAACCGTGCGAGAGCAGTTCGACATCGGGTGGCGTACCGGGCTGCCCTGAGTGCTCGGGCTTCATGTTCGGGTTGGTCACTTTGAAGACGTGAAACTCGACTTCAAGGCCGGACACGAACTCGTACCCATGACTGGACAGCTGGTCGAGCGCGCGCTTGAAGAGATGCCGTGTGCCAAACGGCACCGGCCTGCCATTGGCGAAGTAGACGTCGCACAGCACCCAGCCGGTATGCGGCGCCCAGGGCAGGATGCGGAACGTCTCAGGGTCGGCGACCATCAGGATGTCGCACGCGCCCTGCATTTCAGGCATGTCGAAACCGCCGCCGGCAGTGAACACCGGGAACACCGTACGGTGCGATGTGTCTTTGGCGAAGAGCGTGGTCGTGAGCGTCACGCCGCTCCTGAATGCCTTGATAGCCTCGTCGACGACGAGGGTCTTGCCGCGCAGAAGTCCATGCTGGTCGGGAAACGAAAAACGCACCACCCGGACATCACTCTTTTGCAGGCGCTCCAGCAACGCTTTGTACGCAGCGTGCTGGGCGTCTGTCCACAAGCCGTGGGATTCTACGAAAGACATTTTTGATTCGCTCGGCAACAGGACGGCCGCGCGCTCCATTCAGGTTGCGGGGCTGGTCCTCAGGCTTTCGGTGCCGGCCACGGGGCAGCCGTGCGGCGATTGACGTCCGACTCCTTCCAGTACTCATCCCAGCGGTCCGCCGGGCCGATGCCGTCGATAGATGCGGGGCCCATGAGGTGGGCGGCCTGCTGCTCGTCAATCATCATCAGCGTCTTCTCGCCCGCCTTCGTCTTCTCAATTGCGTCGACCAGCAGACGGCGGTACGCGATGATGCCCTTGTCGGTGGTGCCCAGGTGCTCTCGCGTGCGGTCCTGAATAACGCCCTGCGATTCGACGGCCCACTGGTCGTGAACGTTGATGTCAAAGCCCATACCCGTGTACGTCTCGGTCAACTGCTCCTTCAGGTTGAAGCCGTAGTTGTTGCGCTTGTTCTTGCGCGACGTGTAGTCGGGCAGTTCATACAGTTCGAGCCGCTGCTCGCGCATCTGCTGCTTGTTCGTCGGCGCGCTAAAGCTCGTGAAGATGGCGTACCAGTAGCAGTTCTCGTCGTCGACGGGCACGTGCCATTGCGTGATGGTCATCTCCGAGCTCATCGGGATCACAAATGCCTGCGGGAATACGACGTTGGTCACGCGGACATGGGTCTGCTCGTCGTTAAGCGGGCGCTTGGCAATAAGGCGCAGGCCATAATCGGCGGGGCTGACGAGAATCTCAGGCGACTCATATTCGCGCAGTACCTTCGTAATCGGCATATCCGAGTCAGCCGAGGCGCCACGGAACTGCTTGCCGTAGCTCTCGCTTACGTCTTCGTCTTCGAAGAAGCGGTGCAGGAACGATGCGTGAGCCGGGTCAATGCCAACTTCGAGCGCCTGCAGCCAGTTGCATTCAAAGAGCCCCTTGAAAGCGAACGTGTATTCGCCCGGCGCGGCGAAGCAGTCGAAATTCGGGAAAGCAGGCGGCTCGCCCTTTCCGATGTAGGCGAACAGGATGCCGCTGCGCTCCACGATGGGATACGCGCTCTGGCGGACCTTCTTGCACAGCGTGCTGCCGACGGGTTCGCCCGGCGTCGACAGGCAGCTGCCGTTGACGTCGAAGAGCCAGCCGTGAAACGCGCAGCGCAGACCGCCTGCCTCGAGGCGGCCCGCCGCCAGGTCGGCGCCGCGGTGCGGACAGTCACGGTCCAGCATGCCGTAGCGGCCCGCTTCGTCCTTGAATACAACGAAATCCTGCCGCATCAGACGCACGGCGCGCACAGGACGCTCCGCGGGCAGCTCGTCGACCAGCGTCACGGGCTGCCAGTAGTTGCGCAACAGCTCGCCGGCGGGAGTGCCCTTGCCTACGCGGGTTATCAGGTCGTTTTGCTGGGAACTCATCATGGCTTTTCTCCGGTGGGGATGGATGCAGTGCACGAATTTCTGCATGCAATGTGCAACCTGATGAGAACGAAGCATATGTTGAAGAATTCAAATATTCAATTACTGCATACACAAAACACCTTCCACCAATCTTTTTCGACTGTCGCTACCGGCCGTAATTTACGTTTAACAGATTGATTTTCAATACACTTTTCTGCTGAACCAGGATTTTCCCTGAGACCGGCGCTTACGCGACAAGAAGCTTTTCTGCATACATCGTTGAACTTAAAGTTTGTCGCCAACAAACATTGTCCGGAAATCGTAGCAGTCATGGTCTACAATGCGGTACATGCGGAATGCAGTGCGTCTGCGATGATTGTCTGGCCCTGATTTGTGGGCCATTGGAGAGAAAAATGGAGTCCCAGCAAGAGCGTGTACTGGTCTATTTGCGCGACCTGATTCTGAAGGGTGAATTCGCGCCCGGAGAGCGCCTCGCCGAGGTGGCCCTTGCCGAGCGGCTGCAGGCGTCGCGCACGCCGGTTCGGCTCGCGCTCACCACCCTTGAGCAGGAGGGGCTGGTGGAACCCTCTCCGGCGGGCGGATATGTCATGCGCCGCATTACGGCCGCAGAGATTTCGGACGCCATCGCCGTGCGCGGACACCTCGAGGGCATGGCGGCCCGGCTGGTTGCCGAACATGGCGTGCCGCGCCAGCTGTCCAACGCGCTGAACGAATGCCTGCGCACCGGTGACAAACTGCTCGCCAAGTCCGAGCTGACGCTCGACGACTACGCGGTGTACACCGACATGAACAACCGGCTCCACCACCTTATCGTTGAAGGCTCCGGCAACGCAGCGCTCATCCGCGCTATCGAAATGAACAACCGGCTGCCGTTCGCCGCAGCCAGCGCGATGCTGCCGATGCAGTCTGCTATCGAAGAGGGCCGCCAGTGGCTCTTCATGGCGCACCAGCAGCATCACAGTCTCGTTCAGGCGATGGAGCGCGGCGAAGGCGCCCGGGCTCAGGCACTCGCCGCGGAACATGTGCAGATTGCCCAGATGAACCTTACCTATGCGCTGGAAAGCCCGGAGCTTTGCAAGAAGCTTGCGCCGGCGCTGCAGCTGGTTGCGGAAGCGGTCCTGTAAGCACAGGTCCGCCGGCTTCAGTGGCGGGCAAGAAACGCCTGCAGCCATTCCTGCGGGTCAGTGTTATCGGGTGTCGGCAGGCCAGCCAACGTGACGCGGATGAAGTGGAGATAGCCTGACATGCGCTCGAACTTGGCGCGCGCGCCCCGCGACGCCCGCTTGGTCCGCGATGCATCGCGAACGACGCTCACGGCCCGGTCGACCGCTTCGCGCGCAGCCGCTAGATGGGCCGCCGTCGGTGAATCAAACAGGAGCGCAATACCGTCCACCACGCATCGGCACACCCCTTCTGCGTCGTTCCAGCCCTTGGGAAGTGCTGCCAGTCCATTGCGCAGTTCAATCACTGCGTGACCTACATCGAGCACGGTGAACATCCAGCTGGCCGCTGTAGCCTGAAATTCAGGGTCATCCGGAGAAAGCCCTGTGAGCTGATGGGCCAGGTCCCGGGTATGACTCTCCAGCTGGAGTCGCGCGCGCGGCAGGCGGCGGGAACAGGCGACCACCACCTGGTCCAGCAAATCACGCAGAAGCCGCTTGCGCAGCCACGGGCGCGCGGGCGGAAAGATGACCGCACTCGCCACCGTCACGATAGTCATCGATATGACCAGGCCAAGCGCGTCGTTCAGCGCACCCACGACGTTGTAGTTCATCATATTGTCGGGCCCTGCCAGCACGCAGAATGAAATGCAGTAGCCGAGGCCAAAGCCCATCCCACCGGGTCGCGTGGTCATGTAGACGCCGAAAATCAGTGCCGGCGCGAGAACTAAACACAGCAGCACGTAGCCGTCAATGCGCGGGTAGACACCAAAGAGCATCACGATTGCGACGATGGCGGCCACGAGCGTTCCCCGGGCCATCTGCCTGGCCGCGACCGACGGTTGCGGCATGGTGCCCACAAGCGCGCTGTTGACCGCCGTATTAAGCACCGCGCCCGGCCCACTCGTCCAGGCGGTTTCGTACCAGAGCGCAGCACTCAGAAGTAGCGCCGCGGCCGCGCGAAATCCGGACACGGTGGCCGCCTCGAGGTTCGTCTTCGAGACGAAGCGCCCTGTCATCAGCTCCCTTTTGTCTGAATCCGCAGAGAGGGATGAATAGGTTTCCGTGTAGGCGTGCATCTCGACGACAAAACGCTCAAGCAGCTCAGCCGCGATGTCGAATTCAAGGCGTGATGCGTCTGGGAGGTCCACAAACTGCGCGCGCGCAAGACCCAGCCGCGCGTGCAGTACCTCCCTGAATGCCCGCAATTGAGCTTCGGCATGGGCAGCATCAGCCGCGCTGCGAACGGGCTCGTTGTCTGGCTTGACGAGGAGTGGCGGAACGTCTCGCAGACAGCTTTCAATCGCTGCGACAGCCGCAGTGCCTCCCTCCGTGCGGAGTCGGCCAAGCCAGTGATGCAATGCGCGAAAGCGCGTCGATACATTCATGAACTCGGTATTCAGCTGCGCCACCCGGCCGGCGCGCCTGCGTGAGCCCCAGTCTTCGAAGACAGCCACGCTACTGAGCGCCTCGAGGGCTACCACATCGGCGGCAAAGCGCGTGTGAAGATCCCTTGCGTTTTCGGGCTGACTTGCCCCCGCAAAGGTATCCGTAACGAGTTGGGTGAATCGCGTGTAGCGGCCGCGCACGACGTCACGCAGCGTGTCTGCGACGCGTCGGGGAAACACCAGGGAGCTGACCAGGGCCGAGCAGAGAATGCCCATCGACAGCTCTGAGAGTCGTGTCGTGGCGGCGAGAAACACGCCATCCGGGTGCGCCAGCGCCGGAATGCCGATGAGCGCAGTCGTGTAGCCCGAAAGCACGAATCCGTAAGAGCGGAAGTTACGATTCAATGCAGCCCCGAATGTGCAAAACCCAATCCAGATTGCAATTGAAAGCAGGAAAAGTTCGGGCACCTGACCGAATACGGCCGTGATTGCCAAGGTGACGACGGCGCCGACCACTGTGCCCGCGAAGCGATAGAAACTCTTGGCGAGCACCATGCCCGTTTGCGGCTGCATGACAATGAAAACCGTCACCATTGCCGTGCGCGGAGACGGCAGGTCGAGACGCATGGACAGGCCCATGACCAGTAGTGCAGCGGCCACTGTCTTGAATATGTGAAGCCAGCTCAGGCCATCGCCGCGAGCCCAGCCCAGCAGCGCCTCGCGAGCGGCCGCGGCAAGGCCCTCTCCGGAAGGAGGAAGACGGCGCGCATTCATCGGGCAACCCCCACGGCCACCCAGGAAAGACCTATCGTAAGAGGCTTCATTTCGACTGTCTCCGAATCGCTCGAATGCGCTATCGGGCATCCCGGCACCGGGAGCACCTCGTTGAATTTGAAAGCGACGCAGACCCTTCGGCGGCTTTTTTTTATGCAGGCGTGGAAGCCTCAACGTTTCTCGCGGACACCGCGGAGCGCAGTTCTAGACTGACCGGAGATAACGCTCGCTCCATGCTGCAATGACGTTGGCTATGTAAAGTGCGTCTTCTTTTCGTGTAACCAGATGATCGGCGTTGCCCAGGGAGACGAAGCTCTTCGGATGCTTTGCAGCTTTAAAAATGGCGTTGGCGTTCTCGATTCCAACGGTCGTATCACCGGGTGCGTGCATGACCAGAAGAGCTCGCCTCAGCTGCGCGATACTGTCCGTTAGACAGTGTTCTTGTGCGTCGGCGATGAACTGCCGCTTAATTTTGAAGACTCGACCAGCAACATCCACCAGCGCCTCGCCAAGCGCATCGATTTGCGAGAGATGAGCGCCAAACTGGCCCGTGACATGCGCCGGATCGCTGGGCGCCGCAATCGTTACGACCGCACGAATTTCGGGGATGCTTGACGCCGAAGCGAGAACGGCCGCGCCTCCCAGGCTATGGCCGATCATAAGCGTTGGGGCGCGGTACTTGCAGCGCAAAAAATCTGCTGCGGCGATGAGGTCAAGGCTGTTGGAGGAAAAGTTAGTCTCAGAGAAGTCACCTTCGCTTGCTCCGATTCCTGTGAAGTCGAAACGGAGGACTGCTATTCCGTGCGCCGCCAGCCCCTGTGCAATCCGGTTTGCGGCCACGATGTCTTTTCCGCATGTGAAGCAATGCGCGAACAGGGCGTACGCGCGCGGCGGCTGGTCCGGTCTGTCAAGGCGACCGGATAGTTTTTGGCCGGAAGGTCCCGGAAATTCCAGTTTCTCGGTTGACATTCTCGTAACTCCATTTCCTTCTCCGCCAGGCGCCCATCGCGACGGCCGGCGGCCCTCTGGAGCCAAGCCCTCGTTCCGACACCTAAGGTGATTCAAGGGTGTCGCTCGACGCTCACGCGGCTGACACGATGCGGTCAAATCGATCGTTGCGCGAATCCGGAAAGTCAACGAGCGATGCGTTGGCGTCCTGCCGGCCATGGTGGTCGTCTACGGGAGGGGTTTTCACGCTTTGCGGCGATCGACATCAGCCTTTGAGCTTACGGACCGTCTCTGCAAGGGCCGCCCCCACCGCGCGGACCATGGCATCTGCTCGCGCATCACGCAATCGGTGCGTCTTATCGAACGCCTCGTGAGCGAGACCGAGGGAGAACGACTGAGGGATAACCAGCATGCCCAATTTGTCGAGCACTCCACGAATTGCGAGCTGACCACGCGAGCCGCCGAGCGGTCCGGGAGACGCCGATACCACAGCCGCCGCTTTGTTCGCAAAGTGGGCCAGACCAGAGTGACCATCTCCGTTGGGGCGGCCTGTCCAGTCAAGGGCGTTTTTGAGGACTGCACTGTATCCGCCGTTGTAGTCCGGAGACGCTATCAGCAGGGCGTCACTTTCCGCGACCAGATCTTGCAGGGCGGCTGCTTTTTCAGGCAGTCCGGATTTGCCTTCGAGATCGCCGTCGTAGAAAGGCAGCGGATAGTCGCCCAGATGGATATGCGTCACTTGTGCGCCTGACTCGATGGCACCTAGCGCAGCGATATCGAGGAGCTTCTGGTTAAGTGAGTTGCTTCGAGTACTACCAGCGAACGCGAGAATTTTCATGGTCATAAGTCAGTCAAAAATGGTAGTAAAGTATGTTGAATAGACGTCCACATATCCCGGCATGAGTTGGACTATCGCGCTTAGCAACCGCCGCAGAGCGCCGTACCAAACTGCAAGTCCATGAAAATGCGTGGGCTGACGTCTCAGTTGAGTGGAGTTAGTTTGAACAAAAAAATCCAAAAGAAAAATAGTGTCCGGCGGCACGGAGTGTTCGTGGCGGAGCAACAGAGCTTGAGACGATCGTTGTCGATCTTTTCGTCAGCCGCGGCGAACAATAGAGACGAGCAATCAAGCAGAGCAAAGAGACCGCAATCCTCCAACCTTCGAACCGGTTTGAGTTGAGGTCATTAGCGCACTCGCTCAACGCGCTCGCGCAATACCTCCGAGATGAGAGATCCATCATTGCCGGCCTTGAACAGGACACCGGCTGAGTATGTTGAACGGCGGCACAATTGTGAAGCGAAGAGCGTGCAAGGCCACATTGAACTTGCTGCATGAGCGCACTAAGGACACGATTTCCCTCTTGACCTCTTGTTCAATAGACGACGTGCGCGGCAAAGGCTTTGGCTCGGTCCGCACGTGATCCTGAGGACTATTGGCGCGTCTCCGCCCGCATGTGGCTGTACAGGTAGGACCATGGAGCCACACTCCAGTCGACCGCCTCGCTGCTTTAACTGCAGTTCTAAACGATCGGCGTACCGCGTTGGCTACCTATTTGGTTATCGCAATCCGTATGGATCTGAAGGTCACGCCGCATGTGGTGCAGAACCGCTCAGGGCGCCGCTCGGCAGTACCGGATGCCTTGATTGCGAACTGTCGGCCAGTGCCAACTGGTGCGCGGCTTTGGCCAAGACATCAACTAGTGCGTATTTGAGCTGGAACCCGCAGGTCGTGCGCCGACGCAGGGCTGCCAAAGTGAATGAAGATCTGCCCCTATGCTTGCCCTGTTTCGTGCCAATCATCGATGGAGGCCCGGGATTTGTGCTCAAGTGCGCTGATCGCCATCAAAGGATCAATCTTAGCCCTGGGAATAGTTAGTTCGATGCTTGCGGGCGCGCCCTTCTTCGCATCACCGTCGGTACGTTCGATAATGGCATGACATACCCACTGAACGCCAAGCTCATCCGCCACAGCATCGGCAGTCACCCAAAAACCACGATGTTCGAAAGCCACAAACTATCCTGAGACGTTATGAAATATCGGTCCCTCGACGGTCTATCCGGCAGGGACCATGAAAAACCTAACACGGATGCTCAACACCCTGAAGTGAAGCTGCCCGTTGGCATTCTTCGGCCAGATCTGCGTCATCGTTCTGACCGGCACGCTCGGGCGTAATGCGAAACGCCAAAGTCAACATGATGCGACGCACGTCAGTTGAGAAAGCAAAGTCGCAGAGGGTGATGGCCGCGAGAGGGCGTTGACACCGCAAATTAGGCGCCAGTCCTGCTCGGAAGCACGCGTCACACTGACTGGGTTAGCTGTCTGGCGGCTTTGCAGCAGTCGATCCGTGCGCGACTCCATTTGCGCAGGTCTCAAGGCACTTTCGCCCCGCTGTTAGCGCGAATGTAGGAGTACGGCGGGAAGACCGG
This sequence comes from Paraburkholderia elongata, assembly GCF_013177735.1. Classification (GTDB taxonomy): domain Bacteria; phylum Pseudomonadota; class Gammaproteobacteria; order Burkholderiales; family Burkholderiaceae; genus Paraburkholderia; species Paraburkholderia elongata. The sequence goes on along the minus strand of NZ_WOEZ01000044.1, from coordinate 174,248 downwards.
ATGAGGAGTCCAGTGTCGCACCAGCCAGCGCTACGACCCGTCGTGATACGTATTGTCGGGAATGCTGCGCGTGCCGTCACGCGCCATTCAAGCAAATAGTCTTCTCATGAATGGCAATAGTCAGATGCTTTCCGCACGGCATGAGAGCGCTCGGTGAGAGCGTTCTATTTGATGGGGTCAGGCGCTGAGTTGGAGGGTCGCGTGGTTGGCGGTAAGGCCGGGGTACCACCGTTCGAAGTCTTGGCGAAGACGGCCGTCGATGACGCGGATTCGTATCTGAAACAGAAGGTGTGCACTCTCCGTTGACCACCCTACCCGATCGGCGCGCTTTCGCGCAATCACCGCCGGGAGGCAGACCGGTTCCGCGGCAATCTCTCAGCGCTCGCGGTCCCAATAGAAATGACTTGCGCCCCCACCTTGAGCAAGTCCAGATAATCGGCCCACTTCTGCATCATCGCGCGCCGCTCCTTGATGAATTTCGTCCGGTTATAAGCCGCGCCAAGGTTGTCGGGTACCTGTGCCGTCCAGACTGTATTGGGCGTTCCTGACTTGCTTGTCGGTAAGCGGCATTGTGGTATCTCCCGATCGAGATGGCAGAGATTCGGATAGATACCACCAAAAACACCACCAATTACCGCCGGCTGCACATCGATAACCCCAGAACATATCGGAACAAAAAAACCCGCAAAGCCTTTAGCTATCGCGGGTTTCAGGACTTTCTTGGAATCGGGCGGAATACTTCCTGGTGCCGGGGACCGGACTCGAACCGGCAAGCTGTGAAGCGGCGGATTTTAAGTCCGCTATGTTTACCAATTTCATCACCCCGGCAGGGGTAGAACCGCATGTGGACGCGAATTCTACCATTGCCCGGCGAGCGCACCAAACCGGCGCAATCCAGTCGCAGTCCGCCCCCACCCTCGCCCGCCAAGGACAAAAATTGGAGTCATCCGCAAGTCACAAACGTTCCTGATAATCCGCTGACGAAAACGTTTACATGACGAGCGGAAACCATGATCCCAACGATCAAAGATGTCGCCGCCCACGCGGGCTTCTCCATTGCCACTGTCTCACGCGCGATCAACGCGCCGCACACCGTGAACCCGGTCACGCTCGACAAGGTGCGTCAATCCATCGACGCCCTTAACTTCCGCCCCAGCCCGCTAGGTCGGCAGTTGCGCGGCGAGCGCACGCGTCTCATCGGCGTGATCCTGCCGACAATCGCCAACCCCGTGTTCGCCGAATGCCTGCAAGGCATCGACGAGCTCGCCGCGGCGCAAGGCTACCGGCTCATGCTGATGACCACCCAGTACGATGCCGACCGCGAACGTCACGCCATTGAAACGCTGCGTGAACATCGTGTGGAAGGTTTGATCCTGACCGTCGCCGATGCCGACACGCATCCGTTGCTCGACGAGCTCGACCGCGCCGGCCTGCTCTACGTGCTGATGCATAACGACACCGTGCGGCGTCCGTCGGTCTCGGTCGACAACCGCCTCGCCGCGTTCGATGGCGTACGCATGCTGATCGCGCACGGCCATCGCCGCATCCTGATGCTCGCAGGCACGCTCGCCGCCTCGGACCGCGCCCGCCAGCGGCATCTTGGCTACGCACAGGCGATGCGGCAGGCCGGCCTCACCCCTGCGCCCGCGCTCGAAGTCGATTTCAACGCCGATGAACTGTCGCCGTCCGTGCTCGCTCATCTGACCAGCGGTCCGAACCGCCCGACCGCCCTCTTCTGCAGCAACGATCTGCTCGCCATGGTCGTGATGCGCGGCCTGCGCCGTGCGCGTCTGCAGATTCCGCACGACATGTCGATTCTCGGCTTCGACGGACTCGCAATGGGTGAACTGCTGTCGCCGCCGCTGGCAAGCGTCTGCGCGCCGAATCGCGAGATCGGCTGCGCTGCCTGGCGCCGTTTGCTGGCCCGCGTAACCGGCACTTACGAAACATTAGGGGTACCGTCGCTCACGCTGACGTTGCCGCACAGCTTGCGCGAAGGCGCCACCATCGCGGCGATTTCGAACCGCGACGAAACTTCGGCGGCTACCGAGAGGCCGTTTGCATAGCCGCTTGCGTGAGACGTATGCGTGCTCCTGGTCTGTTTGCCCATGCGGTTTTTTTATGAACGGTTTGCACTGATCGTTTGGAAACACCGCTCGGCAACATCCTATTTGTGTCATCTAGTTCGAACCCCGAACCACCCGCTCTCTTCCTCTCCAGGAGACTCGCAGTGATCCGCTCTTCAACACGCTTTGCTTCTTCGATCAAGCCGCTCTGGCGCCGCCTCGCCCGCACCGCGGCCACCGCGCTGTCGGCCGGCATGATCGTCAGCGCCGCGCTCGCAGCCCTCGCGCCGCAAGCGGCCCATGCCGACGAAACCGCGATCTGCTACAACTGCCCGCCCGAATGGGCCGACTGGGCGAGCCAGATCAAAGCGATCCAGCAAAAGACCGGCATCCGCGTGCCGTTCGACAACAAGAACTCCGGCCAATCGATTGCGCAACTGATGGCCGAGCAGAAGAGCCCGGTTGCGGACGTGGTCTATCTCGGCGTGTCGTCGGCGTTCCAGGCGAAGGACAAAGGCGTCATCCAGCCGTACAAGCCCGCGCACTGGGACGACATTCCGGCGAACATGAAGGACCCGCAAGGCTACTGGTTCTCGATCCACTCGGGCACACTGGGCTTTTTCGTCAACAAGGACGCGCTTGAAGGCAAACCGGTCCCGCGTTCGTGGGCCGATCTCCTGAAGCCCGAGTACAAAGGCATGATCGGCTACCTCGATCCGTCGAGCGCGTTTGTCGGCTATGCGGGTGCGGTCGCGGTGAATCAGGCGCTCGGCGGCACACTCGATAACTTCGAGCCGGGTCTCGACTGGTTCCGCAAACTGAAGGCCAACGCGCCGATCGTGCCGAAGCAGACCGCCTATGCACGCGTGATGTCGGGCGAGATCCCGATCTTGCTCGACTACGACTTCGACGCCTACCGCGCGAAGTACAAGGATCACGCCAACGTCGAATTCGTGATCCCGAAGGAAGGCACGATTTCGGTGCCGTACGTGATGAGTCTCGTGAAGGGTGCGCCGCATGAAGCGAACGGCAAGAAGGTGCTCGATTTCGTACTGTCGGACGAAGGCCAGAAACTGTGGGCTGAAGCCTATCTGCGTCCGGTGCGCGCGAATGCAATGAGCCCGGAAACCGCCGCCAAATTCCTGCCCGCAAGCGACTATGCGCGCGCCAAGCCAGTCGACTTCGGCAAAATGGCCGAGAAGCAGTCGAGCTTCGGTGAGCGCTATTTACAGGTGATGCATTGAACGACGTCACGTTCCCGCTGCGCTGGCGCATCGCGTTGATCGCGCCGGCGCTGGCGGTTTTCATCGCGTTCTGGCTGCTGCCGATGGGTGCGCTCGCGCAAATCAGCGGCGACGGCCACGCGTTCGCGACCTATCGCGCGATGCTGACGAATCCACGCTACATGTCGAGCCTCGGCGCGACCGTCGTGTTGTCCGCAGCGGTCACGGCGGCGACGCTGGTGCTCTCGGTGATCGCCGGCTTGCTGCTGGCGCGCCGTGAGTTTCCACTCAAGCGAACGCTGCTCGCGCTGCTGACGTTTCCGTTGGCATTCCCAGGCGTCGTGGTCGGCTTCATGGTGATCATGCTGGCAGGACGCCAGGGTTTGATCGGCGCGTTGTCGTTAAAACTCACTGGCGACCGCTGGGTGTTCGCTTACTCGATGAGCGGCCTCTTTCTCGGCTACCTGTACTTCTCGATTCCCCGCGTGATCGTCACCGTCATGGCGTCGGCGACCAAGCTCGATGCCTCGCTCGAAGAAGCCGCGCGTTCGCTCGGCGCATCGCCGTGGCGTATTACGCGCGACATCGTGTTGCCCGCGTTGTCGCCCGGATTGATCGCGGCAGGCGCGGTATGTTTCGCGACCTCGATGGGCGCCTTCGGCACCGCCTTCACACTGGCCACCGACATCGACGTGTTGCCGATGACCATCTACACCGAGTTCACGCTGAACGCGAACATGGTGACGGCCGCGGGTCTCTCGATCGTGCTCGGCATCGTCACATGGGCCGTGCTGGCGTTCGCTCGCAGCGTGAGCGGCTCAGCTGTCGCGGCAAGCGCATGAGCGGTGTGTCCAAACCCGATGACAAGACGTCGATGAATTCCATCAGTGCTCCCCTTCAGCCGGCTGCCAAGCCGCGCGTGCGGCGGCTCAGGCTACCCACGTCGCGCACGTGGTTGGCAGCCGGTCAGTGGGTCGTTACGCTGCTGCTGTGCGCGTTTCTGATCGTGCCGGTCGTGATGTCGATCATGGCCGGGCTCACCGTCAACTACTTCAAAGGCGTATCGAGCGGACTCACGCTGCGCTGGCTCAGCGAAGTGTGGACGCAGTATCACGGTTCGGTATTTCTCTCGCTCGAAGTGGCCGCGGCGACCTTGCTGATCACGCTGCTGACCGGCGTGCCCGCAGGCTACGTGCTTGCGCGCAGCAAGACGCGGCTTTCGCGCATCATCGAAGAGTTTCTGGTGCTGCCGATCGCCCTGCCCGGCCTCGCTTCCGCGCTTGCGCTGCTGGTGGTCTACGGCGGCTTCACAATGTTTCGCATGAGCGTCGCGTTTATCGTCGTCGGGCACGTGGTGTTTACGTTGCCGTTCATGGTGCGCGCGGTTGCTGCCGTGTGCGCGAGCAGCGATCTGCGCGCGCTCGAAGAAGGCGCGGCGAGCCTCGGCGCGAGCTTCTTTCAACGCTTCGTTACGATCGTGCTGCCGAATGCGCGGCCAGGGATCGTCGCCGGTGCGCTGGCGGTGCTGACGCTTTCGATCGGCGAATTCAACCTGACGTGGATGCTGCACACGCCCGACACCAAGACGCTGCCGGTCGGTCTCGCCGACACCTACGCGTCATTACGCATCGAAATCGGCAGCGCCTACACGATTCTGTTTTTCATCATGACGATGCCGCTGCTCGTCGCGATGCAATGGCTCGGCGTCGATGCGACCGGCCAGCGCAGCGCGGGGAAAAAGCGCATCGCTGCCTCCCGTTCGAAGCCTACCCCGACGTCCACGCCATGAAACTCGACTCCGTCCCCATCACGCTCACGCAATGCGCGAAAACGTTTCGCGGCACGCGTGTGCTCGAACCGCTCGATCTGCACATCGGCGCCGGTGAGACGCTGGTCCTGCTCGGCCCGTCCGGTTGCGGCAAGACCACCACGTTGCGCATGATCGCGGGCCTCGAAACACCTGATGCCGGCGGCCGCATCGCGTTCGGCGATGAAGACGTCACCGCGCTGCCGATCGAAAAACGCCAGGTCGGCATGGTGTTCCAGAGCTACGCGCTATTTCCGAACCTGACCGTGCGCGGCAACATCGGCTACGGACTGAAGATCAAACGGGTGCCGGTTGAAACCGCACGGCAACGCGTCGACGAATTGCTCGCGATGATGCGTCTCACCGCCCACGCGGACAAACCGATCGATCAGCTCTCGGGCGGTCAGCGCCAGCGCGTTGCATTGGCGCGCGCACTCGCCGTGCAACCCCGCGTGCTGCTGCTCGACGAACCGCTCACCGCACTCGACGCGCGTTTGCGCGACACCTTGCGCAGCGAGATGAATACGCTGCTGCGCGAGTTGGGCATCACAACCGTCTACGTGACCCACGATCAGGCCGAAGCAATGGAGCTCGGCGACCGCATCGTCGTGATGAGCGCCGGGCGCATCGAGCAGATCGGTTCGCCGCGCGACATCTACTATCGTCCGGCGAATCGCACGGTCGCGCAATTCATCGGCACGATCAACCGGCTGGCGGGCGTACTGCGCGACGGCCTGCTGACGACGACCGGCGGCGCTGTACCCCTGCCCTCAGGCCCCGCGCACGCAAGCGCGGCACACGAATTTTTCTTTCGCCCTGAAGACGCTTATCTCGCCGATCCGGCCAACGCCCAATTGCGCGGCAACATCGAAAACACGGCGTTTCTCGGCGAGCGCACCCGGCTGACGATCGGCGGCGCCGCACCGGACGCTTTGCTGATCGACGTCGCGGGCCGGGTAGAACTCGCGCGCGGCACGCCGGTTGGGATTTCGATCGCGCAGGACGCGCTGATTGCGCTATCGTAATAAGACAGCGCTGTGTTTTTAGCGCGCCATAAAAGAGGACATTGCCATGCTGCTGGCTCAAATTAGCGACCTGCATATCAAACGGCCCGGCGCGCTGGCTTACCGCCGCGTCGACACCGGCGCCTACCTCGCGCGTACTGTCGCCGCGCTCAATGCGCTGGAGCCGCGCCCCGACGCTGTGATCATGACTGGCGACCTCGTCGATCAGGGCGATCCGGAGCAGTACGAGCACCTCAAAACCCTGCTCGCGCCGCTTGAGATTCCCTACTTCCTGATGGTCGGCAATCACGACGAACGTGTTGCGTTGCGCGCGGCGTTTCCCGATCGCGCCGAATTGCACAGTGGTGGCGAATTCGTGCAATACACGGTCGATGTCGGACCGCTGCGGCTGATCGCGCTCGATTCGATGGTGCCGGGCCAAGGCGCCGGCAATCTGTGCGACTCAAGGCTCGCGTGGCTCGAGGCGCAACTCGATGCGGCACAAGGCAAACCGACGGTGGTCGCGTTGCATCATCCGCCGTTCGTTTGCGGCATCGGGCACATGGATGAATTGCGACTCGACCCCGCTGCCGCCGACAAGCTCGCCGCGTTGATTGCGCGTTATCCGAACGTCGAACGGGTGATCTGCGGCCATGTACATCGGCCGATGTTCGTGCGTTTTGGCGGCACGATTGCGTCGACGGTACCGGCGCCCGCGCACCAGGTCGGGCTCGATCTGAGCGAAGATGGGCCCTCCGCATTTGTGATGGAGCCGCCCGCGTATGCGCTGCATCGCTACGATCCGGCGACGGGCATCGTCACGCACCATGCGTATGTTGATAAAGCCGATGGACCGTATCCGTTTTACGAATCCGAAGGCGAGTTGATCGATTGACGGTGCCGCCTCGCCCATTCAGGCGGCGACGAAAGTTTGCTGTACGCGCCGGGACAGCCTGAAATACGGTATCCCGAGCGCGGCGGCGACGACGGCCTGAACGAAGCCATCGAATGGAATAGTGATGGCGATGCCAATGGTGTGGGTCATGTGGTCGCCGAGCAGGTAGGCGATGGTTCGCATGACGACGATGGCCAACAGCCACGCCTGCGCCTGCACTGGAAAGCTTGCCGATTTGCGCCGCACGAGCAGCGCCAACCAGCCTGCGCCGGCAACGATGAACGACCCGATGATCACGTCACAGCCGACCATCGCGATCACGGTGCGATACCAGCCGTGCGTTTCCGGGCGCACGAATATTGCCAGGAGTTCCCATTCGAGCATGAGCTTGAGCGGATCGCGCAATGCGACTGCGGTAGAAAGGGCCCATGCGGCGAGGCAGGTGAGGACGATGAGCAGCCAGCCGCTGATTCGTCGGGGTTCGGGTTTCGAGCTTGTGTTCATGAAATCGGTCACGTAATGGATCTTATTGCGCGCGCCGATTCTACGAACGAAAACCGAACGACCATCTCATTTTGTCTGCGAGGCGTGCGAGGGCCGCTACGCCACGCTCGTTAGCGCATATTTCGGACCTGTCCCAAGTTCGTGCCACACCTGAGCCACAGCTTGTTCGCTGTCGTTTCGCGTTGACGTCGCCGAGGCGCCGGACGAAGCCTGGGCGACCGTCAGCACGATCTTTCCTGCTCCGGTATGATCGGCACGCTTGAGGACCGTGCATGGGCCGGTCCGTCGATGGTCCCCTCTCATGTCCACATCCGAAGCTTCTACTCCCGCTTCCGCCGACCGGTCTTTGCGCGGCTTGCTGCTTCTGCTCGCGACGATTGCCGGTGTGGCAGTCGCAAACATCTATTACAACCAGCCGCTGCTCGACGATTTCCGGCAGTCGTTTCCGAACGGCGCGTCGTGGGTCGGCGCGGTGCCGGCCGTGACGCAGCTCGGCTACGCGGCCGGGATGCTGTTGTTGGCGCCGCTCGGCGACCGCTTCGATCGACGCCGCCTGATCCTGTTGCAGATCGCCGGCATGTGCATTGCGCTGGTACTGGCGTCCGCGGCGCCGACGCTGTCGGTGCTGATTGTCGCGAGCCTGGCTATCGGCGTGCTCGCCACCATCGCGCAGCAGGCCGTGCCGTTCGCGGCCGAACTCGCGCCTGCATCTGAGCGCGGCCATGCCGTTGGCACGGTGATGAGTGGACTGTTGCTGGGGATCTTGCTGGCACGGACTGCCGCGGGCATTGTCGGCGAGTATTTCGGCTGGCGCGCGGTATTTGGCGCTTCGGTCGTCGCGCTGCTGGTGCTGGCGGTGGTGATCATCATGCGTCTGCCGAAGAGCAAGCCGACGTCGACGTTGCCGTACGGCAAGCTGATGGTCTCGATGTGGCACCTGGTGGTCGAGCATCGCGCGCTGCGTGAAGCCTCGTTGACCGGGGCGGCGATGTTTGCGGCGTTCAGCATTTTCTGGTCGGTGCTGGCGTTATTGCTGGCGGGCGCACCGTTTCATCTTGGGCCGCAGGCCGCCGGCCTGTTCGGGATCGTCGGCGCGGCGGGGGCGATGGCCGCGCCGCTCGCCGGCAAGTTTTCCGACCGACGCGGACCGCAGGCGATTATCACGGTGTCGATTGTGCTGGTGGCGATTTCGTTTGTTGTTTTTGCCTTGTCGGCGAAGAGTATTGCTGGATTGGTGATTGGTGTGGTCATTCTCGATATCGGTGTGCAGGCCGCGCAGATTTCCAATCAATCGCGGATTTACGCGTTGAAGCCTGAAGCGCGGAGTCGCGTGAATACGGTTTATATGGTGGCTTATTTTATTGGCGGTGCCGTTGGGTCTGGGGTCGGCGCTTTGGTTTGGCCGACCTTTGGGTGGGTTGGGGTTAGTGTTGCTGGGGTTGGGTTTGCCGGGCTGGCGGCTTGGAATCATTTGAGGCTTTCTGTTAGGGTTAAAAGTTAGGGGTTTTGCCTTCGCGGCGCTTGTTCGTCTGTATGCCTGCGGCGTTGGCCTTTCCTTGATCTGGATTTTTGGCCTTTCCTTGATTCGTTTGCCTGCTTGGCGCTTGCTGTCTGTTTGCCTGCGGCGTTGGCCTTTCCTTGTTTTCTTATTGGTCTATTAGCGTCGCCCCTGTGCGGGGCGGGCACTTACTTCTCTTTGCCGCCGCAAAGAGAAGTAAGCAAGAGAAAGCGGCTCCAACCGCCAACTCTTAAGCGGGTCCCCCGCACAGTTGCGGTAGTGGTGCATCTGGAATCCGTGCCCTCGCACATTCGGCGTGAGTGACAAAGCGCTCATCAGCTCCCACTCCGCACTGCGTGCGTCGCGGATGGGTTTGCATGGGAAACCAAGGGTTTCGGTCGAGGTCCGTGGGGGCCATCGGCTTCGTCCTGGCGAGGTGCCGAAAAATCTGTTTCGGGAAGCGCCGCTTGGCGCCCCGAGCGGCCGACGAGTCGCGTCAGCGCATGCAGGTGAGAATTCGCACTTCGAATGAAGCGCTGGCCGAATGAAGCGCGACCCATTGCGGAAACGTTGAGGATGCAACAGCGAGCCGCGGCGTCGAGTGAAGTCGGCGCCCAAAACCGAGCCGCTGGTTTTATGAAATACGCTTCGGCGCGCGCAGCGCCGCCGGAAGTATGACTGCCTTGTCACTCGCGCCGAATGTGCGAGGGCACAGATTCCAGATGCACCACTACCCCCTCCAAGCCAGGAGACCCGCTTAAGAATTAGCGGTTGGAGCCGCTTTCTCTTGCTTACTTCTCTTTGCACGGCCGGCAAAGAGAAGTAAGTGCCTGCCCCGCACAGGGGCGACGCTAATAAACCAATAAGAAAACAAGGAAAGGCCAACGCCGTAGGCCAACAGACAAAGCGCAGCGAAGGCAAAAAAATCAAGCAAAGGCCAGCGCCATAGGCAAACAGCTCCGACATGGCTTCAAGCACCAAAATAACCTCTTACAGAGCATTGCGTTTCGCGAATTAGAATTGTCCCTCGGAGAGTTAGACCACTGAGCAGTGTATTGTTCGCGCACAACCAATATTTGCGCGCCCCCCTGCATGCCATACCAACACTTACTCGCCGAACTCGACCTCGGCTTCACTCGCCTGCGCAACCGCGTCGTAATGGGTTCAATGCACACCGGCATGGAAGACCGTTTCTGGAACTACCCGAAACTGGCCGCGTATTTCCGCGAGCGCGCAAGAGGCGGCGTCGGCCTGATCGTCACTGGCGGAATCTCGCCGAACCGGCAAGGCTGGCTGCTCCCCTTCGGCGGCACGCTGAATTCAGTGTTCGATCTGCGCAATCACCGCTTGCTGACCGAAGCCGTGCATGCCGAAGGCGGCAAGATCGCGCTGCAGATCCTGCATGCGGGCCGCTATGGGTACCAACCGTTCGTCGTGTCCGCGTCAGCGCTCAAATCACCAATCTCGAAGTTCAAACCTCGTGCGCTCACCGAAGCCGGCATTGCGCGGACCGTGCGCGACTATGCACGCTGCGCGCGCCTCGCTCAGCGCGCCGGTTACGACGGCATCGAGATCATGGGCAGCGAAGGCTATCTGCTCAACCAGTTCCTGTGCCCGCGCACGAACCAGCGTACCGACCGCTACGGCGGCAGCATCGAGAACCGCATGCGGCTCGCGCGTGAGATTGTCGAGCGCGTGCGCGCAGCATGCGGCGAACGCTTTATCGTGGTGTACCGGCTCTCGCTGATCGATCTGGTCGAAGGCGGCAACACCTGGGAAGAAACCGTGCAGATCGCCCAGGCGCTCGAAGCCGCCGGCGTAACGATGTTCAACACGGGAATCGGCTGGCACGAAGCACGGGTGCCGACCATCGTAACCTCGGTGCCGCGTGCTGCATTCGCCGCGCTGAGCGCGCGGCTGAAGGCTGCGGTCAAGGTGCCGGTGATCGTGTCGAACCGCATCAATACGCCCGAGGTCGCCGAAGAACTGCTCGCTCAGGGCGCGGGTGATCTGGTGTCGATGGCAAGGCCGCTTCTCGCCGACCCCGAGTTCGTGCTGAAGACCGCCGAAGGGCGCGCGCACGAAATCAACACCTGTATCGCCTGTAATCAGGCCTGCCTCGATCACACGTTCAAGAACCAGCGCGCGACTTGCCTCGTGAATCCCCGTGCGGGACGCGAGACCGAGTTGATTTACAAGCCGGTCCCAACCCCGCAGGCAGCGCGTTCGGTTGCGGTAGTCGGCGCGGGTCCGGCGGGACTTTCCGCGGCGACGGTTGCGGCGTCGCGCGGGCATCGCGTGACGCTGTTCGATGCGAGCGCAACCATAGGCGGTCAGTTCAATCTGGCGATGCGCGTGCCGGGCAAGGAAGAATTCAGCGAAACGATCCGCTATTTTCAGAGCCAGTTGCAGCGGCATCGCGTCGACGTGCGGCTCGATACGCGCGTCGATCCGGCGCTGCTCGCGGCAGGCGGTTACGACGACGTGATCGTCGCCACGGGCATCGTGCCGCGCAGCCCGGCGATTGCCGGCATCGACGGGTCTAACGTGCTGTCTTATGTGGACGTATTGCGCGGTGCGCCGGTGGGACGCCGCGTCGCGGTGATCGGCGCGGGCGGGATCGGCTTCGATGTCAGCGAGTTTTTGCTGCATCGTTCCGGCGATCCTCTGCCGATGCCGCGCGATACATGGCTCGACGAATGGGGTGTCGATCTCACGGTGCGAGAACGCGGCGGTTTGAAAGCGCCGTCGCCAGTGCAGCCGTTCCGCGAGATCTGGTTGCTGCAGCGCAAGCCGGGCAAGCTTGGCATGGGGCTCGGCAAGACGTCCGGCTGGGTACATCGCGCGACGCTGGCGAGAAACGGGGTGAAGATGCTCGGCGGCGTGTCGTATCTGGAAATCAGCGAGCGCGGTTTGAAGATTGCGCGCGAAGGTGCCGAAGAATGGCTCGACGTGGACACGATCGTCGTGTGCGCGGGACAGGAATCCTTGCGCAACCTGGTTCCGGAGACGGCGGCACGAACTGCCGGTAGGTCAAACGGCGCGAATGAGGCCAACAGCGCGAACAACGTTAAAGGCTCGAATGGTGCGAACGGTCCGCGCTATCACGTGATCGGCGGCGCAAAGGTGGCAACCGAACTGGATGCGAAACGCGCGATTCGCGAGGGCGCGGAGGTGGCGGCGGCGCTCTGAAGCAGCGAAACGCGGAGACCAAAGACCGTAGAGCGTGCGATGGGCAGCAGACAACAGCCCGCCGCCCCTCCTCAGGCGATACCCTTCTTCCGGTAATCGAACCAGAAAGACAGGCCCACGCTGGCCAAAATCACGATCGTCGCGATCACCGTCGAATGCGTAACCGGCTCGCCGAGCAATACCGCACCAAGCGCCACCGCAACCACCGGATTCACGTACATGCAGCTGCTGGCGATGATCGGGCTCGTATGCCGGATCAGAAAGCCGTACGCGACATAAGCGGTCATCGTCCCGATCAGCATCAGGTAGACGAAGGCCAGCACCGGCAGAAAATGCACTTCCATCATCCGCTCGCCGGACACCAAGGCGACCATCGTCGACATCGCGCCGCCAAGGCCAATCTGCAACGACGTCGATAGAAACAGGTCCGACGGCAGCTTCAGCCGTCCGGCCAGATGCGCGCCGCCTGCCCAGAAAAGCGCACCGCACAGGATCGCCAGGCTCCCGCCCGCCGAGCCCGGCGCGCTGTCGCCGTGGCTCAGAATCGCGATGCCCACCAACCCGAGGCCGACCGCGAACCATTCGCCTCTGCCGATCTTGCGCCCCGCCACCGCCGCGATCACCGTCGCGAACAGCGGCACGGTCGCGACCATCACAGCAGCAGTGCCGGTGCCGACGGTGCGCATGCCGTAGGCCAGCATGCCGCTCGACAAGCCAACCAGCATCGTGCCGACCATACCGGCATTGCGGATTTCACTCGCACTCGGCCAGACCGGATTGCGGCGAGCCGCGAAGATGAAAAGCCCTACCCCGGCAAACAGGTTGCGCAGCCCCGAGAGCAGCAAGGGCGGAAACGAACCGAGCGCGACGTGCACGGCGAGATAGGTCGAGCCCCACACGAGATACACGACGGCGAGCGCGAGCGCGATCTGTCCATTGCGGGACTGCGGCAAACGGATCGGAAAACCACTCGAAAAACGGCTTGGGAGTTGCGGCGACATGCGTTCAGCCCGCCCATGCCGCTCGAGGTGCTGCGCCCCCGCTGAAAACCCGGTGGCGGGATGGCGGACACCGCATCGGCGATGCGGTCTGACGGGCGAGGCTGGCGGACATGTCGGTGGAACGGAAAGACGATAGATGGCCAATGGGGCCACAACGCCGCGGCGGTCGATGCAAATCGATCCACGGCTGACACGCGCCAAACATCTGACGCGACGCCGCATTATGCAGTAAGCGCCCACCGCGTCGCTTGAAAGAATCGTAACTTTTTGGCGTACTTGCAACAAAAAAGCCGGGGACGTCTCCCCGGCTTTTGAGCCGCCCGTGAAACCGGCGCTCTAGCTATGCGATCGGCATAGCCGGCAACGCTTAGTTGCCCATCGCGCCCGACGCTTCGTGCTTCATACCCATCGCGTCGCTGCCCTTTTTCATCGTGTCCTTCTTCATCGTGTCCTTCTTCATGCTGTCCTTCGACATGGTGTCCTTGGACATCGAATCCTTCGACATCGTGTCCTTCGGCATCGATTCGTTGGACATCGCGCCGCTTGCCTGAGCGAACGCGGCGCCGCCGCTGGTCAGGAGAGCGACGGCCATTGCTGCGATTGCGAACTTTTTCATGGGATGACTCCGTTTCGTTATGGATGAATCTGAACCGGCTTCTAACTGATGCCGGGGTACTTCCGAAGCTTCTGCCGCCTGGGGTCGCGCGTACGGCCTGGCACGCGCCGACCCGCGCGCGTCAGGAGCCTCCGAACCAGTTGTAGCCCTGGTCGACCCAATAGCCGCCGGGGAACGTGTTGGTGACGAACATCTCGACGATGTGCTTCGGGTTCTTGTAGCCAAGCTTGGTCGGCATGCGCAGCTTCATCGGGAAGCCGTATTTCGCGGGCAGACGTTCGCCGTCGTATTCAAACGTGAGCAGCGTTTGTGGATGCAGCGCGGTCGGCATGTCGATGCTTTCGTAGTAGTCGTCGGCGCATTTGAAGCCGACGTACTTCGCGCTCGTGTCGGCGCCGATGCGCCGCAGAAAATCGGCAAACGGCGTGCCGCCCCAGCGGCCGATCGCGCTCCACCCTTCCACGCAGATATGCCGCGTGATCTGCTCGGCATGCGGCAGCGCGTACAACTCGGGCAAGGTCCAGACACGCTGACCGGTGACGAGGCCGCTGATTTTCAGCTTGTAGTCGGAGGCGTCGACATCGGGCACGTCCTCGATACCGTAGAACGCGTTGAACGGGAATGGCCGCGTGATCTGCGCTTCGGTGTAAGTCGGCGCGAGTTGCTTCGGGTCGAACAGCGCGGCCTGCGCGCGGTCGTTCAGGCGTGACACTGCTGTCAGGAATGCGTTGACCGAATCGTTGTCGGTCAGCGAGCAGCCCGTCAGCATCGACAGGCCGCCGAGCGTCAGAAGCCGCTTGCCGAACAGGCGCCGCGACGGCATCGCGAGTTCGCGCCGCGCGTCGATCAGGATTGATTCGCGGTCGAGCTTATTGCCAGGCATAGGGGCGAGCTTTCGATCGGATTGTGTATCGGGTCTGGTCATGATTCGATGTCCTTAAGCTTTGCGTATCCGTGAATCAGCCGCTTAGCGTCCACGCAACATCGCCAGCAGCGAGCGTGGCACGAGGGCCACCATCACCAGGTGCACGGCGATGAACGCAGCCATGAGCGACATCGCGCAGAAGTGGACGATGCGTGCGTTGTCGTAGCCGCCCATCAACTCGCGCAACAGCGGAAACTGCACCGATTTCCAGATCGCGAGGCCCGAGAGCACCAGCACGATCAGATCGCAGACGACAAACAGATAAGCGAATTTCTGCACCGCGTTGTAGACGCGCAGATCGGCGTGCGAGAGCTTGCCTGTCAGCGCGGCGATGAAGTCGTGCAGCACGGCGCGCGGCGAGACCGGCAGGAACTTGCGCACGAAGCGCCCGCTGGCCAAGTTCAGCGCGAGATACAGCAGGCCGTTGAAGACGAGCAGCCACATCGCCGCGAAGTGCCATTGCAGCGCGCCGCCGAGCCAGCCGCCGAGCGTGATCGCCGTGGGAAACATAAAACCTTTGAAGATCGGCGACGCGTCATAAATGCGCCAGCCGGACAGCATCATCACGATGGCCGCGAGTGCGTTGAGCCAATGCGTGACGCGCACCCACACCGGGTGAATCGTGCCGCTCTTCGGCGTGACGGGTGGAGCCGTTTTACTGAGAGCATGAGGCGTTGCCATGAGAATCTCCGATGAAATGGGACGCGCTGAGGGGTCGTCGCGCGATCAATTGCAGGCGGCCAGCTCGCCTACTTGCAACACGTCGCCGGTCGCGGCGTTTTCGACAAAAGCGACGACGCCGAAGCGGTCAGCCGGGGCGTTGGCATCGGCATCGTCGATGCGGATATCGCGGCGGATTTGCGCGTTACCGGCTACGAGCGGCACGGGGCCGATCCATTGCCGCACGACGCGTTCGTGATGCAGCGTTGCGCCGCTGTTTTCCCCGGCTCCGACTTGCGAGTTCAACGCGTTCTGGTAGACCGCGACGTAGGCATTCAATGGGCCAGTTGTGTCTGCCGCCTTGCTGGTGAATTGCGCATCGACATTGAAGGCGCCCTTCGTCTGAGGTTTCAGTTCAAGCGCCACGTTCGCCTGCGCCGGTTCGGCGACGACCTTGCCGATGCGGCTCTGGAAGCTGTCGCGTTGCGACCAGCTGCGCAGTTCGCGGCCTGATACGAAGACCTCGGGCGTGTAGATAGTGTGGCCGCCGGCGAGGTCAGTGAGCGTTTGCTGACGTTCGGTAAAGCGATGCTGCGAGAAGCGGTCGGTCCAGCCGAGGCTATTCCAGTAGTCCACGTGCAGGGCCAACGGCACGATGCTTTGGGTTGTGCCGCTGTTTTTCCACTGGCTCAGCCAGTTGTCGGCTGGCGGGCAGCTGCTGCAGCCTTCGCTGCTGTAGAGCTCCACTAGCGCTACGCGGTGGGATGGGCTGTGCGACGCGCATACGACGCCGGCTGCGGTTGCAAGGCCGCTGGCTGAGAGGGTGGTCAGCGCTACGGCCAGCGCGATTGCGCGGGTGACATAGCCGTCGACATACCGATTGGCTTGGCGGGTTCGTGCGGTTTGCATGGCGTGCTCCATCAGGATCTGCACGTTTGTCGAACCTCGAGACCACTTATGACAGCCGGTTCTGATTTTTATTTTTGGTTTGGGATGTCCGCCTACGGTCCCGACCGTTCCATCCTGTTGATGCCCGCGGGGCGCGGTGTGCCTGTACGCTTGCGGGCGAACTGCCCCAAAGCGCCTCGCGGAGGGTGCCTCAGTCGTAACTCACGACAACCGTCACCCGGGTATTCAGCGCGGCATGCTTCGGTGCAAGCGACAACACCCCGCCATCGCGGCCAACCCGGTAGTGCCCATCGCTTGCGGCGCGAAACACACGCCCACTGCTATCGACAAAACGCTCAGCCAACGCATCACCATCACGCGCCGTTGCGCCGTTGTTCACCTGAAGTGCAACATCGGCACCCGTAGCCACGCCTGGCGCAGCGCTAAAGATCAGCGCGACCGCCGAACCCGTCTGCGCGAGCCGCCCGCCGGTAGCATCGACACGTGCGCCGGCCCGGGTCCGAACTGGAGCCGTCGAAATCGTCAGTTGCGGCGCCACGATCGCCCCCGAAAAACTGATCGTTCCACCGCTTGCGGCCATCGCCGGCATCGGCGCCGCAACCAGCGCTGCCATCGCCGCTACCGCGCTGAGTGCCCCAAGCCGCCCTATTCCCGTTTTCATCAGCACATCTCCTCAAGCCGTCTCAAATCGCACCGCGCTCTTGACGCGCCGCCCACCGCTGGTCGCTCGACCGGACAACGGCCGCCCCCCTACAGGCGGAATAACGGCAGCGCCGCGGCGGCCTTGAACGACCCTGTGCGGTATAAACCCGTTGAGACCCGCCGCACCGCGTGTGGACGGCATCTCCCGGTGGCGATTAAAGAGACGCGCCGACCGTGCTAACATTCACCTTTCGTTTGCGTCGATTAAGCTTTCTTTGCGGCGCTCACCCCAACACCTTTCGTTATCTGCCGGCTACCCCGATGCGCTTTCCGTTCTCCAGTGCCCTCACCCGTTTGCGCCCCCGTCGCGCAACCGGTTGCGCGCGCGCGGACATCGCGACGCCTCACGCCGGCCAGCCGTCCCGAACGCTCCCGCTTCTCGCCGCCCGGCGCCCGATCTAACGCAGGTCCCTTCCATTGCCGGGGCCGCGTCGTCGGGCTCCGGGCCGATCTCATCCGCACGCTGTCCCCTTAAATGCAGATCGAATTGGAGAACCCGTCATGAAAAAGACGAAACCCTGTTACCTCACCGAACTCGACGTCGCCCGTCTTGAAAAGCACGCGGCCGCGCCCGGCGCCGACGCCAAATTGCAAGACATGCTCGACGACGTCCTCGAACGCGCCGTGATCGTCGAATCGCGCGACATTCCCGCGAACGTCGTCACAATGAATTCGCAAGCCACGCTGGTCGACGAAGCCAGCGGCGAGCAAATGACCTGGACGGTGGTCTATCCGCCCAACGCGGACTTCACGCAGGGCCGCCTGAACGTGTTTTCGCCGGTCGGCCTTGCGCTGCTCGGCGCCAAACGCGGCGAACGCATCCGCTTCACGCCGCCGAGCGGCACGGAGAAAGTGCTGAAGCTCGAAAAAATCCTGTTCCAGCCCGAAGCTGCCGACGATTTCACGCTGTAAGCGAAGCGTATTCGCGACGCAGCACTGCTGCGCCGCAGCATCCCCGGCAGCCCTATCACAATAAGAATAGTGCGTGGCTGACCGGCGTTATCTCCGATATCTGACTTTTTCAAGACGGGTTGCCAAGCACCGCCCGGGCGGTGTATCGTGTGCGCTGCTAACGCGGGGGTCCTGCGTCGCACGGAGGTAGGAGGTCCGTGTTGCGTGGGTGAGAAATACCCTTTGAACCTGATCTGGATAATGCCAGCGCAGGGAAGCGTACGGATTTCGCACCTGGTCTACCGTTTCATCTCTCGCGAATCCGACAACTTCCATCTGGTCTCCTGCTTAGCGGCCCCACATTGCGACACAGGAGATATGCATGAACGCCAATCCGAAGTTCCTTTCCGCCGACGCCCACGTCGATGCCGCCGCTGTCGCGCCGCTGCCGAATTCCCGCAAGGTCTACGTGACCGGCTCGCGCCCCGATATTCGCGTGCCGATGCGCGAAATTTCTCAGGCCGATACGCCGGATAGCTTCGGTGGCGAGAAGAATCCGCCGGTCTTCGTCTACGATACGTCGGGCCCCTACTCCGATCCGGAAGCCAAAATCGACATCCGCGCCGGTCTGCCCGCGCTGCGTCAAGCCTGGATCGAAGATCGCGGCGACACCGAAGCGCTGACGGGCCTGTCGAGCGACTTCAGCCGCGAACGCGCCGCCGATACCGCGACCGCCGATCTGCGCTTCCAAGGCCTGCACCGCACGCCGCGCCGCGCCGTCGCCGGCAAGAACGTCTCGCAGATGCACTACGCGCGTCGCGGCATCATCACGCCGGAAATGGAATACATCGCGATTCGCGAGAACCAGCAGCGCGCCGCGTATCTGGAAAGCCTGAAGACGAGCGGCCCGAACGGCGAAAAACTCGCCGCGATGATGGGCCGCCAGCACCCGGGCCAGGCGTTCGGTGCGAGCGCATTCGGTCCCGACGGCCTGAAGGAAATCACTGCGGAATTCGTGCGCGAAGAAATCGCCCGCGGCCGCGCGATCATCCCGAACAACATCAACCACCCGGAAAGCGAGCCGATGATCATCGGCCGTAACTTCCTCGTGAAGGTGAATGCGAACATCGGCAACTCGGCGGTGACCTCCTCCATCGGCGAAGAAGTCGACAAGATGACGTGGGCGATCCGCTGGGGCGGCGACACGGTGATGGATCTGTCCACCGGCAAGCACATTCACGAAACGCGCGAGTGGATCATCCGCAACAGCCCGGTGCCGATCGGCACGGTGCCGATCTATCAGGCGCTCGAAAAGGTCAACGGCAAGGCTGAAGACCTGACGTGGGAAATCTTCCGCGACACGCTGATCGAACAGGCCGAACAAGGCGTCGACTACTTCACGATTCACGCGGGCGTGCGTCTGCAATACGTGCCGCTGACGGCCAAGCGCATGACGGGTATCGTCTCGCGCGGCGGCTCGATCATGGCGAAGTGGTGTCTGGCTCACCACAAGGAAAGCTTCCTGTACGAGCACTTCGAAGACATCTGCGAAATCATGAAGGCGTATGACGTGGCCTTCTCGCTCGGCGACGGCCTGCGTCCCGGCTCGATCTACGATGCGAACGACGAAGCGCAACTCGGCGAATTGAAGACGCTCGGCGAACTCACGCAGATCGCGTGGAAGCACGATGTGCAGACGATGATCGAAGGCCCGGGCCACGTGCCGATGCAGCTGATCAAGGAAAACATGGACCTGCAACTGGAATGGTGTGACGAAGCACCGTTCTACACGCTGGGACCGTTGACGACCGATATCGCTCCGGGCTACGACCACATCACGTCGGGCATCGGCGCTGCGATGATCGGCTGGTTCGGCACGGCGATGCTCTGCTACGTCACGCCGAAGGAACACCTTGGGCTGCCGAACAAGGACGACGTCAAGACCGGCATCATCACGTACAAGCTCGCCGCGCACGCCGCCGATCTGGCGAAGGGTCACCCGGGCGCGCAGGTGCGTGACAATGCGTTGTCGAAGGCGCGTTTCGAATTCCGTTGGGAAGACCAGTTCAATCTCGGTCTCGACCCGGACAAGGCACGCGAATTCCACGACGAAACGCTGCCGAAGGATTCGGCTAAGGTCGCGCACTTCTGTTCGATGTGCGGCCCGCACTTCTGCTCGATGAAGATCACCCAGGACGTGCGCGAATTCGCCGCCCAACAAGGCGTCTCCGACGACGAAGCGCTGAAGAAAGGCATGGAAGTGAAGTCGATCGAATTCATGAAGAAGGGCGCTGAGATTTATCAGCGGCAATAAGGGTCGCAAACGCGGGCGCATGAATAAGCGCCCGCTGTTCGAGCCTTCTGCATCACGGTATTGCAGCATCGAAGCCCGCCACTGGCGGGCTTTTGCGTTTCTGCGCGGGCGGGCACGCCACATGCTGACTCATGCTGGCTGAAGGGAAACATTTGATTACGAAACCGACAGTTTGCTGACAAGCGCACACATCTGGATACGGGCTGCGGCGATAAGATCAAATGTAAGGACGGGGGTGACCTGTCCATTTCCACACAACCATTTCCAGACACAATGAACGGAGTCAGCATCATGAAATCGATTCGTCAACTAGGTGCGCTCGCGGCGATCGTCGCGGTTGTCGCCAGTCTTTCCGCGTGTGACGGCATGACCACGCGGCAACGCGATACGGCAATCGGCGCGGGTGTGGGCGGCGCCGCAGGCGCACTGCTCGGCGGCAATGCACTGTCGACGCTCGGTGGTGCGGCGGCAGGCGGCATCGTCGGCAATCAGGTCGGCAAGTAAGTGCTAGCGACCACAAAATGCTTTGCAATGACGTGAAATAAGCCGTTACGGTTTTGCAATCCTGCCGGCGCGACGGGGGCGTAAGCTCAAGCCATTACGCCCCAATGGCGGCGTCCGATTCAAACAGGAGCGCGTCATGAAGTCCCGCGTCATCAACACGGCTAGCACGATCAGCCAGCGGCTGCCGCACCGCTTCCCACGCATTTCACACACGGGGCTTGCGCTCGCCGGCGCAGTCTGCGTGTTGACGTTGTCCGGTTGCTATTACCCCTACGGTTACTATCCTGGCGGCTACTATCCGTATTACGCCACGGTCCCCGCGGGCGCGACGCAACAGGACATGCAGGTCGGACCGCCCGATTCGCAGGCAGCGCAGCAGGCACAACAGCAATCTTCAGCGCAGCGGGCCCAGAACACCCAGCCGTACCCGCCCACTTATGCAGTTGCGGCTCCCCCGCCCGTCTACGTTGCTCCCGCCTATCCCGTCTACTATCCGCCGCCTGTGTATCCGGCTTATTACGGGTATCCCGGCTGGTACGGCCCGTCGGTCTCGATCGGCTTCGGTTTTGGCGGCTATTGGGGCGGCGGCCATGGCGGCCATGGCGGCTGGGGAGGCCACGGTCACTGGCACTGAGTCTCACAACTGAATCTCGCTGACCTGCTTTGACGATCCAGTGCCCGCAGATGCCGGGCACTGGGCCGACTTATGCCGCACAACGTGCGCACCCCGCGTGTTGCCCGAGAATCGGCATGCCCGCCAGCACCCACCATGCCGCGCCGGACTGCCCTCACGCTCGTCATGCCGCGACGATTTCGGCACTCAAGACGCGGCGTGCCCTTGTCTCCTTCGCCCGTACTTTCCCTTCTTGACGCGCCCCAATCTGGCCCTATGCTTGGGAAAGCCACACGCAGTACTTGTTTAAATAAGCGGCCCGGCACGTCTTCGACGCGCCGCCGACGCCCATCCGTCCTGCCAGAACGACGCGCCCCGTAGTGCGTGGTCCCGCGTCGAATCAAACAACAACGAAGGAGACGTGATGTTTCACCAACTGCTAACTCCCGTCGGCAACTCGCTATTGCTGTCGTTTTTCGTCGCCGCCTTACCGATCATTGTCGTGTTGCTGTTACTCGGCTGGGCGCGCCGGCCTGCCTGGCAAGCGTCGCTCGCGGGGCTGATCGTCGGGCTGATCGTGGCGATCTTCGTCTGGCAGTTCCCGGTCGGACTCGCGGCCGCTTCGGTCGCCAACGGCGCGGTGTTCGCCTGCTGGCCGGTGATGTGGATCGTGTTCACCGCGCTCCTGCTCTACAACATCTCGCAGCGCTCGGGTCGCTTCGCGGCCTTCCGCATGTGGATGATCGATAACCTGCCGAACGACCGCCGCGTCGTGCTGGTCGTGATCGGTTTTTCTTTTGGCGCGCTATTCGAAGGGATTTCCGGCTTCGGCACGCCAGTCGCGATCACCAGTTCGCTGTTAATCCTGCTCGGTTTCCCCACGCTCGAAGCGCTCACCTTTACGCTGATCTTCAATACCGCGCCGGTCGCGTTCGGCGCGCTGGGCGTGCCGATCACGGTACTCGGCGCGGTCACGCACCTGCCGGCCGACTCGCTCGCCAAGATGGTCGGACGGCAGTTGCCGTTTTTCGCCTTGCTGCTGCCGTTCTATGTAATCGGCGTGTATGCGGGCTTTCGCAACATGCTGCGCGTGTGGCCGGTACTGCTGGTGTCGGGCGCAAGCTTCTCGCTGACTCAGTTCGTGACGGCGAATTACGTCAATTACAGCTTGACCGACGTGTTGTCGTCGCTGGTCTCGCTGATTCTGACGATCGCGTTCCTGCGTGTATGGAAGCCCGCCGCCGATCCAAAGTTCGCGATCAACATCGATCGCGTGGGCGAGGTGCGCGGCAAGATCAGCGGCGGCCAGGGCTGGTATCCATGGATCATCGTCTCGGCGGTGGTGATCATCTGGACCGTCGCCAAAATCTTCGTGATCGGCGACGTCAAGCTGCCGTGGCCGGGCCTCGACAAGGCTGTGTTCATCACTCTGTACAACACGCCGTACGGCGCAGTGTGGGACTTCCAACCGCTTGCCACCGGCACGGCGATTCTGGTGGCCGCCATCATCACGTCGCTCGTGACGGGTCTGGGGATCAGCGAATTTGGCAAGGCCATCGTCGACACGTGGGTCCAGACGCGCATCGCCATTCTGACGGTGGCCACCATCGTCGCGCTCGCCTATCTGATGAACTACTCGGGGCTCACCTACACGCTCGGGCTCGGCGTCGCGTCGGTCGGACCGTTCTTTCCGCTGGTGTCGGCGTTCCTCGGCTGGGTCGCGGTGTTCCTGTCCGGCAGCGACACCTCGGGCAACGCGCTGTTTGGCAACCTGCAGGTGGTGGCGGCCCATCAGCTGAACCTGAACCCGATCCTGATGGCGGCGACCAATTCGTCGGGCGGCGTGATGGGCAAGATGATCTCGCCGCAAAACATCTCAACCGGCGTGGCGACGACCGACCTCAAAGGCAAGGAAGGCGTGGTGTTCGCCAAGACCTTCAAGCATTCGATTCTGTTGACGGTGATCCTCGGCGTGCTGGTGTGGGTGCAACAGAACTTCCTGCAAGGGATGATTCCGCACTGAGGTGTTGCTGTCAAAGGCGCCACGGCTGGTGCGCTGCCGCAAAATAATTCACACTCTATGGGCGCGTACCCCGCCGGGCCAGCAACCGTTTTGTCGACACGCAAGTCTCATCGCAATTTCTCTCACATCAGCGTGAGAATTGCTCGTTTTGCAGCCAGCTCGACTGCGCTTACGATGACGACAGTCGGACGCCCTTCATCTCCCGAATCTTGCCGTTTCACTCCAAACTGAAACGTTTCGCGCGATCACGCTGCTAGGATGGGCATGCGTCTCGACTCAACCGCGCGCGGCGCCACGACAATGAATGCCAAAAACCTGTTGCAGTTGCTGATCTTGGCCGCCCTATGGGGCGCCTCGTTTCTATTTATCCGCGTCGGCGTGGCCGACTTCGGCGTTGCGCCGCTGATGGCGTTGCGTGTCGGCATCGGCGCGCTCTTCCTTGCGGTCGTGCTAGTCGCGCGGCGGCCGCTGCGCCAGTCCGCGACGATCCTGCGCACGCGCGCCTTTCCGCTACTGGTGGTCGGCATTCTGAATTCGGCGGCGCCGTTCTGCCTGTTCGCGTATGCCGAGCTGACGCTGTCGGCGGGCGTGACGTCTGTGATCAACGCGACCACGCCGCTGTGGGGCGCACTCGTCGGCTTTCTATGGCTGCGCGACCGCCTGAGCGCCCTGCGCACAGTCGGTCTCGTAATCGGCTTCCTCGGAGTCCTGATGCTGGTGTGGGATCAGATCGCCGCCCCGAACGGCGCGGCCGCCACGCCGTTGAGCACCGCGCTCGCGGCGGCCGCCGCGCTCGGCGCCACGCTGCTTTACGGCATCGCAGCCAATTACGCGAAGCGCCACCTGACCGGCGTCGACGCCTTGACCGTCGCGACCGGCACAATGACCGGCGCCACCATCGTGCTGCTGCCGCTCGCCGCAATCTACTGGCCGGCTGCGCCGATCTCGCTGCACGCGTGGGGCGCGGTCATCGCGCTGGGTGTTGCGTGTACCGGCGTCGCCTATATGCTGTTCTTCCATCTGATCGCGGTGGTCGGGCCGGCACGCGCAATTACGGTGACCTTCGTGATTCCGATCTTCGGCATTCTGTGGGGTGCGTTGTTTCTCGGCGAAACCGTGTCGCCCGGCATGCTGGAAGGCTGCGGCGTGATTCTCGTCGGCACCGCACTTGCCACCGGCGTGGTCAAACGCCTGCCGTGGGTCGGACCGCGCCGCGCCGACACCTGAAAACCGCCTCGCGCGATACGTTCCGAGCACCCAAAAAAATAGCCCGCACTCCTTTGGAGTGCGGGCGAAACCGTCGCCCTACGAGGATAGGCGACGGGGCCACCGAGGCCGCGCGCCACGCGCGCAGGCCATCATCGGGCTAAGCACCGGTTCGTTCGCCGGTGCTGAAATGGTCTGGGAATCGCCGATCGGAAACTCGCCGCAAACTCACGTCGGATGTTACGAATCCGGCCCCATGAGCCTTTAAAAGCAGCTTGCGTGCCAGCTATAGAAATTCACAAGAAATTGATCGCAAGCTATTGATTTTTATTGTCATTTTTTGCGACGAAGGGATGTTGACAGGGTTCGCGGAAGGGGTGTTGCGAGTTACGTCACCGGGGTAACGTCACGTTACATGCGGCCGCACAGGGGCGGCCGCGCGTTCCGCTTCATGCGTTTGAAGCGAGTCGAACATCACGGCACCGGCCATTTCGTGCGTTGCGAAGCCGTATGCCTGACTCGCAGACCCGTTGGCCACCGCGTCTCGCGCGGCGCGAGAGCCGCGCCGCATACGAGCGCCAGGACGAGCAAGCTCGCGGCCCACATCCAGTAAGGAATCACGTCGAACATAGCCATCTCCCGTTGAGCGCCGGTTCATACCGGTGTTTCAGACGGAAAGCAAGACGCGTGCGCGCCATGACGGCGGTCTAACCGCTTGCGGTGCGGGGGATAAAACGTGGACATAAAAAAACCCGCCCGGGCTGCGCTCCGGGCGGGTTTTCAGACAGCGTTCGCTGCTTGCTACACCTTCGTTCAGTGCAACTGGTCGACCATCAGACCCATGATCTGCTTGGCCTGCGGGCTCTGATCGATAGCGCCCTTGTCGTCGACCACGGCAACACGGGTCTGGTCAGGCGTGACCGCGCGGACGTTCACGAGATACTGTTTGGCGACCTTTTCCTTCTTGCCGTGGAACACCTGGCTCCAGAAGCCCTGCTCCGCCGACGTCATATCCTTCGGATCGACATAGCGCACGAAGTACAAACCGCGGCTCGCATCCCGATCGTCGACGGTGAAGTTGCTGCGGTCGAGCGCGAGGCCCACGCGCAGCCACGCACGGTCATACGGCTCGCCGAGCGTCAGTTCGGTGGAGGAGGCCTGTGCCGACGTGCTGTTCGCCGAGTCATCCGGCATCGGCGCTTGCGCCGACAGCGCGACATTTTGCGCCGCCGTGGCCGCAGCCGCCGACTTCGCACCCGCCGTAGCCGCGTTCGGCGCCGTTTGCGCACCCGCCGGCGAGAGCTCGGCGCTGGCCGTATCGCCCGACTTCGTGCGCGAATCGGCCAGCGCCAGCGCTGCCATCAACCGCTTCAGGTATTCCTGTTCGAGACCCGGATCGTTCGGCTTGGGTTCCCACTTGGTCGATTCGTTGTTCGTGCCGGTGATCGCCTCACGCATGCCCTTCTGGCTGATGAACACATAGGTGCCGCCGCTCGGTGCCGTTTCGAGACGCGTACGGTACTTGTTGCGCTCGGAACTCACATAGCTGTTGCCCATTGCCTTGGACAGCGTGTCGCGGATCAGGCCGTCGTTGATCTGGGCGTGCGTTTCGTTCCAGTCCGTTTCCATCACGCCCTTGTCGCGCTGGTCGACCACCAGCAGGAAGCCCTGCTCCTGCCAGAAGCGGCGGATTTGCGCCCATGCCTGGTCGGGCGCCTTGTTGTCGATCACGAGCCAGCTTTCCGTACCGTCGCGCTGGATGTGCATGCCGGTCACCTGCGGCACCACCGTCAGGGTGTTGGCGGCCGGTGCTTGCGCCTGGACCTGCTTGAGCGTGGACAGCGAGGTTTCGCCGCCTTGCGGGGGCAACGAACGCTGATCGGCCGTCTCGTCGATCATGTTCGGCGGTACGGCAAGTGACACTTGCTTGGATTTCGAGTCGCTTTTGTAGTTGATTTGGGTCGGCGACGAGGTGCCGCAGCCGGCGACCAGACCGCCTGCCATCAGCATTACTGCAAACCGCTTGGTAAGACGAAGATCAGTCATGTTCGGGGAATCCTTCCGCTACGCCACGGCAAGTTTCCGTGGATCAACCCAACATTTTACCGATCCCGGCGAGACATGTGCAAAAACCGGGGTTTGCCCATGAATTGAGCAGCGCGTGGCGGGCAAAACACGAGCCGCGGCGAAGGGCCTGGATCCCGATAAATCGCTGCACGGCGCGAGCTTCCCTTGGCAGAAAAGCGCCTCGCTTCACGTCAGCAATCATCTCCCTCAGCGGCAAATTTAACACTTCACAACATTTCCTAAGCGTCCGTCAGGCCTGCCCCACCTCATTGTCAGATCCTTGTTTTAAAAGACACTTTCCACCCTCGTCACACGCTATTTTCGAGATTGCCTGAAGCGCCGCGCGCCGCTCCTGACAACGATTAGGAAACCCGAGTGTTATCTTGAATTGGACATCTCAATAAAGCTCTAGAGTTCCAACAGCGAGACAGGTTGCCATGCCAAATCCTTGTTTTTCACCGGCCATTGCCGTCGCAGCTATCATGGCTGCCGTGCTGTGTGCCAGCCCCGACGCACATGCCGAATTGGGCGGCACGATGCCCAGCCAGGCGGATTCGACGCTCGCGGCGCCCCAAACCCTGCTGAACGGCGCCTTACGCCTGCGCACGCTGACCGATGCGGGCAATACCACCATCAACGAATACGCGACCAATACCGGCCAGATCATCGCGTACACGTGGCAGGGCCCGACCATGCCGGATCTGCGCGCGCTGCTGGGGAAGTACGCCGACTCCTACCGGACAGGCGCCGCCGCGTCGGCGCCGGACGGCAATCTGCACGCCTCGCGGGTGGTTCGTCCGGACGTGATCGTGGAATCCGGCGGCCCGATGCGCGGCTATGTGGGCCGCGCGTGGCTACCCGCGGCCCTGCCGCCCGGCGTCACGGCTAGCGATTTCCGCTGAATTTCCGCTGACATCGCGCGCACGCTATCAAGAAAACGCATCGACGATCGATCGCCGACAACACCATGACTATCTCTTCTCATCTCCGTGTCCTGCTTCTCGTCTGCGTGGCGCTCGCCGGTTGCGGTGGCGGCGGCAGTGGCGGCTCCACCGGCTCTTCACAGGCAGGCTCACCCAGCCCGGCCAGCAGTCCAACTGCCGCCACTCCGTCAGGCGCCAGCGCGCCGTCCGGGGGCACCGCGTCCAACGTGGCCACCTCCGTGCCGCAATCGACCACCCCGAACGTTCAGCCGATCGCCGTGACTACCGCACCGGGTCTGACGCGCAACATGCTGACGACCAGCGTCACCGTCTGCCAGCCCGGCACCAGCAACTGCGCGACGATCAACAATATTCAGGTCGACACCGGCTCGCATGGCCTGCGGATTCTCGCGTCCGCGCTGCCGGCCAGCCTCTCGCTCGCGGCGGTGAGTTCAGGCAGCGGCGTGACCGGCGAGTGCGCGGTATTCGGCGACGGGTATGCGTGGGGTGCGGTGCGTAACGCGGACGTGCGGATGGCCGGCCAACTGGCCGCCTCGATTCCCATCCAGCTGATCGCCGACCCCACGCTGCCCAATGTGCCCACCGACTGCGCCGGCTCCGGCCCATCGATGCTGACCGTCGCGACCCTGCGCGCCAACGGCATTCTCGGCGTCGGCCTGTTCGCAGCGGACTGCGGCAGCGGTTGTGTCAATGCCGCTCTGCCCCGTTGGTATTACAGCTGCGACGCCAGCGGCGCCTGCCTCGCGAGTACGCAAGCGCTTGCGCAACAGGTCACCAATCCAGTCAGCCAATTCGCGCTCGACAACAACGGCGTGGTGATCGACCTGCCGGCAATCGCCGACGCGGGCGCGGCCAGCGTCTCAGGCTCGCTGATCTTCGGCATCGGCACTCAGGCGAACAACACGCTTGGCGGCGCAAGTGTGGTCAAGGCGAATCCGCAGACGGGGTATGTGGTCACCAGCAGCGCCGGCCAGACTTATGCAACGAGCTACGTGGACAGCGGCTCGAACGGTCTGTTCTTCAACAGCAGCCAATTCCCGCAATGCGGTTACTGGTACTGTCCGAGCTCGACGCAAACGGCGAGCGCCTCGATCGTGGGTACCAATGGCGCGTCGAACTCGGTGTCGTTTGCGATCGGCAATTCGCGCACGCTGTTCGCGTCGTCGAATAATGCCTTCGACAATCTGGCCGGCATTGCCAGCAACAGCTTCGGCTGGGGCCTGCCGTTCTTTTTCGGACGGCGGGTCTATACGGCGATCGCGTCGCGCGCCACCTCGGCCGGGCCGGGTCCGTATTACGCGTTCTGAGTGCTCAATGTCGGGGATCCGCCTTGGGGCAAGACAGCAGCGTTGGGCGGGTTCGATGGAGCGCCTGAGCAGACTTCCCCCTATCAAGTATCAAACTCCCGCGCCGAAACAGAAGAAAACCTACAGGTCTATCTGATTTTCCCACACGGAAATTTCCCAAATTCCCATCCCAGACTAATTTGATATGCCCTGATTGATATGCCCTGACTGCAATAATCGTCGTTTCCGGCTAACGTCATCTCGATATCGTTAGTCCTGCATACCTAACAAAAGTCAAACGATGGAAGTCACCTTTTCGCTCGACCATTTCGAGCAACTCGTCTACACGCGGCAGCATACACAAGCCACCCTCCAGCTTATCGCCGCGCTAGCACTCCTTCAGCAGAAACGCGGCGAGCTGGACGCAAGTTTCCAGGCTTCGGGCATGACCGGCCTGTCTGCCGAAGAGCAACGCCAGCGTTTCTGCACGCGCCTGGCAAGTGCGGTGTCTACGTTGTTCGCCGACCCGGATTTCCGACCGCCCACCGAGTGCTTCAGATTGTTTCTCACGCTGCACGAATGGATCGGCGAGTTGTTCTCGGCCACGGCGTTAGGCAATGCGGACCACGTCATCCGCTACCTGAATCCCCGCGGCCCGGCGGATACACAATTTTTGCCCGGCGACAGCTTCATCGAGAAGCTATGCGTGCTCTATTCGACCGAGTCCGAACTTGAAGTCGACCTCGCCGCGCTCTGGGCGTACGACAAAACCATCGCGGCCTGTCTCGCCCTCGTTTTGCTGGCACCGGTCTTCAAGGGCTCGCCAAGCGCGCATCTCAAGCGTGAGGCGCTGCTGGAGTGGCTGCCCGGCAAGCTGCAGAAAATCGACGACCTCGACGATCTGCCCACGGCCGTGCTGCACAACGCCTATATGTTCTGCAGCTATGCCGATACGCCGCGGCGGCATGCGATCAAGCAGGACATCAATGTGCTGGTGCGCCGCAAGCTCGCGCAATTCGGCCTGACCGACCTGCCCGCGCCAAAGCGCGCGCCTGCCAAAGGCAAACCGCGGCGCGGCAAAAAGCCCTTGATGATGGTCGTGCTCGAGTGGTTCAGCGGCGCCCATTCGATCTACCGCACGCATTCGCGTACGCTCGAAGCCGCGCGCGAACATTTCGAAGTGGTGGGCTTCGGCTTCGGTTACGCGCTCGACGAAATGGGGCGGAACGTCTTCGACCGCTTCATCGAACTCGAGCAGCCGGACTATATCGGCGAGTGCCTGAAGACAATTCGCGATTTTGCTGAGGCCGAACAGCCGGACGTGCTGTACATGCCGAGCGTCGGCATGTTCGTGCTGACGGTGTTCATGTCCAACCTGCGCGTCGCGCCGCTGCAGATCGCAGCGCTCGGCCATCCCGCCACCACGCACTCCGACAAGATCGACTACATCAGCGTCGAAGAAGATTATGTCGGCGACCCAGCCTGCTTCAGCGAACGACTGATGAAGCTGCCGAAAGACGGCCAGCCCTATCGCCCGTCCGTCGCGCTGCCTGACATCGTCGCGCAGATTCCGCCGCCGCGTGAGACGCTGCAGATCGTCGTCACCGCCAGCGCGATGAAACTCAATCCTGGTTTTCTCGATGCATGCCGCGCAATCGGCGAGCGTGCCGCGACATCCGTTGAGTTTCACTTCATGAGCGGTGTGCCGTCAGGTCTGCCGTTCGACCGTCTGCGCGACGTCATCGCGCGAGCGGTGCCGGGCGCCGTTGTTCACGACTTCCATGGCTACCCCGCGTATCTGGCGCGCGTCAATCAATCCGACCTGTTCCTCAGCCCGTTTCCGTTTGGCAACACCAACGGTATCGTCGACGCATTGACGCTCGGCTTGCCCGGCGTATGCAAACGCGGACCGGAAGTGTTCGAGCGGATCGACGGCGCGTTGTTCGAGCGCGTGGGCATGCAGTCGTGGACCACGACGGACAGTGTCGAGGCTTATATCACCGCGGCCGTGCGCATGATCGACCAGCACGACGAGCGCAGGGCGCTGCGGCAGCGCCTGATCGATACGGAGGCGGTGCAGCGCTGCTTCGAAGGGCGGCCGCAGGCGTTCGGCGAAAGCGTGCTTGAACTGATGTGATGCACGAAAACAAAAGCCGCCTCGCGAACGAGGCGGCTTGAGGTTTGTCTTGCGTTAGCCGGATCATGCCGTGTTCGTTGGGCACGGCATGAGGTACCCGGGGGCGCTAGCCGGCGGCAACAGGCGCAACGGAAATTGCTACTCGGTGGCTTCGCCGGCTTCATCGACCGGTTTGGCGAGCTTTGCCGGCGCCAACCAGCTGAATACGCTCAGCGCCGAGCCGTGGAACGTGCACTCGGCGGCAGCCGCTGTGGTGGTCTTCTTCGGCTTGGCCGATTTGAGCGAAGTTGCGTCGACGCCCGACCCAGCGAGGCTCGCCGAAGCGGCCATAGCACCCGAAGCCCCTTCGGCCGTCACACCTGACGCAGCCGCAGCGTCCGAAGCCGAGGAAGCCACCGACACCGCGGATGCCGCGCGCACGCCCGAAGCCGAGCGCGGCGCCTTCGCCACCTGCGCGGCGGAAGCTGCCGCAGATGCCGCCGATGCAGCTGCAACCTCCGACGCTGTCACCACGTGCTCGATCGAGCCTTCGACGACCACCCGCGAACCGTCAATACCGGCGCCCGTATGAGCGATCTTCAGCGTATCCGGCGACGACGTTTCAGCCAGCTTGCTTCGCATCAACTGCTCGCATGCATCCGAGTTCTTGTAGACGGCCGTGCAGGCCGCCAGCAGCGTGGCGGCGGTCGTGACGCAGGCGATAGAGAGAATCCGAATCTTCATTGATGTTCCGTTTTTCAAGCCGTCGGCAATTGTAGCTTACGGGCTGACGGATCGGCATCGTGCGCTGACCGACGCCACCGGGACGCAGCAAATACCGCAGGCGCATATCGTTATGCGGATTGGCGATTTCTTTCCAGGCGGATCGCGCCCGATAATGGGTGCCATGAACACCCACCCCACTCCCCAAGCCCGCGCGCTGCGTTCCACGCTCGCGGCGCTGAGCGCGGCGCTGCTGCTGGCCGCCTGCGCCGCCCCGACGGCGTCGACCTCTCCCACGGCGGCCGATTCTGCCGCGCTCGATGCCGCAATTTCCGGGCCCCAGCGCAGCGACAAGGCCCGCGCACGCGATGTCTACCGCCATCCGAAAGAAACGCTGCAATTCTTTGGCGTGGCGTCGTCGCAAACCGTGCTGGAGATCGCGCCGGGTGGTGGCTGGTACACGGAAATACTCGCGCTCTATCTGCATGACCACGGGACGCTGTACGAGGCGCAATACGAGAGTCCGGACGCCGCGTCGGCGGCGGAGGAGCAGGCTGGCCGGGCGTCATTCGCGCGCAAACTGGTGGCCACGCCGGCTGTCTATGGCAATGTGGTGGTCGGCACGCTGCGAGCGGGCCGCTTCAGTGGCTTTCCGGCCGATGGCAGCGTCGACCAGGTGCTGACCTTCCGCAACATCCACAACTGGATCAAGGACGGCGAGATCGACGCGAACCTGCGCGCCTTCTACGCGGCGCTTAAACCGGGCGGCATCCTCGGTGTCGAGGAACATCGCGCGGCGCCGGGCACGTCCCTGCAGCAGACCATCGACACCGGCTATGTGACCGAAGCCTATGTCATCGAACACGCGCGCGCGGCAGGTTTCGAATTGGCGGGCCAAAGCGAGGTGAACAGCAATCCGCGCGACACGAAAAATTATCCGAACGGCGTGTGGTCGCTGCCGCCCACGTATGAAGGCCACGAAGTCGATCGGGCGAAATACGCAGCGATCGGCGAATCGGACCGCATGACGTTGCGTTTCGTGAAACCTAGATGACGGCCATGACCAGCTCGGGTTCCAGCGCGCCCCGGCAGCGCTAAGCCCCGCCAGTCGGCGCGTTCTTCACCGCACCGCGCTTGACGCGGTCCCAATAATATGTTCCTATTACGCACTATGTACCGCGCCCAGACCATCCTATCGCTACTACTAGCCCGCTCTACCGGGCTAGGTCTGCTGCTGCGCGCTTCCGTCTGAAACACCCGAAGCACCGCTCAATTCCCCAGTAACCGACCCAGCCCCGGTTTTCGACCGGCGGCCATGCTTTGTCTTTTCGTCGTCCGGTCGACACCAGGTTGATCGATCCCAAGGATGATGAAAATGTTGAAGAACCCTGCTACCAAGTATCGCTCGTTCAAGCCCATCAATTTGACGGACCGCCAGTGGCCGTCACGTGTCATCACGCGCGCGCCGATCTGGATGAGTACCGACCTGCGCGACGGCAATCAAGCGTTGTTCGAGCCGATGAACGCGCAACGCAAGATGCGCATGTTCAAGACGCTGGTGCAGATCGGCTTCAAGGAAATTGAAGTCGCATTTCCTTCTGCCTCGCAAACCGATTTCAATTTCGTACGCGAGTTGATCGAAGGCGGCCATATCCCCGACGACGTCACGATCGAAGTGTTGACGCAAGCCCGCGACGACCTGATCGAACGCACCTTCGAATCCTTGCGTGGCGTGCCGCGCGCCATCGTCCACCTGTACAACGCCACCGCGCCGGAATTCCGTCGCATCGTGTTCGGCCTCGAAAAAAGTGGCGTGAAAGAACTCGCGCAAAACGCCGCGCGTACGATGAAGCGTCTCGCCGATGCCGCGCCGGAAACGCATTTCACCCTGCAATACAGCCCGGAAGTGTTCAGCGGCACCGAACTCGAATTCGCCAAGGAAGTGTGCGACGCCGTGTTCGATATCTGGCAACCGACGCCCGACCATAAAGCGATCGTGAACCTGCCCGCTACTGTGGAAATGGCTACGCCGAATGTTTACGCGGACCAGATCGAATGGATGCATCGCAATCTCGCGCGTCGCGATTCGTTGATCGTTTCAGTGCATCCGCATAACGATCGGGGCACTGCGGTGGCCGCGGCGGAACTGGCGGTGATGGCGGGAGCGGATCGTGTCGAAGGGTGTTTGTTCGGCAATGGCGAACGCACCGGCAACGTCGATCTCGTGACGCTTGCGTTGAATTTGTACACGCAGGGTGTCGATCCTGAACTCGACTTTTCGAATATCAATGAAGTCGCGCGTACCGCAGAGGAATGCACGCAGTTGCCGGTGCATCCGCGTCATCCGTATGTCGGTGATCTCGTGTTCACCGCGTTCTCCGGTTCGCATCAGGATGCGATCAAGAAGGGTTTTGCTGTGCAGAAGCCGGATGCTATCTGGGAAGTGCCGTATATGCCGATCGATCCGAGCGATCTCGGGCGGACTTATGATTCAGTTATTCGTGTGAATAGTCAGTCTGGTAAGGGCGGGATTGCTTATTTGCTCGAGCAGGGTTATGGGGTGGTCTTGCCGCGGCGCTTGCAAGTTGATTTTAGTTCTGCTGTGCAGCGGTTTACTGACTCTAGTGGTCAGGAAGTTACGCCCTCGCAGATCTGGGAATTGTTCCAGCAGGAGTATGTGCACAGTGCTGCGCCGATTCACTATGTTGGACATAGTCTGTCTGAGCGCGATGGGCGTGAACATATCAAGCTCACTGTCGAGATTGATGGCTCGCGGCGCGTGCTGAACGGTGAAGGGAATGGGCCGCTTGATGCGTTGATGCATGCGATCGGGGTGCCGGTGCGGATTCAGCATTATGAAGAGCGGGCTTTGACTCAAGGGGCTGATGCTCGCGCTGTGGCTGTTGCCGAGATGGCTGGGGCTGATGTCGCCGGGAGTGCGTTTGGGGTTGGGATTGATGCCAATCTGGTGACGGCTTCTATTCGGGCTGTGATCAGCGGCGTTAATCGCGCTTATGCGCGGGTTAATGTTGACGCGCAGGGGCGGTTTTTTGAAGTTGCGTTGAGCGATGACGCGGAGAGTGTGGCTGTATGAGGTCTTTGGCCTCTTCCTGATTTGTTAGCGGTTTATTAGCGTCGCCCCTGTGCGGGGCGGCACTCACTTTCTTTGCCGCCGCAAAGAAAGATAAGCAAAGAAAGCGGCTTCACACCGCTAATTCTTAAGCGGGTCCCCTGGCTTGGAGCAGGTAGTGGTGCATCTGGAATCTGTGTTCTCGCACATTCGGCGTGAGTGACAAAGGTGTCATACCTCCCGACTCGCACTGCGTGCTCGTCGGAAGAGTCTGCTAGCAAACCAGTGGTCTATTTTTTGTCTGTCGTTTATTTTTTTGCGGGGCGCTTCCGCGCCCCTCTTCTTTTTCGCTGCGCCGCTGGCTGTCGACAGACCGGTTTTTGTTCCCGTCTTATCTTCTCTCAGGTCAGCCCTGCTCTGTCCATGCATCCGGCAAGCTGTGTGTCAGCGTCGATACGAAGCGCTCTGTTTCCGGTTCGCGTGGTTGCATGAAAATGTCGCGCGATGGGCCCGCCTCGACCACCACGCCGTTGTTCAGAAACACCACGTCTCGCGCAATCGTCGCGGCAAGACGCAAATCATGTGTCGCCATCAACATCGTCATGCCCTCCGTAGCAAGCTGCTTGAGGACGTCCACCACCTCCGCAGCCAGTCCGGGATCCAGTGCCGAAGTGGGCTCGTCGCATAACAACACTTCCGGCGACGGCGCCAGCGCCCGCGCAATCGCTACGCGTTGCTGCTGGCCGCCGGAAAGCGTCGCGGGCCATGCGTCGGCTTTGTGTGCGATGCCGACTTTCTCAAGTAATTCGTCTGCACGTACGCGCGCTCTTTCCTTGTCCCACTTCAGTACGGTCAGCAAGCCTTCCATGACGTTCTGCCGCACCGTCAAATGCGGAAACAACTGGAAATTCTGGAACACCATGCCGGTGCGGCGGCGAATCGTCAGCACCTCCTCGCGCGGTGGCTTGTGATCGCGGCTGAATTCGAGGCGCTGGTCGCCAACTTCAAGTGATCCGGCCTCCGGGATTTCCAGCAGATTCACGCAACGCAAAAGCGTACTCTTGCCGCTGCCGGACGGGCCAATCAGCGCAGTGACGTTGCCCGGCGCGAGTTGCAGGTCCACCGAACTCAACACCCGATTCTCGCCGAAGTACTTGTCGATTTTTTCCAGTCGAATCATCAGTTGCTCGCATGGAAAAGTGCGTGACGGCCGAACTTGCGCTCGAGCCGGACTTGCGCCGACGACAATACCGAACTGAACACGAGATAAACCAGTGCCGCCTCGGTGTACAGAATCAAAGGTTCATACGTCACCGACGCGATCCGCTGTGCCGCCTGGAACACCTCGGGCACCGTCAGTACCGCGGCGAGCGATGTGTCCTTCACCAACGCAATGAACGAGTTCGAGAGCGGCGGCAGCGCAACACGCGCCGCTTGCGGCAGGATCGCG
Organism: Paraburkholderia elongata; assembly: GCF_013177735.1. Lineage (GTDB taxonomy): Bacteria > Pseudomonadota > Gammaproteobacteria > Burkholderiales > Burkholderiaceae > Paraburkholderia > Paraburkholderia elongata. The sequence continues at coordinate 138,039 of NZ_WOEZ01000044.1, read as the reverse complement.
CGGCGCAGCGCCTGTTCACGCGTCATGCCCATCGAGTACGCCGCTTCCCATTGCCCCTTCGGAATCGACTCGATCACGCCGCGTATCACCTCCGAGTTATACGCGCCGACATTCAGCGAAAACCCAATGATCGCCGCCGTCAGCGGGTCGAGCACGATGCCCACGTTCGGTAGTCCGTAGAAAATCACAAACAGTTGCACCAGCAACGGCGAGCCGCGAAACAGCCACACGTAGAAGCGCACGCACGCTACCGCCCACCGCGGGCCGAATAGCCTGACCAGCGCAACAATAAACGCCACGACAATCCCAATGGCGAACGATGCCAATGTGAGCGGAACGGTAAATACAAGCCCCGCATACAGGAGGGGCCACAGCGACTGCGCCATCAGATGCAACCATGCTGGCATGATTCAGACTCGCACGTGACGCTTATTGGGAAACGTCTTTACCAAAGTACTTCTGCGAGATCTTCAAGTACGTGCCGTCTTTCCTCATGTCGGCGAGCGCCTTGTTGATCGCCGCCTGCAACTCGGGACTGCCCTTGCGGATCAGCACCGCGGACTTGTCGCTGCTGTCCGCCGACGTATCGAGCGCGGCGATCTTCACCTTCGCGTCCGGCTTGTGCTTCTTGAAGTCGAGGAACGACAGCGAATCGTTGACGGTCGCATCGACGCGGCCCGCAGTCAACAGGTCGACCGATTCGTTGAAGCCCTGCACGGGAATCACCTCCGCACCATGCGCGGCCGCGATCTTGCCGAAGTTGCTGGTCAGCGTATTCGCAGACTTCTTGCCCTTCAGGTCGTCGAACGTCTTGATCGAATTGTCGTCCGAACGCACGATCAGCGCCGCATGCGAAGTGATGTACGGGTCCGAGAAATCGTATTTCGCCTTGCGCGCGTCGGTGACGGCGACTTCATTGATCACCGCGTCGTAGCGGTTCACATCGAGACCGGCAATCAGGCCGTCCCATTTACCTTCGACGAATTGCGGCTTGACGCCCAGCCGTTGCGCGATGGCTGTGCCGATGTCGACGTCGAAGCCGGTCAGCTTGCCGGATTCATCGTGGTACGTGAACGGTGCGTAGGTGCCTTCGGTGCCGATCTTGAACACGCCCGCGGACTTGATCTGCGCGAGCTCGTCAGCAGCGAAGGCCGGGCTCAGGGTCACCGCTTGCAGCAGCGCGATCAGCAGAATGGAACGAATCGACTTCATCAGGTGGCTCCGTAAAGTTTGCTACGTCAGTTGCATGGTTTGTGTGCGGCATTCCGCCAGCGGTCGGGCCCGGCAGAGTGGGCGGACTGTAGCAAACGGTCTGCGTTTTTACAAAGGATCAGGTTTCCGATCAATATGCGCTTGCGTGCTAAGCGGACAGCCAAGGTGGTTCATACAACGTTGAATTCGCCCCTACAGCAGATAGGGCAGACGCGGCATGCATCGCACCACGGAACACGTGCCGGGCGCCATCAGGGAAAACGCGGGAGGGGTATCGCCACGGCGAATGCGCGGCGTTGAAAAATAGTCGGCGCGGGCGGCACTGCAAGGCCGCCCGTCAGATTGCAAACAGCTTACCGCTCTACCGGATGCGGCTCCTTGCGCTTGTTGGCCACCCGGATCGCATCGAAGTAAGCGGGATTCGGCGGACGCTTCAGATAACGCCCTGCGCCACGCACCGCCCGCAGTTCGCCATCGGTCCATGCCAGCGCGCCGCGCGTGAGAGTATGCATCGCCACGCCCTGCACCGTCATCCCTTCGAACACGTTGAAGTCGACCTTCTGATGATGCGTCTTCACCGAAATCATTTTACTTGCCTGCGGATCCCACACGACCAGGTCGGCATCCGCGCCCACCTGTACTGCACCTTTACGCGGATACAGGTTGAAAATCTGCGCGGCGTTGGTCGAGGTAATGCGTACGAATTCGTTCGGCGTGAGACGCCCGGAATTCACACCGTGATGCCAAAGCACGGCCATACGATCTTCGACGCCGCCGCAGCCGTTCGGGATCTTCGTAAAGTCCTCGCGACCCATGGCCTTCTGCGATGCGCAGAACACGCAGTGGTCGGTCGCGGTTGTGTGCAATTGGCCCGCTTGCAGGCCCCGCCACAATGCCTCGCGATGCTCCGCGGAACGGAACGGCGGGCTCATCACATGCGCTGCGGCGCGGGTCCAGTCGGGATCGCGATACACCGCTTCGTCGATCACCAGATGGCCCGGCAGTACTTCGCCGAACACGCGAAGGCCCTCGCTGCGGGCACGCGCAATCGCGTCCACCGCATCTTTCGCTGACACGTGGACGATATACACCGGCACGCCCAGCACCTGTGCAATGCGGATCGCGCGATTGGCAGCCTCGCCCTCCACTTCCGGCGGCCGCGACAGCGGATGCGCCTCCGGACCCGTAAAGCCTTTTGCAAGCAACTGACGCTGCAACTGAAACACCAGTTCACCGTTTTCCGCATGCACGGTAGGCAGCGCGCCGAGTTCGAGCGAACGCGAGAAGCTGTTCACCAGCACTTCGTCATCGGCCATGATCGCGTTCTTGTAGGCCATGAAGTGCTTGAAACTCGACACGCCGTGTTCGTGCACCAGCGTGCCCATGTCGCGATAGACGGAATCGTCCCACCACGTCACCGCAACGTGAAAGCCATAGTCTGCCGAAGCCTTTTCAGCCCAACCGCGCCACGCCTGGAACGCCTCCATCAACGATTGCTTCGGACTCGGAATCACGAAGTCGATGATGCTGGTCGTACCTCCGGATAAACCCGCGGCCGTACCGGTATAGAAATCGTCGCTGGCTGTTGTGCCCATGAACGGCAATTCCATGTGCGTATGCGGATCGATGCCGCCGGGCATCACATACTGCCCGCCCGCATCCACGATCGTGGCGCCCGCCGGCGCTGCCAGGTCCGCGCCGATCTGCAGGATCGTGCCGCCGTCCTGCGGGTCCGCACACAACACGTCCGCACGATACGTGTTCTCCGCGTCGATAATCGTGCCGCCGCGAATCAGGGTCGTCATGGTGCCGCCTCCTTATGAACTGCTGGTTTCGGTGCTACGTACTTCGTTCGCTTCGTGCGTGGCTCATGCACACTCAGGCACTCGCCACACGCGCACTCGGTCCCTTGCTCAGCTTCATCCACGCGCTATATACGATCGACGCCAACGCGAGTCCGACAAACCAGGCATAGGTATAGAGTGTGTTGAAAATCGCCGGCACATTCGGGAACGATGCCGGAAACGCGGTATGCAAAAAGCCGGGCAGATTCGGTAGCACGCCGATCACGAGCGCCACCACCGCGCCGATATTCCAGCCGCCGGTGTAGCTGTACTCGCCATGCTCGTCGAACAGTTCACGCGGGTCGAGCCGTGTGCCGCGAATCAGGAAGTAGTCGACCATCAGAATGCCCGCCACCGGACCGAGCAAAGCCGAGTAGCCGACCAGCCACGTGAAAATATAGCCCTGCGTGGTGGCGAGAATCTTCCACGGCATCATCACAATGGCGATGGTCGCGGTAATCATGCCGCCGACTCGATACGAAATACCCTTCGGCCAAAGGCTCGAAAAGTCATAAGCCGGGCCGACGAGATTCGCCGCCAGATTGCAGCACATCGTATCCAGCGTCAGGATGATCAACGCAAGGCCGACGCCGATGCCGGTCATGCGGCTCGTCAGGTCGATCGGGTCCCAGATCGCCTTGCCGTAGATCACCACGGTCGCCGACGTCACCACCACCGAGATGACCGAGAGCAGCGCCATCGGAATCGGCAAGCCCACTGACTGGCCGATGATCTGATCGCGCTGCGTTTTCGCAAAGCGGGTGAAGTCGGGAATATTCAGCGCGAGCGTCGCCCAGAAACCCACCATGGCCGTGAGGCCGGGCCAGAAGGTCGCCCAGAACATGCCCTCCTTCTTGCCGCCAGTCACGAATTGCGACGGTGCCGACAGCATCGAGCCGAGTCCGCCCGCCTTCGAGGTGGCCCACCACACCAGCGCGATACACATCACGATCTTGATCGGCGCGGACCAGCTTTCGAGCCAGCGAATCGAATCGGTGCCGTGCACAATGAAGTAAATCTGCAGCGCCCAGAACACGAGGAAACACGCGAGCTGCGCGAGCGAGATGTCCAGGAACGGCAAGGCCGCGCCGTGCAGCGCGTTACCGGTCAGAATGTTCAGCAGCGTGTAGATCGCGCTGCCGCCAAGCCATGTCTGAATACCGTACCAGCCGCACGCGACGATTGCCCGCAGCATCGCCGGCAGTTTCGCACCTTGCGTGCCGAAGGAGGAACGCACCAGCACCGCATACGGAATACCGTGCTTCGCGCCCGCATGCCCGATCAGCAGCATCGGCACCAGCACGATCAGATTGCCGAGCAGCACGGTCGCCACCGCCTGCCACGGCGACATGCCCTCCTCCGTCAAACCGGCCGCGAGCATGTATGACGCGATGTTCATCACCATCCCGACCCAGAGCGCGGCAAAGTGATACCACCTCCACGTGCGCTGGGCGACGCCGGTCGGCGCAAGGTCATCGTTGTAAAGACTGCTGCCCTGCGCGCCGGCCGCAAACTGCGGATCGACGGGTTGCGCTGTTTGCTTCATCGAAAGATCTCCACTGATCGTTGAGGCCCGCGCGGCTTCTGGCGGCGCGTCAGGGCCCTGGGGAAAACTATAGGTTCAGTACAAGCGCTTCGTTTCCTTTCCTACAGGTAGCTCATGTTTCAGGCTGCTTTTGCTGCATGTGCGTGCGCGTGTGCATGCTCGGCGGTTTCAACTGCGTCCGACGTGCCGTTCTCACCGGCATCCACCCGCGCGGGGTTGTTCGGATGCGTGGTCCAGTTCGCGTACTCGCCACTGTCCACACGCTCCATCGTGATGCACTGCTCGACCGGGCACACATGCATGCACAGATTACAGCCGACACATTCGGAGTCCATCACTTCAAAATGCCGGACGCCATCTTTTTCTTTCATAATCGCCTGGTGAGCGGTGTCTTCGCACGCGATATGGCAGAGGCCGCACTGGATGCACTTGTCCTGATCGATGCGTGCCTTGATGTCGTATTTGAGGTTCAGGTACTTCCAGTCGGTGACGTTCGGCACGGCGCGACCTCGAAAATCGTCTAGCGTCGCGTAGCCTTTTTCGTCCATCCAGTTCGAAAGGCCATCGGCAAGATCGGAGACGATACGGAATCCGTAGTGCATCGCCGCCGTGCAGACCTGCACGCTGCCCGCACCAAGCACCATGAATTCGGCCGCATCGCGCCACGTCGAAATGCCGCCGATGCCGGAAATCGGCAGATTCGGTGTTTCCACGTCGCGCGCAATTTCAGCCACCATGTTCAGCGCGATCGGCTTGACCGCCGGACCGCAATAGCCGCCGTGCGTGCCTTTGCCGTCGACCATCGGCAATGGCGACATCGCGTCGAGATCCACCGCGACGATCGAGTTGATGGTATTGATCAGCGACACGCCGTCCGCGCCGCCCTTATAGGCAGCACGCGAACCGAGGCGGATGTCGCTGATATTCGGCGTAAGTTTGACGAGGCACGGCAGCTTCGTGCCTTCCTTGACCCAGCGCGTGACCATTTCGATGTACTCGGGCACCTGGCCCACCGCCGCGCCCATGCCACGCTCGCTCATGCCATGCGGGCAGCCGAAATTCAGTTCGACCGCATCTGCGCCGGTGTCTTCGACGAGCGGCAAAATCCATTTCCAGTCGCGCTCGTTGCACGGCACCATCAGCGAAACGATCATCGCGCGGTCCGGCCAGTCGCGTTTGACTTGCGTGATTTCTTTAAGGTTGATGTCGAGCGGACGGTCGGTGATCAGTTCGATGTTGTTCAGGCCAGCGATGCGCTGGCCGTTCCATTGCACTGCGCCATAACGCGAGCTGACGTTCACTACATGCGGGTCGAGGCCCAATGTCTTCCACACGACCCCGCCCCAGCCCGCTTCGAACGCGCGGTTCACGTTATAGGCTTTGTCGGTCGGCGGCGCAGAGGCGAGCCAGAAGGGATTCGGCGACGTAATGCCGGCAATCGTACAGCGCAGATCGGCCATGTTCGGCTCCTTGGGGACTGCTGTTTTATCTTGGTTTGATGCGTGGCTTAAGCGGCTTTATGCGGTCTTACGCGGCTTTAACCGCTGTGCGGGCGAACTGCGCGTCAATCGCGGCAGCGGCGATCTTGCCGTCCTGCACCGCTTGTACCGTCAGTTCGATCCCATCCGTCGCCGCGCAATCGCCACCTGCCCACACGCCTGGCAGCGAGGTTTGTCCGTTTGCATCGACCGCGATACGGCTGCCATCCAGCGTCAACAGTTCGCGCTCGATTCCGACCGGCACCAGCGTCTGCCCGATTGCCTTGAGCACCATGTCGGCCTCGACCACGAAGCGCTCCTGAGTGCCATCGCTTGATGTGCGTTCGAATTCGACACCTGTGACCACGCCGCCTTCTCCAATCAAACGCACCGGCGTTGCGTGCGTGACGAGCGTGACGCCGTTGGTCTGCGCGAAATCGCGCTCAGCCCACGTTGCGCTCATCGACTCGACGCCGCGTCGATACACCATCGTCACCGACGTCGCGCCAAGTTTGTGGCTTTGCACAGCGGCGTCCACTGCCGTATTGCCGCCACCGATCACGACGACCCGGCGGCCCACCGGCACCGTGCCGAAGTCGCTCGCGGTGCGCACCTGTTCGATGAAATCCACTGCGTTCATCACGCCGCTCAGGTCCTCGCCTTCCATCGCCAATGCGCGCACGCCCGTGAGACCGATCGCGAGGAAGACCGCATCGTATTGCTTCCGCAGCGCGTCGAGATCCACGTCACGTCCAAGCGCGATGCCGTGCCGGATCTCGATGCCGCCGATCGAGCACAGCCACGCCACTTCGCGCTGCGCAAAATCGTCGACGGTTTTATAGGCAGCGATGCCGTATTCGTTCAGACCGCCCGCTTTTTCGTGGGCGTCATAAATGGTCACGTTGTGGCCGGCCAATGCAAGCCGATGCGCACACGCAAGTCCGGCCGGTCCGGCACCGACCACAGCGACATGCCGCCCCGTTTCAGCAGCTCGCTTGAACAGCGCTTCGCCGCGCGTCATCGCCCAATCGGTCGCATGACGTTGCAACGCGCCGATCGCCACCGGCTTCGCATCCTGATGGTTGCGCACGCAAGCACCTTCGCAAAGAATCTCGGTCGGGCAAACGCGCGCGCACATGCCGCCCATCGGATTCGCCGACAGAATGTCGACGGCCGCGCCCTTCAGATTGCCGTTGCTGATCTTGCGAATGAAACTGGGAATGTCGATCTGCGTCGGACACGCGTTCACGCACGGCGCGTCGTAACAGTAATGACAACGGCTCGCTGCCGCGGCCGCGGCACTCGCGTCGAGCAACGGCGCGATATCGGAGAACTCGCACGAGAGTTGATCGGCCGATAGGCGCTGAGCCGCAATATCGCCGGTTTGCTTGATGGCCATACACGTTCCTTCTTCAATGTGAGGACGTAGCCGGTCCCGCCGGCTACGCTGAAGCGGAGCCGGGGCGGCATGTTTTATGGGCACTACGGTGAGGCTGGTGAATCAACCGCAACCACAACCACAACCACAACCACAACCGCTACCGCTAAAGCGTTATGAAACCGGCTCGCACGCTCGTCCGAGCATGGCGTGCAACAAGACGTTAGCGCCCGCTTCGATCCATTCGAAGGTGGCGTCCTCGATCTCGTTGTGACTGATTCCGTCGACGCACGGCACGAACACCATTGAAGTCGGCGCGACCTGCGACAGATAGCAGGCGTCGTGTCCCGCACCGGACACCATGTTGCGATGCGAATAGCCGAAGCGTTCGGCCGCGGCGCGCACGGACTTCACGCAGGCTTCGTCGAAAGCGACTGGCGCGTAGTAAAAGATCTGCTCAAGTTCGGTTTCCAGACCGATACCGCTCGTGATTTTCGCCACGCCCTCGCGCAACGCGGCATCCATCTTCGCAAGCACGGCGTCATCCGGATGACGGAAGTCGACGGTAAAGAACACGCGACCCGGAATCACATTGCGCGAGTTCGGATAGACCTGCATCATGCCGACCGTCGCGCAGCCGAACGGCGCGTGATCCAGCCCGATGCGATTGACCAGATCGACTACGCGCGCGGCCCCGAGCAAAGCATCGCGACGGCGCGGCATCGGCGTCGGACCCGCATGCGCCTCTTGCCCCGTCAGTGTGATTTCGTACCAGCGCTGACCTTGCGCATCGGTCACCACGCCAATGGTTTTTTGCTCGGCTTCGAGAATCGGCCCTTGTTCGATGTGCAATTCGAACGCGGCATGCAAGGGGCGGCCACCGCACGGAAGATCGCCCGCATAGCCGATGCGTTTGAGTTCCTCGCCGATAGTCTTGCCGTCCACGTCCTTGCGCGAGAGGCCGTAGTCCAGCGTGAAAACGCCGGCGAACACACCCGATGCAACCATTGCCGGTGCGAAGCGCGAGCCTTCCTCGTTGGTCCAGATCACCACTTCAACCGGATGCTCGGTCTCGATGCCGTGATCGTTCAGACTACGGATCACTTCGAGTCCGCCGAGCACGCCGTAGATGCCGTCGAAACGACCGCCGGTCGGCTGCGAATCCGCGTGCGAGCCAGTCATGACCGGCAACGCATCGGGGTTGCGCCCGGCGCGGCGCATGAACACATTGCCCATCTGATCGACACTGACCGTGCAACCCGCTTCCTTCGCCCAACTGACGATCAGGTCGCGCCCCTGTTTATCGAGGTCGGTCAGCGCCAGCCGGCAGACGCCGCCTTTGGGCGTCGCGCCGATCTTCGCCATCGTCATCAGGCTGTCCCACAGCCGCTTACCGTCGACCCTGATCGACGTTGCGGGTTCTGCGTGCTTCAGCGCTTCGGATACCGCGTTCATTCGTCTCGCTCCTTTCGGTGAATCGACATGAAACTGGTGCAGGGGCGGCGGGTTTTGGGGCATAGCCGCACGGCGGCGGTGCACACTCGATGCCTTCGATTGCCTCTTCATCAGAGGGCAAACCCTGGGGCATCGCCCGCTATCTCAATCCTGTCCAGTTGGACAGGTTGTAGACGATTAAGCCCGCCAAATCAATCCCTTTCGTACGGTGGGAAACATAGCGAGAAGCGTGCCATTGCACTGCAGCACGCATTTTTCGACGGCCTCGAATGCGCGTGTCCATCCGCGCTCAAACGACTAGAATGAAGCGCGACGCGGCACACATGCCGATGAAGGCCAACATGAGAGACAACAACGTGGCTGCCGACATCACGGAAAACGACGAGACACAGGACGAAACTCGCGCACCTTTGCGGCGGCGCAAGGCGCACATTCGCGAGTCGAATGAAGCGCATTTATTGGCGTGCGCCGAAGCGGTTTTCGCAGAACGTGGCCTCGACGGAACCAGTACGGCGATGATCGCGGAACGCGCAGGCTTACCGAAAGCTAACCTGCATTACTACTTCCCGACAAAACTCGCGTTGTACCGGCGTGTGCTGGAAGACCTGTTCGAAGACTGGCACCGCGCGGCGGATACGTTCGAATGCAGCGACGATCCGGTCGAGGCGATAGGCGGATACGTACGCGCGAAAATGGAGTTGTCACGCCGCAGGCCATTAGGCTCGAAGGTGTGGGCGAGCGAGATCATCCACGGCGCGGAGCATATGGAGGACATTCTCACGGGGCGCGTGAAGCCATGGCTGGACAGCCGGGTGAAGGTCATCGACGATTGGATCGCGCGCGGGCTGCTGGCGCCGGTGAATGCACAAACGCTGATGTACATGATCTGGGCGACTACGCAGCATTACGCCGACTTTGACGCGCAGATTCGCGCGCTTAAAGGCAAGCGCGCGCTGACGCAGAAAGCGTTTGAAGCGACGACGGAGGAAGTCGTGCAGTTGGTGATTCGGGCGTGTGGGGCGGTGTCGCCGGCGCAGGGGAAAGCGAAAGGATCAGCAGACCAATGACTGCATCTAAGTGGTCATTTTGGAGTACAATAATGACTATAGGCAACTGACTATAGGAGCTATTGTGCAAGGCAATCTGGTATCGAAGTCCGAATTCAAGGCCAAGGCGCTCGAATTGTTCCGGCAAGTGGAGGCGTCCGGCGAAAGCTTGATCGTCACTGACCATGGCAAGCCGGCGCTTGAAGTGCGGCCCTATCGCGGTGTAGAACGCAGTCCGCTCGACGTGCTACGCGGCTCGGTCGTGCGTTACGACAATCCCACCGCTCCCATCGGAGAAGACGACTGGGAGGCGACGCAGTGATCGTCCTGGACACCCATACTCTGGTCTGGTGGGTCACCGGCGATCCGACGTTAAGCAAGAAAGCAAAGACTGCCATCGCGCACGAAATGGCCGGCGGGGAAATCATCGTGTCGGCTATTTCCGCATGGGAAATAGCCATGCTGGTGGAGCGAGAAAGGCTCCTACTCTCGATGGATGTCAGCAGTTGGCTCGCTACTGTCTCGGCCATCGAAGCGGTACGCTTTGTACCTGTCGATGTAGAAATCGCAACGAAGTCCGTCGATCTTCCAGGTGAGTTCCATAAGGACCCCGCCGACAGGATGATCGTCGCGACCGCACGCAAGTTTGCCGTACCGCTAGTGACAAAGGACGAAAAGATTCGCGCGTATCCGCACGTTAAAACGGTCTGGTAAGAGCCGCACGGCCCGCAAACATGCGGGCCCACTCCCGGCCGGAAGCTAATCGATCAATACGTCTCCAGATGCAGCCGCCCTTCCCGCTTCAACTTCATCCATAACGCTTCCCAATCGAGCTGGTGCTGTTCGCCGATTTCCTTGAGCGCCTGCAGCACGCCGTCTTCCATACCCTTCAAGCCGCACACGTAGATATGCGTGTTGTCGTCCTTGAGCATGTGCGCGACGTCGCCCGCGCGCTCGCGCATCGCGTCCTGCACGTAGCGCTTGGCCTGCCCCGGCGTGCGCGAAAACGCCAGATTCGTGTCGATGAAATCCTTGGGCAGATTCGTCAGCGGCCCGAAGTACGGCAACTCTTCTTTCGTACGCGCGCCGAAGAACAACATCAGCTTGCCGGTCGCGCCTTTCAGACGACGCCGCCTGCGATACTCGGTCATCGCGCGCATCGGCGCTGAGCCGGTGCCCGTGCAAATCATCAGCAGATGCGAGTTCGGATGATTCGGCATCAGAAAGGTGCCGCCGAACGGGCCGATCACGCTCACTACGTCGCCCTTCTTCAGATCGCACAGATAATTCGAGCAGATCCCATCGAGCGCGTCGCCGTGCTGCTGGGAAACGCGCTTCACGGTGAGAGAGACGTTGTTATATCCGGGCCGTTCGCCGTCGCGCGGGCTCGCGATCGAATACTGCCGTGCGTGATGCGTGCGGCCGTCCGCGGTCGCTCCCGGCGGCAGGATGCCGATCGACTGGCCCTCCAGCACAGGAAAAGGCATCGAACCGAAATCGAGCACGATGTGATGGATGTCGCTATCGGTCGAGCCGTCGGTGAGCCGGTAGTTGCCGACCACCGTCGCGGTAGTTGGCGCCTTGTGCGTGTAGAGATTCACGTACGGTTTCGCAGCTGACCACGGTGGCACGACCGACCCGCGCACGATATCGACTTCAATACCGCTCGCGTCTGCCGGCGCATCGCCTGACGATCCTGCCGCGGCATCTTCCGGCGCCGGCACGGCCATCGTGTTCTGCTCGGGCAGCACGTCCCATTTGAACTGTTCGTCGATGGAATACGCATCGGCTTTCAGCACGGTGCGCCAGTTATCGATCGCGCCGGTCGGACACGGCGGCACGCATGCCATGCAGCCGTTGCAGACATCCGCCTTGACCACATAATTGTTCTCGTCGTGCGTGATCGCATCGACCGGGCAAGTCTCTTCGCAGGTATTGCAGCGAATGCAGATTTCCGGATCGATCAGATGCTGCCTGAGAACTTCGATCGATACTGGGCCGTTCATGACTTCCTCCACCCTATATTCGTGCGAATACGACGCCGCACGCCACACGTTTTTAATCGCCGTACTCAGTTAAAGCGCACGTATTCGAAATCGACCGGTTGACGGTTCACGCCCATTGCCGGCGGCGCAATCCAGTTCGCGAACTTGCCGGGCTCGGTGACGCGGCCCATCAACGAAGAGACATACGCGCGATCTTCCGGCGTGGCGAGCCACTTCGCTTCATTGGCGGCCCATTCGGTCTCGCTGATCACGCGGCCATCCGGCGACACACGGGTACCGGCAAACGTGCCGATCTGCCGGTTGAACGCTTTATGCGGTACCGTCATGCGGAAATCGATGCCGGCCTTTTCGAGCACCTTGTTCCAGCGGCCGACGCCTGCCACCGAATCTTTAATGTAGTCGTCGCGCAGCACTTCATTCATGGCGTTGAGCATCGGCACTTCGCGCTCGACCAGTTTGCCGTCCTGCACGTCGAGCAGCTTGTAGCTTTGTCCGTTCAATTGATGATCGTCGTCGCGCTTGTTCTCTTCATAGCGACCCTTCAGGCCCGAGCTATAGAACGTAGCCGCATTCGATGAATGATCGGCGCCGAACAGATCGATCGTCACCGAGTAATGGAAGTTCAGATAACGCTGGATGGTCGGCAGATCGATCACGCCGGCCGCGCGAATCTTCGCGACGTCGTCCGTGCCCAGTTCATTCATCACTTGCGCAGTGCGCTGAATCACACGCGACACGCCCGATTCGCCGACGAACATGTGATGCGCTTCTTCGGTCAGCATGAATTTCGTGGTGCGCGCAAGCGGATCGAAACCCGACTCGGCAAGTGCCGACAACTGGAACTTGCCGTCGCGGTCGGTAAAGTACGTGAACATGTAGAACGCGAGCCAGTCCGGCGTTTTCTCATTGAAGGCGCCGAGAATGCGCGGATTGTCTTCGTCGCCCGAACGGCGGCCGAGCAATGCTTCGGCTTCCTCGCGACCGTCGCGGCCAAAGTAGCGATGTAGCAGATACACCATCGCCCACAGGTGACGGCCTTCTTCCACGTTCACCTGAAACAGGTTGCGCATGTCGTACATCGACGGTGCGGTCAAACCCAGATGCCGTTGCTGCTCGACCGAAGCCGGTTCTGTATCGCCTTGCGTGACGATGATGCGGCGCAGATTCGCACGATGCTCGCCGGGCACGTCCTGCCACGCAGCCTCTCCCTTGTGCTCGCCGAAATGAATCTTGCGATCCTGCTCGCCGGGCGTGAGAAAAATGCCCCAGCGATAGTCCGGCATCTTCACGTGATCGAAATGCGCCCAACCGCCCGCGTCGACGCTCACCGCCGTGCGCAGATACACGTCATAGCCATGCGAGCCTTCCGGGCCCATATCGCCCCACCACGACAGAAAATTCGGCTGCCACTGTTCGAGTGCGCGTTGCAATGCGCGGTCGTCGGCGAGATTGACGTTGTTCGGAATCTTTTCGCTGTAGTTGATCGTTGACATGGTCGGTTCCTTGGTCGGAATACAGAGCTTGCGGATGAGAGGCGCGTATCAGGCAGGTGGCGCTGCGTTCAGTTACATTGCGTCGCGTCGAAAAGAATCAAACGCGCGAGACGTCGAATTGCGCCTTGCTGCCCTTGCCGTACACCTTGAGCGCGCCCTTCTCGCCCACTGCGTTCGGCCGGTTGAAGATCCAGTTCTGCCATACGGTGAGACGCCCGAAAATACGCGTCTCCATCGTTTCCGGGCCGTTGAAGCGCAGATTCGCTTCCAGACCGGTCAATGCATCCGGCGACATCGCCGCGCGTTCTTCGAGCGCGATGCGGATTTCGTCGGCCCAATCGATATCGTCGGGCGACGCAGTCACGAGGCCAAGACGCTCGGCTTCAACAGGCTTGATCGCCTGGCCGATCTTCGAACGCACCGCGTCGAGCGGTTCGACTTCTTCATAGAAGCGGCGAGCGAGGCGCGATTGATGCGTGACCATCGGATAGAGACCGAAGTTGACTTCCGACAGCGTAATCGCCGGTTCTTCGTCTTCGTTGCTCGGCAGTGCCGCCATATAGCTGCGGTCGGCCGCGAACGCGAGTTCCGCGAAAGTGCCTGCAAAGCACGAGCCCGGTTCGATCAGCGCGAACAGCGAACGCGACGACACGTCGATACGCGCCAGCGTGCGGCGCAACATGCCGATGGTCTCGCGCACGAACCAGTGGTCCTTGTGCTGCAACAGCGTAGCGTCGATGGCGAGCAGGTTACGGGCATCGCCTTCGGTCTTGAAGACCCAGGTGCCGATCTCGAGCTCGTTGGTGCGCATCGACAGGATCGCGTCGTCGAGTTCGCGGGCGAACTGCAGCGGCCACCAGCTCGTGCCGGCGGCAACGATCGCGTCGATATCGGTGGGTTCTCCGGCTTGTGGAGCTTTCGCGGTGAAGGTTGCGATGCGCTTCGCACGATCGATCGTAATGTCGAGCGTTTTATAAGTCAGGCCGTCTTCGCGGTCGGTGCGTCCGATCCGCGTGAGCACCACGCCTTGCGCGTCCGACGGACGATCGCTTTGTTCGGCGAGTTCGAGCGCGCGTGCCTGGATCGTTTGGTCGAACTGATTCGGCTTCACGACTTCATCCACGAGACGCCATGCTTTCGCCCGTTCACCGCGAATGCCTTCAACCACCGTACAGAAGATGTCCGCGCGATCGTGACGCACCTTGCGTTTATCGGTGACGCGCGTCAGGCCGCCCGTGCCCGGCAGCACGCCCAGCAGTGGCACCTCCGGCAGCGACACCGACGACGAGCGGTCATCCACCAGATAGATTTCGTCGCAAGCAAGCGCGAGTTCATAACCGCCACCGGCACACGCACCGTTCACGGCAGCGAGAAACTTCAGACCTGAATGACGCGACGAGTCTTCGAGACCGTTGCGCGTTTCGTTGGTGAACTTGCAGAAGTTGACCTTCCACGCATGCGTGGACAGACCCAGCATGAAGATGTTCGCGCCCGAGCAGAACACGCGGTCCTTCAGGCTCGTCAGCACCACCGTTTTGACTTCGGGATGCTCGAAGCGGATGCGCTGTATCGCGTCGTGCAGTTCGATATCGACGCCGAGGTCGTATGAATTCAGCTTCAGCTTGTAGCCGTCACGGATGCCGCCGTCCTCGGCGATGTCGATGCCGAGGGTCGCGACGGGACCGTTGAAACTCAGCTTCCAATGCTTGTACTGCGAGGGATCGGTGCGGTAGTCGACTGGCGCGATTGCGGTTTCTGCTGCGGACATGGGGCGTCTCCTGACTGGACGATGCAAAACTTGTTTTTTGAACAATAGTGCATCGTCAACCCCATGTAAAGCACTTTAATGCATGTTTTCTAGTAAACCCTGGAACCGCACTACATGTCAGCTCACCCGTGCGTCGTCCGGCGATTCGGCCGCGAGCCTTGCAGCAAGCCGGTCACGCAGCTGCAAGTAGGCGTCGGCCAAGGTTTTTTCGCTGGTATCGAAGATCATGTCGGCACGGCCGTACAGTTCGCCACGCCCCGCCAGGATGCGCTTGAGGTCATCCATCGCTTCTTTATTGCCGGACATCGGCCGCAGGTCGCCTTGCGCGACGACGCGGCGCATATGCTCTTCCGGCGTGGCTTGCAGCCATACGGTGAAGCAGTGCGACAGCAGCGCGTTAAAGGTGCCCGACTCCGACACCAGCCCGCCCGGCGACGCGATCACCGCACGCTCGTGTTCCTGAATCACCGCCTCGAGCGCCCGGTGTTCATAACGCCGGTACGCGCTTGCACCATAGAGGGAATGAATCTCCGACGGCGGGCAGCCGGCGAGTTGCTCGATCACGCGCGTGAGTTCGACGAACGGCACCTTGCGCTCCTGCGCCAGCATCCGCCCAAAGGTCGACTTGCCGGCCCCGCGCAAGCCGATCAGCGCGATCCGGTCCTTGCGATGCGGGTCGCGCGGCGCTTGCGCGAACATCTCGGCAAGCGCCACGCGGGCGCGCTGCAACGCCGCCTGGTCGCGCCCTTGCAGCAGTTCGCGGATCAGCAGCCATTCGGCGGAAGCGGTGGTTTCGTCACCGATCACTTCGGCCAGCGGGCAGTTCAGCGTCGCCGCGATCTGCCGCAGCACGAGCACCGACGCATTACCCACGCCGGATTCCAGATTCGCCAGATGACGCTCCGACAAGCCGGTTTCGGTCGCCAGCGTCTTGCGCGTCATGCCGCGGCGTGCGCGCAGCAGGCGCACGCGCTCACCCATTGCCGTCAGAAAAGGATCGCGCTCTTCGCGCTCGCCGCCGCGGTCCGTTCCGCGGTCAGCCCCGCTGTCGGCCCCGCGGTTGGCCCGACCCGCGCGGCTTGCCTCCTCATCGGCAGGATCGTCCAGCGGCGCTGAAGAGTAATTTGAATTCATGTTTAACTACCTCTTGACTGCGTTACATGTACTATAGTGCTTGACATGGTCATAGTGAACGGTTAATTTTCGCCAAATATTGATCCAATAACAAACGCTGTCGAGGTTTTTCGGCAGCGTCACGGAGACGGCGCAACAACACGCATGAATTAAGGTGCACGCGCTGATCTGGAGGCTTGCATGTCCCCACATGACTTCCAACGCCTGATTGCGGGCGTGACAGAGCAACTCGCCGGCCGGCCGCTCGACGGCACGCTGGCCGCGTGGCTCAACGACACTTATCCCGCGGATGGTGCGACCTTTCGCGATCTGGCGGATGCCTGCCGCATCGGCGTGACCGAAGGCTGGCTGTGCAACCGCGAAGGCGGCGGCATTCGCTATGGTCGGATCTTCAAGGCATTGCCGGATACCCACGGCTTTTCCGTCGACGTAGTCGATATGAAGGATATTGCCGGTCCGCATCACGTTCACCCGAACGGCGAAATCGATCTGATCATGCCGCTCACCGACGGCGCCACCTTCGACGGTCATCCGGCCGGCTGGTGTGTGTACGGCCCCGGCAGCGCGCATCGTCCGACCGTCGCGAATGGGCAGGCGCTGGTGCTGTATCTGCTGCCGCAAGGCGCGATCGAATTCACCCCTACCCCACCTTCCGCCTGAGACTCGCCATGACCGAACTATTGAAAAACTACGTTGCAGGCCAGTGGGTCGCGGGCGGCGGTGAAGGCGTGACGCTGACCGATCCGGTCACCGGTGAAGCGCTCGTGCGCGTGTCGAGCCAGGGCCTGGATCTCACCCAGACATTTGGCTTCGCTCGAGAAGAAGGCGGCACCGCTTTGCGTGCGCTGACCTATGCGCAACGCGCCGTCCGTCTTGCCGAGATCGTCAAACTGCTACAAGCGAGGCGCGACGACTACTATGCGATCGCGACCGCGAACTCGGGCACCACGCGCAATGATTCGGCGGTCGACATCGACGGTGGAATCTTCACGCTGTCGTACTACGCGAAACTCGGCGCGACGCTCGGCGACGTGCATGCGCTGCGCGACGGCAACGTCGCATCGTTGAGTAAAGACCAATCGTTCAGCGTGCAGCACGTACTCACACCGACACGCGGTGTCGCGCTCTTCATCAACGCGTTCAATTTCCCGTCGTGGGGCTTGTGGGAGAAAGCAGCGCCCGCCTTGCTATCCGGCGTGCCCGTCATCATCAAGCCCGCCACGGCGACGGCATGGCTCACGCAACGCATGGTTGCCGATGTGGTCGACTCAGGCATTCTGCCGCCCGGCGCGTTATCCGTCATCTGCGGCAGTTCTGCGGGTCTGCTCGATCAGATTCAGGCATTTGACGTGGTGTCGTTCACCGGCTCCGCGCAAACCGCCGCAACATTGCGCGCGCATCCGGCTTTCGTCGAACGCGGCGCGCGTCTGAATGTCGAAGCCGACAGTCTCAACAGCGCAATTCTCTGTGCCGATGCGACACCCGATACGCCCGCTTTTGAACTGTTCATCAAGGAGGTGGTGCGGGAAATGACCGTGAAGTCCGGTCAGAAATGCACGGCGATCCGGCGCGCATTCGTGCCGGAAGCATCGCTCGAAGCGGTGCTGGATGCACTCAAAGCCAAGCTCGCGAAAATAACCGTCGGCAATCCGCGCAACGAGGCCGTGCGGATGGGTTCGCTCGTGAACCGCGAGCAGTACGAGAACGTGCTGGCCGGCATCGCCGCGTTGCGCGAGGAAGCCGTGCTCGCGTACGACGGCTCGGCCGTACCGCTTATCGATGCGGACACAACGATTGCGGCTTGCGTTGCGCCGCATCTGTTCGTGAACAACGATCCCGATAGCGCAACGCTGCTGCACGACGTCGAAGTGTTTGGACCGGTGGCAACCGTGGCGCCGTATCGCGTCGCCGCTCCAGCAAACGGCACCCTTCCCGAAGCGCACGCAATCGCACTCGCGCGATGCGGCCAAGGCTCGCTCGTCGCGTCGATCTATTCGAACGACGACGCGCATCTCGGCAAGCTCGCACTGGAACTCGCCGATTCGCATGGACGTGTTCACGCGATCTCGCCTTCAGTCCAGCAGAGCCAAACCGGCCACGGCAACGTGATGCCGATGTCGCTGCATGGTGGACCAGGCCGCGCAGGTGGCGGAGAAGAACTCGGCGGCCTGCGTGCCCTGGGTTTCTATCACAGGCGCTCGGCCGTTCAGGCATCGAGCGCTGCAATCGACGCGTTGACGCAAACCACGCATTTGCCCGCAGCGTAGCGGCACGAGACAAGCATCGAGCGGATCATGAGCACATAACCGCCGGACCGCCCCCACCCGATGGAGGAGACATATGGAAGCCCTGCTGGAACCGGCTGCGAGTCAGCCCGCAGCGAAGGTCGAACCGCCGCCCGCGGTATTTAATTTCGCGGCCTACCTGTTTCGACTGAATGAATCGCGCGCGGCCAAGACCGCTTATATCGACGACACCGGCACCACCACTTACGGCGAACTCGAAGATCGGGCCCGGCGCTTCGCGAGCGCATTGCGCACACTCGGCGTTCATCCGGAAGAACGCGTGCTGCTGGTGATGCACGACACTGTGGAACTGCCGATTGCCTTTCTCGGTGCGCTCTATGCGGGCGTCGTGCCGGTCGTCGCGAACACGCTGCTCACCGCTGCCGACTACGTGTACATGCTGACGCACAGCCACGCGCGCGCGGTGATCGCCTCGGGCGCATTGCTACCGAATGTCACTCAGGCGATGGATACTGCCGAACACGACGGATGCCAGTTGATCGTCTCGCAGCCACTCGAAAGCGACGAAAGCGAGCCTTTAACCGCGCCGCGACTCAACGATCTGATCAACGTGGCCACACCGGCTATCAAAGCATGCACGACCGGTTGCGACGATATCGCGTTCTGGCTGTATTCGTCGGGTTCGACCGGCAAACCGAAAGGCACGGTCCACACACACGCGAATCTGTACTGGACTGCCGAGTTGTACGCGAAGCCGATTCTCGGCATCGTCGAAAGCGATGTGGTTTTCTCGGCGGCCAAATTGTTCTTTGCGTATGGTCTGGGTAATGGTCTGACGTTCCCACTTTCGGTGGGCGCCACGGCCGTATTGATGGCCGAGCGTCCCACCGCCGACGCCATTTTCACGCGCCTCGTGCGGCATCGCCCAACCATTTTCTACGGCGTGCCGACGCTCTACGCGGGCATGCTCGTCTCGCCCAACCTGCCACCACGCGCCGACGTCGCAATGCGCATATGCACGTCGGCGGGCGAAGCGCTGCCGCGCGAAATTGGCGAGCGCTTTACAGCGCACTTCGGCTGCGAGATTCTTGACGGTATCGGCTCGACCGAGATGCTGCATATCTTCCTGTCGAATCGCGCGGGCGAGGTCGAATACGGCACCACGGGGCGCCCCGTACGCGGCTATGAAGTCGAGCTGCGTGACGAAGCCGGTCATGCGGTGCCCGACGACGAAGTCGGTGATCTGTATATCAAAGGACCGAGCGCGGCGCTCATGTACTGGAGCAATCGCGAGAAATCGCGCGCGACGTTCCTCGGCGAGTGGATCCGCAGCGGAGACAAATATCGCCGTCTCACGAACGGCTGCTACGTGTATGCGGGCCGCAGCGACGACATGCTGAAAGTGAGCGGTCAGTACGTCTCGCCCGTCGAAGTGGAAATGGTCCTGGTGCAGCACGAAGCGGTGCTGGAAGCCGCGGTGGTTGGCATCGATCACGGCGGCCTCGTCAAGACCCGCGCGTTCGTGGTGTTGAAGCGTGAATTCGCGCCGTCTGAGATACTCGCGGATGAGCTGAAGGCTTTCGTCAAGGATCGGCTCGCGCCGCATAAGTATCCGCGCGACATCCTGTTCGTCGACGATTTGCCGAAAACCGCTACCGGCAAGATTCAACGCTTCAAACTGCGCGAACAGTCATAAGGTGAGCCATGCAGAACCCCGTAAACACGGCCTTTGTTAGCGACTTCGCGGAACTGCCCGCCACGACATCGCATGGGCAGTTGCGCATCGAATATCGTTGGCTGAATGAAGTGGCGGGCAATGCACCGATCGCCGTATTCCTGCATGAAGGACTCGGATCGATTGCGATGTGGCGCGATTGGCCACAAGCCTTGTGCGAACGTCTCGGCATGCGTGGCCTCGTCTATTCGCGGCCCGGTTATGGACTGTCCACACCGCGTGCGCACGACGTCAAATGGCCGGTCGATTTCATGACAGCACAAGCGCGCGATATCCTTCCCGCTCTGTTCGACGCACTCGATATCGGCATGCAGGAGCGCAAGCGCATGTGGGTTATCGGCCATAGCGACGGCGGCTCGATCACGCTGCTCTACGCAGCAATGCATCCAGATGAATTGGCCGGCGCGGTCGCAATCGCACCACATGTATTCGTCGAAGATATCTCGGTGGAAAGCATCGCGCAGACCAAGCAGCTCTATGAGACCACGGATCTGCGCAGCAAACTCAGCCGCTATCATGCCGACGTCGATTCCGCGTTCTATGGCTGGAACGATATCTGGTTAAATCCGGCGTTCAGGGAATGGCGCATCGTCGATGAACTGGCCACCATCAAGCAACCTCTGCTTGCACTGCAAGGCCACGACGACAACTACGGCACCATGGCTCAGATCGATGCTATCGGCGAGCACGTGCCGCATGCGCAATTGGTCAAACTCGACGCGTGTGGGCACTCGCCGCATCGCGATGCGCCGGATGCGTTGAACGAGGCGATTGCTGCGTTCATCTCTCGGCAGCGTTGAACGTCGTCAAGGCCACCCTCTCCCACTTACGCGCCCAGGTTATCGCGCCTTCCATAGCCGGCAGATCGCAGCAATAGTCGCGCGAATGGACGCGCAATGCAAAATCGCGGCGCGTCCTCAAGACACGCCGCGACAAAGCCTCCCCGCTCAAATCACGATCGAAAGCCCCAACGTCAACACCAGCGCCGTCACCGAAATAATCGTTTCGCAGACGGTCCACGTTTTGAAGGTTTGCGGCACGGTCATGCCGAAGTACTCCTTCACCAGCCAGAAGCCTCCGTCGTTCACGTGCGACAGGATCAGCGAACCCGCACCGGTGGCCAGCACCAGCAACTCGGGCCGCACACCACCCACCGTGCCCGCCGCCGCTGCAGCGATCGGCGCGATGATGCCGGCCGCCGTCGCCATCGCTACCGTCGCCGAACCGGTTGCCACGCGAATCAACGCCGCCACCAGCCACGCGAGAATCAACAGAGGCACATGCGCGCCCGTCGCGACATCGACGATCGCCTTCGACGCGCCGCTATCGATCAGAATGCGCCCGAAGCCCGCGCCCGCTCCCACCACCAGCGTGATACTCGCAGTCGGTGCAAGACACTCGTTGGTGAACTTGAGGATCTGCTCGCGGTTAAAGCCACGCGACTTGCCGAACGTGCAGAAGCTCAACAGCACGGCCAGCAACAAAGCCATGTCCGGATGGCCAATCAGGCGCAGCGCGTTATTCAGCGACGTTTTGGCCGGCACGATCACATCGGCCCAACTGCCGACCAGCATCAACAGCACCGGCAAGAGCACCGTCAGCAACGTGATGCCGAAGCCCGGCAATTCCTGATGCGAGCGCTGCGCATCCTGTTCAATGAATTGCTGCGCCATCGGATTGAAACCGTCGAGCACGACAAAGCGCGCGATCAGCTTGGAGAACAGCGGACCAGCAACGGCCGCAGTAGGAATGCCGACAATCAACGCGTAGAAAATCGTATGACCGATATCCGCGTTATACGCAGTGACTGCGAGCAACGCAGCCGGGTGTGGCGGAATCAGACCGTGCACGACAGACAAACCCGCCACCATCGGAATGCCGACACGAATCATCGACGTACCGGTCCGCTGAGCGACGTTGAACGCGATCGGAATCAGCAGCACGAAACCGACTTCAAAAAACACCGGCAAGCCGACGAGGAACGCGATGCACATCATCGCCCAATGCACGTTCTTCGGCCCGAACAGGTCGATCAGCGTACGCGCGATACGTTCCGCACCGCCCGACTCGGCCATCATCTTGCCGAGCATCGTACCGAGGCCGACCACGATGGCAATGTGGCCGAGCGTGCCGCCCACGCCGGTTTCGAACGACTTGAGAATCGACGTCGCCGGCATGCCGACGGCGAGCGCCAACGCCACCGACACCATCATCAACGTGATAAACGGATTCATCTTGAAGCGCGCGATCAACACGACCAGCGCGATGATGGCGATCAATGCATAGACGAGTAACAGACTTCCTTGAACGGTCGCCATAGGTGCTCCTGAAGGGAAAGATCCGCGCCGCGGTTTCCGTTGAGCGGAATGTTGTATGAGCAGCGGCGCGGGCGGCGTACTTAGAACTTGTGGCGGATGCCGGCGACGGTCACGAACTGGCCGTTGTTGCTCGACGGATTCGAAATGCCTTCGACCCATGCGTGCGAACCGGATGCATGCTGGTAGATACCGTTCAGGTAGAGGTCGGTGGTCTTCGACAGGAAGTACTCGCCGCCCAGGCTCAACTGGTTGTAGTGAGCACTGGTGGCCGTGGTGCCGCTGGTGTTCTGCGTCGTGTAGATGTAGCCGAGCGCGAGCAGCGTAGCCGGCGTAAGTTGATACTTCACGCTGGCTTCATAGTTGGCAAAGCGCAGGCTGCCGCCGCTGAACAACTGGAATTGCGAGTTCGTGTACAGCAGCAGGACGGTTGCCGGGCCGAACACGTACGAACCGCCTGCGCCCCACACCTGGTTGCGCTTCACGCCGCTGATGATCGACGAGCTGGTGCTGTAGTAGTTGTCAGACGGCGCCGCGCCAGTGGTGTTGGTAGCCGGCTGATTGACCAGCGAATAGGCCGCGTCAAGGTGCAGCGGACCGTTCACGTAATCCGCGCCGACGCTCCATGCGCGATTGTTGGCGAACGCGCCCGCGGTGTTCGAGAACGCGTACATCGCATTTGCGGTGAGCCCTGCATACGTCGGCGTGGTGTACTTGACCGCGTTGTCGGTGCGGTACGTGTTGTTGATATCGTCGTTGTCGTAGATCGCGTTGCCGTACTGGCTCATTGCGCCGACGCCATTGATCTGCATGTTCGACAGATAGTCCTGCACGCTGTTGTACTGACGGCCGAGCGTGATCGTGCCCGCCTTGTTGTTTGAAAGCGCAACCCATGCGCTGCGGCCGAACATGCGGCCGCCCTGACCGGATGCACCACTCTCCAGGCTGAAGCCGTTTTCGAGCTTGAACAGGACCTTGTTGCCGCCGCCCAGATCTTCGCTGCCGAGCAGGCCCCAGCGCGAACCCTGCACATTGCCTTGCGTCGCCTGATACGCCTTCTCACCCTTCTGGTTATTGGTGAAGGTAAAGCCGGCATCGGCGATGCCGTATAGCGTCACGCTGCTTTGCGCGTGGGCGGCCTGCGCGGCGAGTCCGGCGGCCGCGAACGCGATGGCCGTACGAAGAATCTGCTTGTGCTTCATGGTTTCCTCAAGTCGAAAGAGAGACAAACGCCGGTTACACGGTTATGTTCCGGCGATATAAGTAGTACTAAGCGGGCAAGTCAAAGCGGCACCGGAACGGAGTCCGGTGCTAGGGTCAAACAACGGTCATCGATGAATCGATATGAACCGGGAGAGAATCAATCAGGCCAATTCCGGCGCGCGGCAATGCGGCGCGCGTCGCGCTGGTAGAACGGCGTTACGACGGGTTCGGGCGACTGTCGCGCGCGCTCGAGTTCGGCCGTGAGCCGTGCCAGTACGATCTGTTCTTCGCCCGGATGCAGATTGCACGGGTCGAGGAAAAAGAAATGCAGTTCCGCTTCATGATCGCGCACGATCACCGGCGCTTCGCCTTCGGGCGGCCGCGCGAGCGCATCGGCGAGATCCCACGCAGTGATGCGAGCCTGCCTGGGATCGATATGCAGTTTCAGACGGTCAAGCGGATTGCCGGTCGGGTCGGCGTCGATCTCCGCCCATACGCCGTCGCAACGATTCAAGGTTTCGCGCCACAGCGTGAGGTGGCCGCGTTCACGGGCGCGAACCGCGACATGGTCGCGCTGCTGCCATTGTTCGAACGCGGCGATCGCGCCAACAATGCCTTCCTTGCCGACTTTCATGCCGCGGCCAATGCCGCCATTCTGGAAATACGCGGCACGTACCAGCGCTTTCTTACCCGCGACAATGCCGGCGGTCAGCCCGCCGAGAAATTTGTGCGCCGAGTAGAGCACGAGATCGGCGCCGGCTGCGATAAAGCGTTTGAGGTCATATTCGGAAGCCGCATCGACGATCACCGGCACGCCCTTCGCATGCGCGACCGCAATGAATTCTTCGAGCGGGATCATGCCGAATTGCACCGTATGATGCGAAACCACGTAAAGCGCCGCGGCGGTGCGTTCGGTGATGGCAGTATTCAGTTGGTAGCCGTGCGCTTCGGTCGCCGCGCCCACGGGCACGACGCGCGCACCGGACAACCGGATCGCCTGGTCCACCGGGGCGCCATAATTGACGAGGTGGCCGGTTTGAATCACGACTTCGTTGCGCTGCATGGCGCTCGTGTCGGGTAGCCGTTCGATCAGGCCGTGGTCGTCGCCCGTCATGGTGGCGGCGATGGAAAGCGTGATCGCCGCCGAGCACGACGCGGTGATATACCCGGTTTCGCTGCCGCACGCTTGGGCAATCGCCGCCGAAGCGCGGCGTTGCAGATCGTCGATCTCGACGAATTGCGGCAGCACTTGCGCCACCGCGTCGATCACCGGTGCGCTAACACTGGACGCGCCCAGACTCGTCATCGTGCCCGAAGCATTGATGACAGGGCGTAAGCCAAAGCGAGAGCGAATGTCCATGAAGCGCCTCCAACCTCGTATTTCTTAATTATGGAATATATGTTGTAATTGCGGATCAGTCTAGCATACAATCACCCTGCGTCAACTGGACAAAAACATCCCACGTCAGAGGAGCACGATGGCTCGCACGTCCCGACCTTCCGCGTCCGAAGCAGTACCCGCCGCGGCATCTGCCGGCGCCGAAACCCAGGCAAAAAGTCGGGAGGAAGGCGCCGCGCCACGCACACGCACCAGCGCGATCGATCGCGCTGTGCAGATTCTCGACGCGCTCCAGCAAGCGAACCGTCCCGCCACCGCGTATGAAGTCGCGCGCATGGTCGGCGCGCCGCTGTCCACCGTGTATTCGATCATCAACGATCTGGTCGAAAAGAACCTGTTGGCGCGGCGTATGGATGGCACGATCTGGCTCGGCTCGCGTCTGTATGGATACGGTTTGACGTACGCGAGCTCGCTCGACTACCTCGCGGTCGCTCATGAAGAAATGCAGCGGCTCTCGGCGGAAGTCGAAGAGACCGTGCAGGTCTGCGGACTCGAAGACGGCATGATGGTCGTGCAGCAAATGGCTGAAGGCCCCGGGCACTTTCGTGTGACCTCGCGAGTCGGCAGCCGCGTGCCGCTCAACTGGACCGCGTCCGGCCGTTTGCTCGTCGGGCACCTGCCGGATGCCGAACGGGTCGCGTTCTTCGCGCAGCACGCGCAAAGCTCGCCGACCGGTCGCGCGGAAACTCGGCCGCAAGTGCTCGCGCAGATCGCCCGCGAAGCGTTGGAGGCGCGGCTGTCGATTCAGATCGGCGAATCGGATGCGTCCGTGGCGTGCCTCGCGGCGCCCGTGCTCGATAACACCGGCGCGTGCGTCTTCACGATTTCGATCGTGATGCCCGAGGCGAAAGCCGTGCTCGGCACCGAGCGTTTCGCCCAAGCCGTACAGGCGGTGGCCGCCCGTATCGAAGCGCGCCTCGGCTGGCGGCATCGCGACCAGGAGCCGGCGGCGTGACGCCGCCTTAAGTCCAAAGCCCAGAGCACATTGTCCGAAGCACGAAACCTGAAGTCCCCCCGGCGCGCGCAACGCTGACTCCTTAAAGACCGCTCACCATCACTTCCCCATCGATGAACTGCTACGACCGGCTGCACACGCGCGGCCTCAAGCTCCCGAAAGTGCCGACGCCGATCGGCAATTTCATGCACTGCACACGCGAGGGGAATCTGCTGTTTCTGTCCGGCCAGGGTCCGCTCGACGAAACCGGCTCGCTGATGACCGGCAAGGTCGGCGCCACCGTCAGCGCGGACGAAGCGTACTGGCACGCGCAAATGGTCGGCCTGAATCTGCTCGCCGTACTGCATAACGAACTGGGCGATTTGCGGCGCGTGAAGCGCGTCGTCAAGCTGCTGGGTATGGTCAACGCGGCGCCGGATTTTACTGAGCACCCGCGCGTGATCAACGGCTGCTCGGATCTGTTGGTCGATGTATTCGGCGATGCCGGTCGGCATTCGCGCTCGGCGGTCGGTGTGGGTTCCCTGCCGGGCAATATTACCGTCGAGATCGAGGCCATCGTCGCGATCCAGGATTGACGGCCGCCCAATTCTCAACAAATACCCAAATTTCCACATCTTCACAAAAGTTACACAGGTAAGCGACTATTCTTGCGCATCGCTCACCTGGGCACATGGATGCCCTGGCGCATCTTCCCCGTGCCGGAGACATTGCCATGTCTGTTGTGTCGAAGCCGTCCATTGCCTTCTATCGCAAACGTTTGGCGAGCGCACTGGCCGCCGTGTCGCTCTGCATGCTGCTCGGCGCTTGCGGCAACGACGATGACAAAACCCCCGACACGCGCGCGGTTAGTTCTACCGCAAGTGCCGCCGGCGACAGCAACACCGCCGCGGTTCTGTCGGCGAATCCGTCCTCCGTTGCACCCGCGCCCGCCGCAGTCACGATTCAAACCCCTGCACTACCTGCATCAAGCGCCGACCCGGCATTGTCTGCCGCCGCGTCGACGCCGCTCGCCACACCTGTCATTCACACCGTCGACTGAGTTTCGCGCGTCACGCTTCGCGCGGGCGAGGCTCGCGTGTTGCGTGCATCGTTCCTTCACCGAAGATCGAAAGCCAATACCATGACCTCAAAAAATCGCCGTGATTTTCTACGCTCCGCCGCGCATGCAGCCGGTTCCGCCACCGCGTTGAGCATGCTGCCGCTGGGCATTCGCAACGCACTCGCCATTCCCGCCAACAACAAGACCGGCACGATCCGCGACGTCGAACACATCGTCGTGCTGATGCAGGAAAACCGCTCGTTCGACCACTACTTCGGCACGCTCAAGGGCGTACGCGGTTTCGGCGACACGCGCGCGATCAACCTGCCCAACGGCAAGCCGGTCTGGTACCAGCCGCTCGCCGCGGATGTCGGCTATGTGTTGCCGTTCCGCCCCACCGCGCCGAACCTCGGCCTGCAATTCCTGCAAGACCTCGCGCATGACTGGACCAGCACGCACGCGGCATGGAACGGCGGCCGCTACGATCAATGGGTGCCGTCCAAGGGCACCACGACGATGGCCTACCTCACGCGCGACGACATTCCGTTTCACTATCAACTCGCCGACGCCTTCACGATCTGCGACGCGTACCACTGCTCGCTGATGGGCCCGACCGACCCGAACCGTTACTACATGTGGAGCGGCTGGGTCGGCAACGACGGCAACGGCGGCGGCCCGGTGATCGACAACTCGGAGCTCGGCTACGGCTGGTCCACCTATCCGGAAGTGCTGCAGAACGCCGGCATCACCTGGAAGATCTATCAGGACATCGGTACAGGACTCAACGCAAGCGGCTCGTGGGGCTGGACGCAGAACGCGTACATCGGCAACTACGGCGACAACTCGCTGCTCTACTTCAACCAGTACCGCAACGCGCAGCCGGGCAACCCGCTGTACGACAACGCCCGCACGGGCACGAACGCGGCCAACGGCGACGGCTACTTCGACATCCTCAAGCGCGACGTGCAGAACAATGCCCTGCCGCAGGTCTCGTGGATCGTCGCGCCGGAAGCGTATTCCGAGCACCCGAACTGGCCGTCGAACTACGGTGCGTGGTACATCGATCAGGTCTTGCAGATTCTCACGTCCAATCCCGAGGTGTGGAGCAAGACCGTGCTGCTGATCAATTACGACGAGAACGATGGCTTCTTCGATCACATGGCGCCGCCGTTCGCGCCGGCGTCGAGCGCAAACGGTTTGTCGACCGTCGACACCAGCAATGAAAACTATCCGGGCAATGGCAAAACGCCGGCGGGTCCGTACGGACTCGGCCCGCGGGTGCCGATGCTGGTGGTTTCGCCGTGGTCGAAAGGCGGCTATGTGTGCTCGGAACTGTTCGACCATACGTCAGTGATCCGCTTTATCGAAAAGCGCTTCGGCCAGCAGCACAATCTCGGCGAATCGAACATTACGCCGTGGCGCCGCGCGGTGTGCGGCGATCTGATGTCGGCGTTCAACTTCAGCACCCCGAACGACGCATTCCCGACGCTGCCAAGCACGAGCGGCTACGTGCCGCCCGATCAGAATCGGCATCCGGACTATGTGCCGCTGCCGCCGCTCCTGCAGGCCGTACCGAAGCAGGAACCCGGCGCACGCCCGGCTCGCGCGCTGCCGTACGAACTGTTCGTGCGCGTCCACGGTGAAGGCTCGGCGAACAAGCTGACGATGCGTTTCGTCAATTCGGGCCGCACGGGCGCCGTGTTTCTCGTCTATGCCGCGAATGGTCTCGCTGCGCCGCTTACGTATACGGTTGAAGCCGGCAAGCGGCTGCAGGATCAGTTGCCGTTGAATGTCGACGGCACCTACGATTACACGGTCTACGGCCCGAACGGTTTCCTGCGCCGCTTCGCGGGCAAGCCGGTCGCGAGAAGCTGGTGGAACGGCTCCGACATCGCGCGGCCGGAAGTCGCCGAAGGCTATGACGTCGCCAACGGCAACCTGCAATTGCGGCTGGAAAACGTGGGCAGCGCGCACTGCCAGTTCACTATCGTCAATGCCTATGACGCGAACAACGTGGTCAAGCATTCGGTGCGCGGCGGGGATACCGAACAGCTGTATCTCGATCTGCGCAACGCCTATGGCTGGTACGACCTGGCGATTACCGTCGACACGGACCCGTCGTTCGCGCGACGCTTCGCCGGACACGTGGAAACCGGCAAGAGCAGCATGAGCGATCCGGCACTGGGGAGCTGAGTTTCAATTCAGTCCGTACCAAAAGAAGCGGCCGCTGCGATAAAAAAGCAGCGGCCGTTTTTTCATGCATTCGCGTCAAGGCGCATAAGCCATAGGCTCAAGCTGCCACAGCCGCCCTCACCGACGCACGCTCGTGCACCTTCTCACGAATCGCCTGCACGACAAACTCCGCATCTCGCGCGACGCCTGAGAAGCGTCCCGAACCCCATGTATGCAGCCACGGCAGGCCGACAAAATACAAACCGTCGATGGGTGTGATGCCGCGGGTATGTGCCGGATAACCACGCCCATTGAAAACCGGCGCGTCGAGCCAGCTAAAGTCCGGCGTGAAGCCGATGCACCAGACAATTGCAGAAATGCCGCTAGTGTGAAGATCGAGCGTCGTACGTTCATCGGCCGGCCGCCAGACGGGTTCGTAGACCTCACCCGCTGGCGCGTCGATGCCATGCTTGTCAATGAAGCGGTCGATGCTCGCGTTGATCCGGTTATACGTATCGTCCGCGGCGTCGAGATTGGCGGCAAGTGTCGGCTCAAAATGGAATTGTCCGTCGCGCAGATCGTCGAGCCTACCGTACAGCTCCATGCCTTCGGCGGCGAACTTGCGCAGGTCGATGTCGCGGCCGCCATCGCGCCCGGTCACATAGTGATTGGTGTTGTCGCGCACGCCTTCGCGCAACGGATGCTTTTCGACCGGCATGTCGTAGTACTGCATGTCGGCGAGCCAATCGACCACGTCGCGCCCCCGGTAGAAACGCGCACAGCGTGGCGCCTCGCCGACCGCGAGGACCACCCTGCGCCCGGCCAGATGCAAGTCCTCCGCGATCTGAGCGCCTGATTGCCCCGTGCCGACCACCATGATCGCGCCTTCGGGCAAGGCCTGGGGATTCCGATACGCCGACGATTGCAATTGCACGATGCTTGCGGGCAAACGCTCGGCAAGACGCGGCACGATCGGCGTGTGATACCCCCCAGAGGCGACCACCACCTGATCCGCGGTCAAATCGCCTTGCGTGGTCGCAATCGTATAGACGCCATCGTCGCGCTGCTTCACGCGTTTGACTTCCGTATGCTCGATCACCGGCGCATCGACATGCGCGATGAAACCGTCGAGATAATCGATGATCTCGCCCTTCCTCATGAACCCGTGCGGGTCGTCGCCAAGGTACGGGTAGCCGGGCAATGCGCACTGCCAGTTCGGCGTCACGAGGCAGAACGCGTCCCAGCGTTGCTGGCGCCACGTATGCGTCACCGTGTTCTTTTCCACAACCAGATGGTCGATGCCCGCCTGCTTTAGGTAATAGCTGACCGACAGACCCGCCTGCCCGCCGCCGACGACGAGCACACTGTAATGCCCGTCAGCACGTGCGTGATGTGCTGGATTCGACATGATGCTTCCTCTGCAAAATAAGCGCCTAGCTGAATTCGATAACCTTGACGGTCGCCTCTGGGTGATCGCGAAAGCGCTCGGCGTCGCGTTCGATCTGCGCGAGCTGATCCATGGCCGCGGAGCAGGCAAAGCCGTACTTCTTGCGCACGCGCTCCGACGCAATATCTAGCGCCTGCCGCGAACGTTCCACGAAATCGTCCAGCGCATACGCCTCGCCAGGTTTGAAAAAATCGCCAATGACGAGCGACGGCGAATAACAGTTCGCTTCATCGCCATCAGGCCATTGAATCCGAAAGTGCATGACAGGCATCGCAAATCCTCAATCGATCAATGAATGGCCAACGCGCGGGTTGCAAGCAATTGGCTGTATACGTCGACGTGACGCCGCGCGGGTTGACCGAATGCGTCAGCAACGCGATACGCAGCGTGTTCATCGCGGACCGTCCTTCGCCACCATGAACGGTTCGCGATCGAAATCCCACAACACCGCAGCCTCATCGTGCTGACGCAATACCACTTCGGACGTCGCATCGACCGAACCGATCACGGCGCATGCGAGCGAACGCGAATCGAACTGGGCCTGCACTGCGTCCACCTGCTCTTCCCGAACCGATAGCAGATAACCGAAGCTCGGAAATGCGGTGACCCAACGCTCCAACGAAACGCCAGCAGGCTTCGGAATACGATCGAGATCGATCCGTGCCCCCACCCGCGAGCACTCGAGCAACATCAGCGCCGTGCCGAGTGTGCCGGCCATGCTGATGTCTTTCGCCGCGTCGCACAGGCCAGTTTCCGCTAACTGCGCAAGCAGTTCGAGATCTGCTCTCAAACGGTCAGGCGGCGCATCCACCGAGGCATTCCAGAACGGATACGGTTCCTCGAAGCGGCCGCGCAAATCGACGGCCATCATCAACCGGTCACCGGGTTTCGCATTGAAACTCGACAGCAGCGCTTTCGCGCGCCCCACAATCGACACTGCCAGTTGCGCCGCATCACTGCGCGTATTCGTATGACCGCCTACGATCGGCACGCCATAAGCGACGGAAGCCGCCGCCATGCCTGCGAGCACGTCCTCTGCCGCGCCGATTCCTCGACTCCATAACGCATCGACCACCGCCAGCGGCCGTCCACCCATCGCGCAGATATCGCTGACGTTGACCATCACGCTGCTGTAGCCGGCGAACCATGGCATCGCGCTCACGAAATCGCTGACCATGCCTTCGATTGCGAACAGCAGGTAGCCATCGCCATCGGCAATGGCCGCGCAGTCGTCGCCAAGCGCGACGGCCTGCGCGAGATCGCGCGTGCCGCCAGGCAGACGCCGTGCGAGCGAGCCGACCACATCGACGATATCCGTCTTGTGCCGAAATCCGCGACTCTCGCGCAAGCTCGCAACGAGATCGGCCACGCTCATGCCGCGCTCCGTGCAGAAGCCAGGCCGTGCGGTTGCGTGTGAGTTACGAAGCCGCCATACGGCGTCACACACGGCGGATACCAGTCCAGTTGGGACTGCATCAGATGATGCGGTCGCCCCAACAACATTTCTTCGGCGAGCACATCCCAATGCATCGCGCGGAAAAGCGGCACGTTCTGGCTCTGCACATGCGCGAGGAAAGTCTCGCAGCCGAGCGCATGGGCGCTGCTCACCGCGAGACGAATTAGCGTCGCGCCGATCTTGCCGTGGCGGCGAAATGCGGCATGCACGGCCAGGCGCGAACCGAACCACACGTTGCCCTCGTCGCGATGAATCCGCACCGTACCGACCACCTGCTCCGGCATGCCGGCCACACAGCTCACTGCAACGAGTTGCTGCGCGTGGCTGTCGATATCGTCTCGATCGTCTCCGACGAAAATGCCCTGCTCGATGCAAAACACCGCGCGCCGCAGCCTGTACGCTCCGTCGGCCTCCCAATCGAGCGTCGTCCACTTGATGCGGAATTCGCTCGGCGCATAGGGCGCAAACCCCACTTCGCCATCCAGCGCTTCGCCTGCAATCGCTTCGCCGAACATGATCACTCCTCGTACGATGACAGCGACGAACACGCGCCGCATTTGCCACAACCCGCCTTGATATCGATGGAGCGCATCGCGGCAGCATTCAGCATTGCACCGAGCGGTTGCAGAACCGACTTCATGAATTCAGGCGTGGGCGCCGGATGATCTTCGAGCGGCGTACCGCTGATGGGCACGAAGGGCACGACGAACGGATAGACGCCGAGTTCGATCAATTCGCGCGACGTCGCCAGAATCGCCTCCGCACTATCGCCGAGACCGGCGAGTATGTACGTACTCACCTGGCCGCGCCCAAACACGGCAACCGCCGCTTTGAAGGCCGCCATGTAGCGCGCCAGCGGCACACTCGCTTTGCCCGGCATGATGCGTTCCCGCAATGCAGGCGTCACCACTTCGAGATGCATGCCGAGCGTATCGATGCCGCTCGCTTTCATGCGCGCGAACCAGTGGTCGTCGTCGGGCGGCTCGCATTGCGCCTGGATCGGCAGATCGACCGCCGCTTTGATGGCGAATGCGCTTTCGCACAGAATCTGCGCGCCGCGATCGGATGTGGGCGGCGTGCCGGTGGTCAGCACCATATGCTTGACGCCGTCGAGCAACACGGCTGCGCGCGCCACTTCGGCCAATTGCTCCGGCGTTTTGCGCGCAATCGTGCGGCCTGCCGCGAGCGACTGCCCAATCGCGCAGAACTTGCAACTCTTGCGACGG
This sequence comes from Paraburkholderia elongata, assembly GCF_013177735.1. Taxonomy (GTDB): domain Bacteria; phylum Pseudomonadota; class Gammaproteobacteria; order Burkholderiales; family Burkholderiaceae; genus Paraburkholderia; species Paraburkholderia elongata. The sequence goes on along the minus strand of NZ_WOEZ01000044.1, from coordinate 104,486 downwards.
CTCTCGTAGCGGATGCAGGTTTGCAGCACCGTCGTGGCCAGCACGTCCGCACTGTGCAACGCGGCAATGTGCGAGTAAGGCACACCGTCGAGCGTCTGCATGCCGTAAAAGCGCGGTGCTTTGGGAAAGCTGATATTGGCAATCGGAATCGTGCCGCGCAGCAACGCGCTCGATCCATTTGCATTCGGCGTCTGCGCGACGAACGGCGAGTGCCATGCGGTGCTCGTATGCACCGGCACCATGATCGTCACGCCGTCGACCGTGACCGCCTTGTGGTCCGAGGGCCCCGCGCCGCCACGCCGGCTCGCGGCGCCCGCATCCGGAGACACGAGCCGCAAGCCGGCCGACTGCAATTCAGTCATCAATTGCCGGCTCGCTGCCGACAGTGTCTCGCTGGAGTTCATCGCACCATCCCTCGTTTGAATTAAAGCCGGTGCTCGAAGCACTGGACCAGGCCGGCATCGGCGCGACGGTTTCCGCCGGCCGCCGGTTGATCGCAAGACTGAGCAATTCAGGCCGCGCGTAGTGGCCGACCGAATCCATCATGCGTTTGCGCTTGGTGATCAGGCTCATGTCGAGACCGGCAATCACCATGCCCTCGCCCTCACGCAGCGGTTGGGCCAGATGCTGTCCTTCAGGCGACACGATTGCGGTATTGCAGCCGCCGCGCAGCGCCTTCTGCAAATTCGTATCGGACGTAACGGACGCAATCTGCGCTTCGCTCAGCCAGCCCGTTGCATTGACCACGAAACAGCCCGACTCCAGCGCGTGATGCCGGATCGTCACCTCGATCTGCTCGGCGAAGACCGGCCCCACCAGCGAGCCGGGAAACTGGCTGCAATGAATCTCTTCGTGCTGCGTCATCAATGCATAGCGCGCGAGCGGGTTGTAATGCTCCCAGCAGGCGAGCGCACCGACGCGCGCCACCGCCGTTTGCGCGACTTTCAAACCGGCCGCGTCGCCCTGCCCCCAGATCATCCGTTCATGAAACGTCGGCGTGATCTTGCGGCGCTTGAGCAGCAGTTGGCCGTCCACGTCGAAGATCAACTGCGTGTTGTAGAGGCTGCCGTGATCGCGCTCGTTGACGCCGAGCACCACCACCATCCGATGCAAACGCGCCCGTTCGGCCACCGCTTGCGTCACCGGGCCCGGCACGATCACGGCTTCCTCATAGAGCTTCATGTGATCGGCGCCGGAAGCAACCGGCGGACGCACGAAAGAAAAGTATGGGTAGTACGGCACGAAGGTCTCTGGGAACACGATCAGCTGCACGCCTTCACGCGCCGCTTTCTCAATGGCCTCGCATACCTTCTCGAGGGTGCCGCCGCTGCGTTCGAAGTCCGGTGAGATCTGGACTGCGGCCGCACGCACGATGCGTTTGTCGGACATAGTGGTCACCCGCCTCTCGTCAAACCGTCCACGTGTGGATGATCAGCGCGTTGTCCTTGCGATGAAGCAGCTGGATATCAAGCACGTCGAGCGGACTGATCGGGCGAATGCCTTCGATCAGCGATGCCTCGCCGTGCCCGTACAAGGCTTGCAAGGCGAAGCGGCAGGCGTACACCTTGCCGCCCTCTTCCATGAACTTCATCAGTTGCTTGTTGAAATTCAGATGGCCGGGGAACGCTTCGTCGCCGAGCGTTGGAAAGCCGCGTTGCAGACCGAGCGTGACACCTGGTCCATAAAGCAGTACCGACGTTTCGAAGCCTTTGCGTTGCAAACGCGTGGCCTGCAACATATTGACGAAGCCGATCGAACCTTCGAACGCGACCGTGTGAAAAGTGACGAGCGCCTTCTCGCCAGGTTCGGCCTTCACGTCTTCAAAGACTTTCTCTTCGTAGTCGACAAGGTAGTCACCTTTCTGATGCAACGGTTTGTTGACGGCTGGCATGACACTCTCCGATCAGGTTTGCTAATTAAAAGATGGCGCGTTCAATGTGTGCGCGCTTCTCTTAACGCAACGGCCGTGCCATTGATCGGCTACGCAAATGCGATCAATCAGCAATCAATTCGGCCTCGATTCGACATGCGACGCGAAAATTTCTTTGGCGCGAAGGTTGCATACAGCCGAGGCGTCGCGAGCAACCGCCCTCAACCCCGCGATATCGCACCAGCCGGGTGCGGTTTGCCGATAAGGACGTGTCGGCGTGGTGCACTCATTCACCACGGACGATCAATCCGATCATTGATCGCATTCAAATCCGATCAATGCTCACCACCTCCATCCGAAGCCCAACGCAATGAGCAGCCCGACACATCACTGGATCAAACGCCTCGCCGACATCCGCAAGCCGGCCTACCTCGCGATTCCCGATCTGATCGAAGAAGATCTCGCCACCGGCCGCCTGCGTCCGCGCGACCGCTTGCCGGGACTGCGCGATCTGGCCGAAGCACTCGCGCTGAACTACACGACGGTGGCACGCGCGTATGCGGAAGCGCGCAAACGCGGCCTGCTCGATTCGCGCGCCGGCAGCGGCACCTTCGTGCGCGGCCGCACAGCGACCTTGCCGCTGACCGGCGGCAGCAGCATCGAGATGTCGATGAACACGCCACCCGAGCCGCCCGACTACGCTGCTCGTCTGCGCGATTCGGCGGCCCGCCTGATGAGCGACAGCGATCCCTATCAGTTGCTGCGTTATCAAGACTTCGGCGGCTCCGCCGCCGACAAGGACGCGGGCGCCGAATGGCTGAAGCGGCGCGTACCGAATTGCGCCGCGCAGAACGTGCTGGTGTGCCCCGGCATCCATAGCGCGCTGGTGGCGCTCGTCTCGCAGTTGGCGCGGCCCGGCGGCACGATCTGTCTCGACGCGCTGGCTTACCCCGGCATCAAGGCGATTGCCGCGCAACTCGGCGTGCGTCTGCAAGCCCTGCCGCGCGACGACGAAGGCCCGCTCGCCCACGCATTCGAAGCGCTCTGCAAGACCGACAAGCCGAGCGCGTTCTATTGCAATCCGACGCTGCAAAACCCGAGCACGCTGACGCTCACGCACAAACGGCGCGAGGCGCTCGCCGACGTCGCGTTGCGCTACAGCGTCCCGATCATCGAAGACGATGCGTACGCGATGTTGCCGCAAAGTGCGCCCGATGCGCTCGCGAGCCTCGCGCCCGAACTGACTTACTACGTGACGGGTTTATCGAAGAGCCTCGGTGCGGGTCTGCGGGTCGCGCATCTGCACGCGCCGACTGCCAGACAAACACAACGTCTCGCCGGCGCATTGCGCGCGACGACGGTGATGGCGAGTCCGTTCACGGTCACGCTTGCGACACAATGGATCGTCGACGGCACCGCGCTCGATATGCTCAACGCAATCCGCAATGAATCACGCGCACGCCAGGCGATTGCATCGCGCATGCTCGAAGCGTGGCCTTACGAAGCGCATCCGGACGGCTTTCATCTGTGGTTGCCGGTGCCGGTGGAAAGCGGCTGGAGTACTTCCGAACTCGCATTGCAACTGCGCAACCAGGGCATCGCCGCGGTTGCGGGGGCGGCGTTTTCCACCGACGGCAATCCGCCGAACGCAATGCGCGTGTGCCTCGGTGGCTCAAAGACGCGCGACGAATGCGAAGAGGCGCTGCGCATCGTGGGCGAGACGCTCGATCACCCACATCATCTGCATTCTCCGGTGATGTGAAATCATCCGCCTGCATCGGTACATAGCGTCACATAGCGTCATACCCACCATTATCGTCATACGAATACGGCGCCCCGCAACCATTGCCAAGGCGCTGTTTCGGCATCCATTGAAAACCCCGCATCGCGCGAGAAAGTGTGTAGCATCGCGGCGCGCCGCCACAAGCGGCGTTGCCGGCCGCCGTCAGAAACTGAAAGCATTACCCGCTCAAGTCCCCACTGCCCAGGCCGTATACCGCGTATGAGGCCCCCGCCTCACCGACAACGGTTCACTGCTTACTCCGAAAGACTCCCGACATGTTCTCCTCCATTCGCGCGCGCATCGTCGCCCTGTGCGTCGCCATCGTTGTGGTCGCGCTCGCTGCTAACGCTGTTCTCAACTATGTCGTCGCCAACTCGTATAACGCCGATGCAATCGAAAGCAGTTTGAACGCTGTCGAAAGCGGTCGTGCAGACGGTATCGAAGACTGGATCGCCTCCAATAGTCAGATGATCAACTCGCTGCAGGACGCCGTGCTACAACCCGATCCGTCCGCCGCGTTGAAGCAGATCGCCGCGGCCGGCAAGTTCACCAACGTGTACGTCGGCTACGCGGACAAGACGGCGAAGTTCTCCGATCCGACCGGCATCCCGCCTGACTACGATCCGACCGGCCGCCCCTGGTACAAGCAGGCCGCCGCAGCCGGCAAACCGGTGGTGACGCCGCCGTATGTGGACGTGGGCACGGGCAAGCTGGTGGTCGCATTCGCCGCGCCCGTGGTGCGCGATGGCGCGGTGAAAGGCGTGGTGTCCGGCGACGTCGCGATGGACAGTGTGATTGCCAACGTCAAGGCGATTCATCCGACACCCGCGAGCTTCGGCATGTTGATCGACGCGAGCGGCCATATCGTCGCGCACCCGGACGCCAAGCTAACCTTGAAGCCGGCGTCGGACCTCGCACCTGCTCTCATCGGCGACAAGCTCGCCGCGCTCTTCAGCACCGAGCACCCTGTCGAAGTCGACGTAAACGGCAGCACGAAGCTGCTGCGCGCCGAGGCCATTCCCGGCACCGACTGGTACGCGGTCGTCGCGCTCGACAAATCGGAAGCGACCGCGGGCATGCGATCGCTGTTGACCGCCTCGGTCATCGCCTTGATCGTGATTGCCGCTATTGCCGCCGCAATCGTGGCCGCGGTCACCGCCGTGTCGTTCCAGCGTCTCTCGAAAGTACGCGACGCGATGGACGCGATCGGCTCGGGCGAAGGCGATCTGACACAACGTCTGCCGGCCGCCGGCAACGACGAAGTCGCGCAGATCGCGCGCTCGTTCAATACCTTCATCGACAAACTCAGCCACGTGATGCGCCAGATTCGCGACGCCAGCGAATCGGTGCGCGTGGCCGCGAATGAAATCGCCGCGGGTAACGTCGATCTGTCGGGCCGCACCGAATCCGCTGCGGCCAGCCTGCAACAGACCGCTGCGTCGATGGAAGAAATCACCTCGACGGTCACGCAGTCGGCCAGCGCCGCGAAGCAGGCCGACGATACCGCCGTGTCCGCATCGCAGGTCGCTTCGCGTGGCGGCGTGGTGATCTCCGACGTGATTACGACGATGGGCGAGATCGAACAGGCGTCGGTGAAGATCTCCGACATCATCGGCGTGATCGACGGCATTGCGTTCCAGACCAACATCCTCGCGTTGAACGCGGCGGTTGAAGCGGCGCGTGCCGGCGAACAGGGCCGCGGTTTCGCGGTGGTGGCCGGCGAGGTGCGCAGCCTCGCGCAACGCAGCGCGCAGGCCGCGAAGGAAATCAAGGCGCTGATCGAAGCGACCGTGGCGAGCGTGACCTCCGGCTCGGGCCAGGTCCGCCAGGCCGGTGAGACGATGACGGAGATCGTCAACAACGTCGCCAACGTGACAACCATCATTTCCGAAATCACCCAGGCAGCCAACGAGCAAACGCGCGGGATTCAGGAAGTCAACCGCGCGGTCAGCCAACTGGATGAAATGGTTCAGCAGAACGCCGCACTGGTCGAGGAATCCACGGCGGCGGCCGCCGCGTTGCAAAGCCAGGCCGTGAGTCTTGCCACTGCCGTCACGCAATTCAAGCTGGACTAAGGTACGCCAAAGGAAATCGCAGTGACGTTCTATAGAAATCTGAAGATCGCTGTTAAGTTGGCGCTGCTCGGCGCGGTGCTGCTTGCCGCGACGATGGTGGTGGGTCTGGAAGGCTGGCACGCACTGTCGAATACCCATGCGTTGCAAATCCAGTCCGCGCAAACGCTCAGCCAGTATGCGCAAGCTGCCGACACGGCACGCGTCGCGCAGGTCGAATTCAAGAAGCAGGTTCAGGAATGGAAAGACCTGCTGCTGCGCGGGGCTGATCCGGCTGCGTTCGCCAAGTACCGTGACGCCTTCAGCAAAGAAAGCGGCACGACGCACTCTGCCTTGCTGCGACTGAAGGATCAACTGAGTGCATTGGGCGCTAACGTCGACGGTGTCGACAAGGCGCTCGCCACGCACGCCTCGCTGCAGGACAGCTACCTCGGCGCGCTCAGCCACTATGACGCGGCCGATCCGAATACGGCACACGTTGTCGACGGTTTGGTCAAAGGTATCGACCGCGCGCCGACCGCCGCTATCGACGGTATTGTCGCCGCGGTGATGCAGCAGGCGCAAGACTCCAACGTGCGCACGGGCGATGCCGCAGAACGCGCGTACACGCTCGCCTGCGTGCTGCTTCTATCGGTCGTGATCTGCTCGCTGGGCGTGGGCACGTTCGCAATCTGGTTCCTGAGCCATAGCATCACAGTGCCGGTCAGGCAATCGGTCGGTGTCGCGCAAGCGGTTGCGGCAGGCGATCTGCGCGCCGACGTCGCCGTGGTGAGCCGCGACGAAACCGGCCAGTTGCTGGTCGCGCTCAACGAAATGAATCAGCGCTTGCGGCATATCGTCAGCGAGATTCGTGAAGGCGCGAACACGATTTCGTCAGCGACGCAGGAGATCGCCGCGGGCAACCTCGATCTGTCGGCACGCACCGAACAACAGGCCGCGTCGCTCGAAGAAACCGCCGCCTCGATGCAGCATTTCACCGACTCGGTTCAGCGCAACGCCAGCAACGCACGCGAGGCCACCACGCTCGCGCAAACCGCGGCGCAAGCGGCACGCGACGGCGGCGTCGTGATGACCGATGCGGTGCGCACAATGGGCCAGATCGACGCGGCGTCCAAGCGTATCGTCGATATCATCGCGGTGGTCGAAGCGATTGCCGCGCAGACCAATATTCTGGCGCTCAACGCGGCTGTTGAAGCGGCGCGTGCCGGCACGCAAGGGCGCGGCTTCGCGGTGGTCGCGAGCGAAGTGCGCAGTCTGGCTCAACGCTCGGCCGATGCCGCGCATGAGATCAAGGCGCTGATTCACGAGTCGGTCGCCACGATCGACGCCGGCACGCAGTTGATCAACCATGCAAGCAATACGATGGACGGCGTGGTGCAAAGCGCGGGCAGCGTGACGCGCATCGTCGAGGCGATCGCGACGGCCAGCGTCGATCAGGCAGCGGGCATTGCGGAAGTGAACGATGCGGTCACGCAGATGGATCAGGTGACGCAGAGCAACGCGGCTTTGGTCGAGCAGGCGGCTGCGGCTGCCGATGCGGTGCAGAGCAAGGCATCGGGTTTGGTGCAAAGTGTGAGTTTCTTTCGGATCGGTGCGGCGGCGTCTTAAGAGCCGAAATCGAGGCCGCCGATCAATACCACCGGCTCGGCCTGGGTGTGCGAGAGAAAATCCAGTTCGCGTACGTGGCGCCAGGCTTGGAGCTTGCGCGGCAATGCAGCCAGATAGCTGGTGAAGCGCGCTGGGCCTTCTGTGCCCATTAGACGTTCGATTTCGTCGCTGTCCCAGGTGAGGAACAGATTCAAGGGGTATGGGTAGTGGCCCAGGCCTTCGAGCGGTGCTGCGTGGATCCGTACGCGGGTGGGGTGGCCGTGGCCGCCGTAAGGCAGTACTTCGGTGTGGACAGTGGTGGCGAAGCATGCGGCGATTGCCTCGGCGATGCGGGGCGCAAACTGGTCATCGAAACGGGCGGCACTCTCTGGGCTCATCTATGTCTCCGACGTTTTTCGCAACGAGCGAAGCATCGTAGCATGCGGGACTGGCCGCGTTCGCTGATGAGGCGGGGTGTGTGTATACCGTTCGGCAGGATTCTGTGCATCTTGCGCGAGTTGCGAATCCTTGATCTGGATTTCTTGGCCTTTCCTTGAATTCTTATTGGTTTATTAGCGTCGCCCCTGTGCGGGGCAGGCACTTACTTTCTTTGCCGCCGCAAAGAAAGTAAGCAAAGAAAGCGGCTTCCCACCGCTAATTCTTAAGCGGGTCCCCCGCGCAGTTGCGGTAGTGGTACATCTGGAATCCGTGCCCTCGCACATTCGACGTTAGTGACAAAGGATTCATCAGCTCCCACTCCGCACTGCGTGCGTCGCGGATGGGTTTGCCACGGAAACCAGCGGGGTGGGTCAGCACGGTGGGCACGGGCGGTCGCCGTCACCGGCATAGTCGGCACGAGCGAATGCAAGGCGTGCGTGCTCACCCCGCGCGTTTGTTTCGTTGCGCGCGATTTGCGCGCCAGCGAATCAAGAAGCTGATCAGTACGGCGAAGCCCGCGGTGGCCGCGTAGCCGGCGAGGCGAATGGCTTCCTCGCCCGGAAGACGCGAGACCAACACAATGACAATGGCGATTGCAAGCAGAGCGAGAAATGCGATTGTCCATTTCATTTCCGTCTCCCCTGAAGTTTGATGTGCTACCAGGCGCACGGCTATCTCGCCGTTTTGTTAAGCATACCCGTGAGTGAGGCAACGGTGCTGGTGCTGCTTTCTTCTGCACGCCAACGCGGTGAGTCCATCCTTGCTCCGTTCCCCTGCCGCGCACAGACCATCAGCGCGCCGAAGAAAAATTGCTTCATTGCAGCTCAAGCTGCGACCCCTCTTCCACTTCCGCGCGCCTGTTCCAGAATGAACTCGATAAAACTCGCCGCCGCCCGCGTGTGATGGCGATTCGGCATATAGAGCATGTACATATTCGTACCGAAGATGCTTAAGCGCCATTCATCGAGCGCCGTCACCACATCCCCACGACGTAGGTCGTCCTGCACCACGTAATCGGGCACCAGACCGACGCCCAGGCCGGCCAGCACCGCCTGGCGCAAGAACAGAAAGTTCTCGGAAATAATCGTCGGCTCCAGCAGCACTTCGTGGCGCTCGTCGCGCAGATAAGCCGCCAAGCGCAACTGCCTGCCGACCACCGCCGACGTAATCAACGGTGCCGTGCGCAGATCATCGAGCCGCACTGGCATACCACGGTTTTCGGCAAACTCCGGCGAAGCGCAGGCAACGTATCGCACCGGCCCCATGTCGCGCGCGACGAGATTCTGCGGCGGTTCGGACATCACCCGCACCGCAATGTCGACCTCGTCGCGCATCAGATCCTCAACGCGATTCTCGAACATCACATCCAGCACGATGCCCGGGTAAAGACGCTTGAACGCGATCAGCCAATCTGACATCACCAGCTGCCCGTAGCCGCTCGGCACACTCAATCTCACCCGCCCCTGCAAGCTCTGCCCAAGCGTGGTGACCGACTCGCGCGCGGCCAGCAGCGCGTTCTGGATCGTGCGGCCATGCTCGTATAACTGCAGACCGATTTCGGTCGGCTCGACCCGGCGCGTGGTGCGCCTCACCAGTTGCAGCCCGATCGAGCGCTCCAGCTGGTTCAAGTGGTAACTCACGTTCGCACGGCTCATTTTCAGCCGGCGCGCGGCTTCGCTCAGGTTGCCCGCATCAAGGATATCAACCAGCAGGGTCAGCGAATTGACGTCCATAACATGGCCTTTGTCAAAATAATTTTGACAGTCTGTCAATGGACTATGCAATTGTCAATAAACCTTGACCAACCGACAATCGGAGAATTCGCCAGACCCGATGTGCCTTGATCTGCCCCGATTTGGCCCGGTAACAAACAGTCAGGAGACGACACGATGACCCTCACCCCTTCCGCCGACGTTGTCATGCGCGAATTGCGCGGCAAAGTCCTGCTAGTCACGATCGACCACGCGCCAGTCAACGCCTTGTCCGCCGACGTGCGGCGCGGCCTGCTCGCCGCCATTGAAGCCGCGGATGCCGACAAGGCCGTCGAAGCGGTGCTGATCGTAGGCGCGGGGCGAAACTTCATCGCGGGTGCGGACATTCGCGAGTTCGGCAAGCCGCCGGTGCCGCCGTCGCTGCCGGACGTGTGTGACCGCATCGAGGCGTGTGCGAAGCCGGTGGTGGCGGCCATTCACGGCGCCGCGCTCGGTGGCGGTCTGGAAGTGGCCCTCGCGGCGCACTACCGGCTCGCGGTGGATGGCGCGAAGCTCGGTTTGCCCGAAGTGCAACTCGGCCTGCTGCCGGGCGCAGGCGGCACGCAGCGTACGCCGCGCCTGATCGGCGCGCAGGCCGCCCTCGACCTGATCCTGAGCGGCCGCCACGCCGGCGCGAAAGAAGCGCTCGCGCTCGGCCTCATCGACCGGCTCGGCAGCAGCGACGATATCCTCGCTGAAGGACTCGCCTATGTGCACGAACTGCTGGCCGCTCACGCGCCCGTGCGGCGCGCTCGCGATGCCGCAGCGCTGAGCGACCGCGCCGCGAGCCTCGCCGCCGTCGCCGCGGCTCGCGCGGAAACGGCGAAGAAATCGCGCGGTCTGTTCTCCCCGCTCAAAATCGTCGATGCCGTAGAAGCCGCCGTAGAACAGCCTTTTGAAGACGGCCTGCGGCTCGAACGCAAACTGTTCCTGGAATGCATCGACAGCCCGCAGCGTGCCGGGTTGATTCACGCGTTCTTTGCCGAACGCGAAGTGCTCAAAGCGCCCGAAACACGCAGTGCAAAACCACGCGCGCTGAACAAGATCGGCGTGGTGGGCGGCGGCACGATGGGCGCGGGTATCGCCGTCGCGGTGCTCGATGCAGGCTTGCCGGTGACGATGATCGAACGCGACGACGCGTCGCTCGCACGCGGCCGCGCGCACATCGAAAAAGTCTACGACGGCCTGATCGCCAAAGGCCGCATGAGTGCGCAGAAGAAAGCCGACGTGATGACGCGCTGGCATGGCAGCACCTCGTACGACGCACTCGCCGACGCCGATCTGGTGATCGAAGCCGTATTTGAAGACCTGTCGGTGAAAAAGGCCGTGTTCGCCGAACTCGATCGTGTCTGCAAAGCCGGCGCGGTGCTGGCCACCAACACGTCGTATCTCGACATCGACGCGATTGCGGCCAGCATTTCACGCCCCGCGGACGTGATCGGCCTGCACTTCTTCTCCCCCGCCAACATCATGAAGCTGCTGGAAGTGGTGGTGCCGAAGCAGGTCAGCGCGGACGTGGTCGCCACTGCGTTCGAACTCGCGAAGAAGCTGCGCAAAACGCCGGTGCGTGCCGGCGTGTGCGACGGTTTCATCGGCAATCGCGTGCTGGCGGTGTATCGCAGCGCGGCGGACGCGATGATGGAAGACGGCGCGTCGCCCTATCAGATCGATGCGGCAGTGCGTGCGTTCGGCTTCCCGATGGGTCCATTCCAGGTGGTCGATCTGGCGGGCGGCGACATTGGCTGGGCGACGCGCAAGCGGCGCGCCGCCACGCGAAACCCCGAAGCACGCTACGTGCAGATCGCCGACCGTCTTTGCGAACGCGGCTGGTTCGGCCAGAAGACCGGCTGTGGTTTTTATCTGTACCCCGAAGGTTCGCGCACCGGCACGCCGGACCCCAAGGTCGAGGCCATCATCGAAGCCGAGCGTGAACGCGCCGGTGTCACGCCACGCACTTTCACCGACGAAGAAATCATGCGCCGCTACATGGCCGCGATGATCAACGAAGGCGCCAACGTCGTGCATGAAGGCATCGCACTTCGGCCGCTCGATGTCGACGTGACCTTCCTCTATGGCTACGGCTTTCCGCGTTATCGCGGCGGTCCGATGAAATACGCCGATACGGTGGGCCTCGCCACGGTTCTCGCGGACATCCGCGAGTTCGCCAAAGAAGACCCGCTGTTCTGGCAAGCGTCGCCGCTGCTGGTCGAACTGGTTGAGCGCGGTGCCGATTTCGCGAGCCTCAATCAGTCAGCTTGAGACGGCACGTCATTTGGAGCATTCTCGGCCGATGGCGGCCTGATCGCCCGTCGGTCCACCGGTTCGCTGACCCATTGAATATCGAGGAAAGAACCCGCTATGGATCTGAACTTCACACCTGAAGAAGAGGCTTTTCGCACCGAGGTGCAGCGTTTTTTGCGCGACAAGCTCCCGCAGCGTCTCGCCGACAAAGTACACGGCGGCCGCCGCCTCACGCGCGACGACATGGCCGAGTGGCACGCGATTCTCAACGCGCAAGGCTGGCTCGCCAATCATTGGCCGACTGAGTACGGCGGCCCGGGCTGGAACGCTGTGCAGAAATTTATCTTCGAGAATGAATGCGCATTGGCGGGCGCACCGCGTGTCGTGCCGTTCGGCGTCAACATGCTCGGCCCGGTGCTAATCAAATACGGCAACGAGGCGCAAAAACACCACTGGTTACCGCGCATTCTCGATGGCTCGGACTGGTGGTGCCAAGGCTACTCGGAACCGGGCGCGGGCTCGGACCTCGCCTCGGTCAAGACCACCGCGGTACGCGGCAGCGACGCGCAAGGCGAGCACTACATCGTCAACGGCCAGAAGACGTGGACCACGCTCGGCCACTACGCGAACATGATCTTCTGCCTCGTGCGCAGCGCCACCGACGTGCGCAAGCAGGAAGGCATCAGCTTCCTGCTGATCGACATGAATACGCCAGGCGTCGAAGTGCGCCCGATCATCACGCTCGATGGCGAGCACGAAGTCAACGAAGTGTTTTTCACGGACGTACGCGTGCCCGTCGAGAACATCGTGGGCGAAGAGAACAAGGGCTGGACCTACGCCAAATACCTGCTCACGTATGAACGCACCAATATCGCGGGCGTCGGCTTCTCGGTGGCCGCGTTTAATCGGCTGCGCAAGATCGCCGCGAAACAGCAGCGCAACGGCCGGCCACTGGCGGATGATCCTTCGTTTGCCGCACGCATGGCGCGCGTCGAGATCGATCTGGAGAACATGAAGACCACCAACCTGCGCGTGATCGCGGCGGTGGCCGGCGGCGGCGTGCCGGGCGCAGAGAGTTCGATGCTGAAGATTCGCGGCACTGAGATCCGCCAGGAAATCTCCTCGCTCACACGCCGCGCGATGGGGCCGTATGCGCAGCCGTTCGTCGAGGAAGCCTTGTACGATGGTTTCGAAGGCACACCAGTCGGCCCCGACGAAGCGGCGAGCGCCGCCTCGCTTTACTTCAACAACCGCAAGCTGTCGATCTTCGGCGGCTCCAACGAAATCCAGAAGAACATCATTTCCAAAATGATCCTGGGACTGTAAGGGGCACACGCCATGAATTTTCAGCATACCGAAGACCGCCGCATGCTGGCGGATACGCTCAACCGTTTTGTCACTGAGCAATACGGCTTCGAAACGCGCGACCGGATTGCACGCTCGGCGGAAGGCTTCAGCGCCGACCTTTGGAATCGATTCGCAGAACTCGGCATTATCGGCGCGTTGTTCGACGAAACGGAGGGTGGCTTTGGCGGCGGCGGCTTCGATATCGCGGTCGTCTTCGAGAGTCTGGGTCGCGGGCTCGTGGTCGAGCCGTTTCTCGATACGCTAGTCGTCGGCCAGGCGATCACGCGTGGCGGCAATGAAACGCAAAAGGCTGCGCTTGCCGATTTGATCGACGGATCCCGGATCGTTGCGCTCGCGCACGGCGAGCCGGAAGGCCACTACGAACTATCACGCGTGACGACTCGCGCAGAACGCAACGGCGGCGAGTGGAAGCTGAATGGCGCGAAAGCGGTCGTTCAGCAAGGCGAGAACGCTTCGCTCTTTCTCGTCTCCGCGCGCACGGACGGTGCCGACGATGAAGAAGCCGGCATCACGCTCTTTCTCGTGCCTCGCGACGCCGCGGGTGTCAGCGTGCGCGGCTATCGCAAGATCGACGGCGGCCGCGCGGCCGAGGTCTCATTCGACAACGTCACACTGGCCGACGACGCATTGCTCGGCACGGCCGGCGAAGGTTTTGCGACGCTCGAATACGCGATCAGTTGCGGCGTGCTTGCCTTGTGCTCCGAAGCGGTCGGCGCGATGGACGTCGCGAAAGACTACACGCTTGAATACTTGCGCACACGCAAGCAGTTCGGCGTGCCGATCGGCAGCTTCCAGGCATTGCAACATCGGATGGCAGACCTGCTGCTTGAGATCGAGCAGGCGCGATCGGCGGTGATCAACGCGGCTGCCGCGCTTGGGGCTGAGCGCACCGTGCGGGAACGGGCGGTTTCGGCGGCGAAATACAGTATTGGCAGGATTGGGGCACTAGTCGCCGAGGAATGTATTCAGTTGCATGGCGGTATCGGCATGACGTGGGAGTTGCCGCTGGCTCACTATGCGAAGCGGCTCGTGATGATCGACCATCAACTGGGGGATGAGGATCATCACCTCGAGCGGTATATCGCGCTCGGCAGAGGTTGAAACCTGGTTTCCAGCCTTTCTCCGAATCAGCGCCGCTATGGCGGTTTGCCAGCGGCGCTGCCCTCGCCCGTTTCAACATCCGGTTCGGCGGCTCTGGGCGAAGAAGACGATCACCTCGGCGTGTTCAAGACAGTCTTCCGTCCTTCTTCCTTGACGTCACATCTCGTGGGTGCGCAGCCAGTCGGCGTACTCCGCAATCGCGCGCTCCATGGAATATCTCGGCGCATAGCCAAGTTCGTGGCCGATGCGCGAAATGTCCATGTAGAAGTTGCCCATGCTCACCTCGCGGCCCGGACCGACCTCCGACGGCTGCGCCGCGGGTCGCAGCCGGATCTCGAAGCCGGGAATCGCCTTCTCCACGGCGCGCGCAATCTCCCCATAGCTCGTTGCACGTCCGCTCCCGAGGTTGTAGATATGGTGCTGCAATGTCGGCGCTCGAACAATGAGGCCCATGCCGTATGCGATATCTTTCACGTACGTCTGGTCGTAACCGTCGCTCTCCACAGGCACCCCGCCGCCCTTTGAAAAATCAGGCGTGGCTCCAGAAAGGCCCGCCTTGATGAGGCGACTGGGCAGGTTGAGGAACGTGCGATAGGCGGGTCCGAACATGCCGCTGCATCGCACGGTCACGATGTTCAGACCTTCCTGGCGCCGGTACAAATTGGCGACGACCTCGAGCGTCTTTTTGGCCCACGACTGCACGATGAAGTTGTCGTCGTCTTCCTGCAGGGGCACCGGCATGTCCTCCTTCAAAGGCATGCATTCGGGGCCAAGCCCCCAATAGGCATCCGACGAACTGGTGAGCACGACCCGCTCGACGCCGTTCAGCTTCGCTGCCTCGAGCAGGTTCAGCTCCGCAGTGACACGCGCTCGTACTTCAGCCGAAGGCGCCAGCAGCTTTGGCGCATATCCCGAAGTGTCGACGACGACCTTGGGTTTGTACTTCGCCACCACGCCCATCACCGCGTAGGGGTCCGTAAGATCGAGATACTCGACGAACGCCTGCTTGCGCTCAACGGCGTCCGCCATGAGCAGCGGTGCGTGTCGCCGCATGCCTGTGACGACCACACGCTCGCCGTTCTCGATAAGATCGAGGGCCGTGTGCTGTCCGAGCATACCGGTGCCGCCGAATACGATGATCATAGCTACCACTCTTCCTATAGATTGGGTTACCGCCGCGAGTCGAACGGCGACATGTCGACGAAAGGACGCGCTTCGAACTCCTGCGGGCGACGGTTCGAGCGCAGAAGACGCGACTTCATCGATAGAATCAACATGCGGGTCAAGCGGAGACGCCAAGAAGGCGGTCCATCAGCCGCGGGTTGCCGAGTAGTTCGCTACTCAACCCGCTGTGCACGACGCTGCCGTGATCGATCACGGCGCAGCGCTCCGAGTGGGCAAGTGCGAGGTCGAACTTCTGCTCGACCAGCACGATCGTCATATCGCTTTGGAGCTGCATACGATCGATGGCAGTGAGCATCTCCTGCACGATCAGAGGGGCGAGCCCTTCAACAGGCTCGTCGAGCAGGAGCAGTGACGGGTTGGTCATCAGGGCCCGTCCGAGCGCGAGCATTTGCTGTTCGCCGCCGGAAAGCTGGTTGCCGTAGTTGCGTCGACGCTCCTCGAGCCGGGGAAACAGGCTGTAGACGCGCTCAGTGTCCCACGTACCCTCGCGGTGCACGACGGTCAGGTTTTCCTCGACGGTCAGCGATGAAAAAATCTCTCGCTGCTGCGGCACCCAAGCGATGCCGTGGCGATTGCGCAGATGCGCAGGCAGGCCGTCGATGCGCTTGCCATCGAACCAGATCTCGCCCGCATGGTGTGTCGTGAGGCCGATAATCGATTCGATCAGCGTGGTCTTGCCGACGCCGTTGCGGCCGATCACGACCAGCGTTTCCCCACGGTGCACCGAGAGGTCCAGGTCGTGCAGCACGCGGGCGGGCCCATAACCTGCGCACAGCCCGCGCAACTCAAGTAGCGCCCGCTTCGATGCCGCGGGCTCGTACCTCTCCATGCCGGGCGCGCTCGCATTCGCACTCGCGCTGGCGCCTGTCGCGGCATCGGGCGAGACGGTCATATCCTTAGCTTCCAAGGTAAGCTTTCCTCACGCGTTCATCCGCACGCACTTCGTCGGGCGTTCCCTGAGCGATCATGTCGCCACCTGCGAACACCGAAACGCGATCGGCATAACGAAACACAAGGTGCATGTCGTGCTCGATGAAGAGGACCGTCGTCTCGCCCGCCAGGTTCGACAACTGGTCGAAGAGTGCCACGCCCTGAGCAGTGGACAAACCGGCGGCCGGTTCGTCGAGCAACAGCACGCGCGGCCGCATGGCGAAGGCGAGCACAACCTCGAGCACGCGCTGCTCACCGTACGACAGCGTCTGAGTAGGGGTGAGCGCGGCGTCAAGCAGGCCGAAGCGATTGAGTAGCGCAGACGCTTCATCGATCTGGCTCGTCATGCGGCTGACAGGACGCCACGATGGGCGCGCGAGTCCTTGGCGTTGACACAGCGCCAGCACCACGGACTCCAAAGGGTTCAGTGCGGGGAACAGTGTATTGATCTGAAACGTACGCACGAGACCGTACCGCACGCGCTGATGCGGCGTGGTATCCGTTACGTCGCGGCCGTCGAGCAGTAGATGCCCCGCCGTTGGCTTGAGCAAGCCTGTCACCAGGTTCACGAAAGTGCTCTTACCCGCGCCGTTCGGCCCGATGATCGCGTGGCGCTCGCCGCGCCGCATCGAAAAATTCAGCCGGTCGAAGATTTTCAGCCCGCCGAACGCCATCTTCAGGTCTCTCGTCTGCAGCACAATATCGGCGCTCATGCCCGCCTCCCTCGCAATTGCTCCACACGGCCGACAAGCGTGGGAAGCACGCCCTTGCGGAACGTCGCTACGATCAGCACCAGCAACAGCCCGATCCAGAAGTACCAGTAGATCGGGTTGAACGCCGATAGCAGGTCGCGCAGCAAGATGAACACCGTCGCACCGATGAAGCCGCCGTACAGGATGCCGGTACCGCCTATCACAAGCATCACCAGCACGTCGGCCGAACGCGTAAACGCCAACGCTTCGGGCGACACGAACTGGCCGGCCTGGGTTAGCAGCGCACCCGCAATCCCAGCTAGCATGGCCGACAGGCCGAATACGACGGTGACGTCGTGCTCGATCGGCGTGCCCAACATGATCATCCGGCGCGGGTTCTCTCGCGCGCCGAGCAGGGACAGTCCGAAGGATGATTTCACGAGGGCGCGTACCCCCAGGAAGCACAGCAGCACAACGAAGAATATGTACAGGTAGGCGGTGCGGCCGATCATGTCGAAGCGGAACAGGCCGAGTACGGGGGCGATCTCGATGCCTTGCAACCCGTCATCCCCGCCGGTGAGGCCCGTGGAGCGATCCACGAAGTCGAACAGGATCATGTTGAGGCCGAGCGTGACCATCAGCAGGCCGACGCCATGCAACTTGCGCACGATGCGACCGGTCACGAGCCCCGTAAGCCCCGCTGTCAAGCCCGCTATCAACAAGCCACTGATCGGCTCGGTCCAGCCGTGCTGGCCGAGAAGGCCGGCCGTATACGCGCCGATCCCGAAGAAGGCCGCGTGACCGAGCGACGGGATGCCCCGGTAGCCGAGCAGCAGATCCAGCGAGAGCGCAAATAGGCCCCAGGCCAGGATCTGCGACAGCAGCACCAGGTTGCAGCCCGGAATAAAGAAAAGGCCGAGCCAGGCGGCCCAGAATACGAGTTCCCAACGGCTCACGCGGGAGCGCGACCGGAAGTAGCCAGCGATGTCAGGACGAGTCATGTTAGACCTTCTTGCCGAGCAGGCCCTGCGGTCGCCACAACATGACGAGCACCGTCAGGACATAGATGGACAGGCCGGCGGCCTCGGGCAGGTAGTACTTGCCCACGACGTCGGCCACGCCGATAAGCACCGCTGCGAGCAGCGTGCCGAAGATGTTGCCCGTGCCGCCAACCGAGACGACGATCAGCACGTAGACCAGATAGCGCAGCGGGAAGTTGGGATCCAGGCTCAGCAGGTTCGCCGATAACGCGCCGCCGAGGCCAGCCAACCCGCCACCCAACGCAAAGGTCAACGAGAAGACCGCCCCAGTGTTCATTCCGCAACCGGATGCGGCGCGGCGGTTGTCGACGCATGCCCGCACCTTGGCGCCGAACCGTGTGCTCTCGATCCCCAGCACCATTGCCATCGCGATGAGCACGCCCGCGACAATCAGGAAGATGCGGTAGCGCTCGAGGTCGAGCCCGAACACGTGCGCTTGCCCACTGAGCCAGGCCGGCACCGAGACCGGCCGGAATGATGGCCCCCAGATGAAGGCCACCGACGAGATCGACATAAAGACCAGGCCGAGCGTCAGTAGTACCTGGGTTAGATCGTCGGCCTCGTAGAAGTGGCGCAACACCAGCCACTCCAGAACCGCGGAAAACGCTCCGACGGCAACGAATGCGAGTGGCAGGCTCGCCAGGAATGGAATGCCCAGCACATTCATCGCGCTGACCATCACGTAGCCGCCGAGCATCGAGAAGCTGACCTGAGCCAGATTCATGAACTGCATCATCCCCATCGTGACGGACAGGCCGACGGCCATGACGAACAGCAGTGCACCGTAAGATAGCCCGTTGAACAGCAGGGTCACAATAGTCGTCATAGCTGCTCTCGAGTTTGGAGTGGTCGTTGTCTCATCGCTACCGATCACTTCGCCGATACGTCCTTGAAGGTCTCGATTTCGACGTTCTGCAACGCCCCGTCGCGCTTATCGACACGGCGGATATACACGTTCTGCGTGACGTCGCCGGAGACCCTGTCGATGGCGAGAGGTCCGCGCGGACTCTCGATCGAGCGGCCCTTCACGAAGGCCATGAATTTGTCGGCGTCGAACGGGGCATTCTTCTGCGCGGCCATGCCGTCGTAAATCAGCCTCATGGCGTCCCACACGGCGACGCTTCCAGTTGTGACGCGCGGCGTCTTGCCAAACTCGGCTACGTAATCGGTCACGAACTGCTTGTTGGGTGCGGAGTCGTGCGCCGTGGAATAGACCCCTGCGGTCACGAGGCCGACGCTTGCATCACCCGCCGCATCGATGACGCTCTCGTCGCTCATGTCTCCCGTCCCGAGCAACTTGATGTTGCGGCTCTTGAGGCCGGAGTCGGCGTAGGCCTTGAGGAACTGCGGCACCAATTCGCCGATCGGGAAGAAAGCGAACACAGCGTCGGGTTGCGCATCCTTGATGCGCTGCATGTAGCTGGAGAATTCCGGGCTGCGCAGCGGCACGCGCGCCGTGCCGGCAACCCGTCCGCCGAGATCGGTGAACGTCCTGGTGAAGGTAGTCTCCGTGTCGTGGCCCGGTGCAAAGTCCGCGACCACGATAAACGGGTTCTTCACGCCGTTCTCATGTGCCCACTGCGCTATCGGCCGCACGGACTGCGGGATAGAGAAGAAGGTCCGCACGTAGTACGGCGAGCGCGCGACGATACCCTGCGTCGCGGCGCCGGTAATGAACGTCGGAACCTTACCTTCCGTGACAAGCGGCGCGACCGCCAGCACGTTCGGGGTGAAGTCCGGCCCAATGAGGACGTTGATCTTGTCGCGCACGATGAGTTCCTGCACAAGGCGCTTGACCACTTCCGGGTTCGGGCCGGTCGTGTCGCGCTTGACGAACTCGATCTTCTTTCCGCCGGCCGTCGTGCCGTTCTTCTGCTGGAACAGCTTGATGACGTTGTCCGCGACCTGCCCCGTCATCCCGGATGCGCCCGAGTAGGTGAAAAGCAGGCCAATCTTGACGGTCTCTTGCGCTCGGGCCGGGCTCATGAAGGCGAGGCCCGAGGCGGCCGCACAGGCGAGCATGGCGAGCGCGAAACGAAAGCTGCGACGCATGGATGTCTCCGTTGGAGCAAGAAAGAGAGGCAATCTGATTAGAGGTCGAGCTTCGGCTGACCATTTAGAACTGGTGGCGAATACCCACCATCGCACCCGATTGATTCACCCCGGGCAATGGCGAGGAGGCGGGTGGGATCACGCCGCCGTCAATCGTGAACGCTGCATTGCGCTGGTTGAACACACGCCCTGCGGTGACGTATACAGAAGTGCGCTTGGACAATAAGTACGTCGCGCGCGCTGCGAACAGGGAGGCTCCCGCGGAACTCCCGCCGTTCACCGATATATGTCCGAACTGGGCGTCAAGGGCGATTTGTGGCAGGACGAAATAGGTCCCGCCAAGCCACCAGTAGTTGCTGACCGCGTCGAAAAGGGTCGGCGTCTGCGCCCCGTGATTGATTCGGTGGAGAAATCCCGCACCGATAGTCGAGGTACCAAACTTCACGTAGCCGTCGATGACGGCACGTGTATCAGTTTGCGAGCTACGCGGCAGGGGCGAGCCGACGCCGCCACCACCGTAGTTGCGGTCGAAGGCCGTCGCGATGCCCCATGTCGCCGCTTCATATTTCACCATGGCAGATATCGACTTGCAGGCCCGCCAGTCCGTCGGCGACTGCCCGGCACATCCTCCGGCCTCCGCGGGATCCACCCCGTCACGCCCCAACGAATACGTTGCACCCACGGTCAGCCCCGACGACGTGAAGGAGTAGGCGACGGCGTTGTCGAGTCGCGGTTGAGCCAGGTACGGGTCCAGATCACCGGCGGCATAGACATTCGGCCCCATCGTGTCACCCGGCAAGGCCCAATAGATCTGAGAGTATTGCCGGCCCAGGGATAACGTCCCCCACCGCCCTGCAAGCCCGACATAGGCCTGCCTGCCGAATAAACGACCACCCTGATTCAGCGCGCCCGTTGACGGGGCGAAGCCCGACTCCAATACAAAAATCGCGCTAAGACCACCACCCAGATCCTCCTTGCCACGGATACCCCACCTTGAGGGTATCGATCCCGTGAGCGACGGCACACGCACCACGCTGGACTTTTGACGACCGACGTTTGTCACGTACTCAACGCCGGTATCGATAATCCCATACAAGGTGACAGAGCTCTGTGCCTGGGATACTCCCGGCGCACATACCGCAAGAAACGCGAGTCCTCCCCCAATCATCCGACGCCACGAAAAGCCACCCCCCGTCCGACTCAACTGTGAACCCATCATCTGTCTCCGTTTGGTTATGTGCTTCCGTGGAAGATAATTTTTGATCATCTTCCATGTCAAACTATTTGCTGTCGGGAGTTACCCGAACCCGGCGCTTCACAGGTTCGTGATCGTCATATCCGGCAAACCTTTCGGCCGAAAATTCGCCGCCTTTTTTTGAAATTTTCATATGTATAGGCGTTTGCCCTATCTCGACATTCACCACGCAATTAAATATCTTCCTAGGAAGATCAGATAGACCAGCGTGATCAACTGAGCAGGAGTGCGTTGACAAATGAAAGATTTGGAAGAGCAACAGACAATTGACGGCCGCGGTACCGCGCCATCGCCGAGCCCAGCAGTAGCGTCATCAATGGTCGAGTCAACGCAACATGCGAGGGGGAAGGATCGTGTAATCCCTGGCTTCGCCTGGCACGACGACTATGCACTTGGCCATCAGACGATGGACGAAACCCACCATGAGTTTGTCGCATGTGTACACGCGCTTCTGACTACGGACGACAACAATCTTGAGAACGCGCTCGAAGCGTTTGCCGAACATGCGCACCGCCATTTTGACGACGAAGACGCCTCGATGCGCGAGACAGCCTATGGTTCAGCGGGTTGCCATATCGACGAGCATGCGGCCGTGCTCCGGTCGCTCGACGAAGTACGCGTCATGCTGGCTGATGGACGAACCGAGGTTGTCCGCTCTTTTGCCAGAGCGCTGATGGACTGGTTTCCGGAGCATGTGCGCGTGATGGACCAAGGTTTGGCGCGCTGGCTAGTGCAACGCCAGTTGGGCGCCTCGCCAGTAGTCATCCGGCGTCGACTTCACATCGCCGCGTGACACGCAATCCTCTTTATGCCTACATCCCCATGGAAGATAAATCGATCCCAATGAACACCTTGCTGCAAGTCAAAGTCTCCGCCAAGATTTGGCTGGCGGACGACATTGCCGGCTACGAGCTCTCGCCGTTGTCGGATGGTGAACTGCCCGCCTTCGAAGCAGGTTCGCACATCGACCTGCACGTGCCTCAGGGTCCCGTGCGTCAGTACTCCTTGTATGACTTGCCGGGCGAATACCCGTGCTACCGGATCGGCGTGCTGCGTGACCCTCAATCACGCGGCGGCTCGGTGAAACTTCTCGAGGACGTGCATGCGGGAGACACGCTCACGATCAGCGCCCCGCGCAACCACTTTACCCTGCACAACGGTCAAAAAGACCGTTCGATTCTGTTCGCGGGCGGCATCGGCATCACGCCAATCCTCTGCATGGCACAGCAACTGGCGCGCGAGCACCGCACATTCGAGATGCACTATTGCGGGCGCACGTTGTCGCGCATGGCTTTCGTCGACCGCCTGCAACAAGCGCAATTTGACGACGAGTCGCGCGTGCACGTGCACGTCGACGACGGCGCCCCTGGCCAGCAACTCGATGCCCGCTCCGCGATCGGTTCGCCATCACCCGACAAGCATCTGTACGTGTGTGGACCCACCGGCTTCATGGACCACATCCTGCAGACTGCGCGCGAACTCGGTTGGGACGAGGGGCACCTGCACCGCGAATATTTCGCGGCAGCGTCAGTCGATTCTTCGGATGACGAACGGTTCGAAATCGAGATCGGCAGCAGTGGCCGGGTCATCGAGGTTCACGCGGATCAAAGTGCCGCGCACGCTTTGCTCGACGCCGGGTTCAACCTGCCGCTGTCCTGCGAGCAGGGTGTCTGTGGCACCTGCATGACGAAGGTGCTGGCCGGCGTACCCGACCATCGAGACCTTTATCTGACGGACGAAGAGCGGGCACGTAACGACAGCTTCATGCCGTGCTGCTCGCGCGCGAAAACTTCCCGGCTGGTGCTCGATCTCTGAGCCGGCCGGTCACCCACTGCCAAACATCGTAGCGAGGGATCAACATGTTGACCAAGCAAGATAACGAACTAATGTGCCGTACTGGCACAGGTACGGCCATGGGCGATGCAATGCGCCGTTTCTGGTTGCCCGTGATCCAGTCGTCGGACATGCCGCAGGCGAATGGCGAACCGCAGACAATTGACCTGCTGGGTGAGCGGTTTGTCGTGTGGCGCGACCAGCAGGGTCGGCCCGGTCTCTATGCAGAGGGTTGCCTGCACCGGGGTGCTTCAATGCAATTGGCCCGCGCGGAGGGCGATGGGCTGCGCTGCATCTATCACGGCTGGAAGTTTGCGGTGGATGGGACTGTCCTCGAGACCCCAAACGTCGAGGACCCGAAATTCAAGGAGCGCATCAAGGGTCGAACCTACCCAGTGCAGGAGGTGGGTGGCATCGTCTGGGGTTATCTGGGTCCAAAGGGTAAAGAGCCGCCCTTCCCGCACTGGGCCTTTATGGACCAGCCAGACTCGAACCGTATCAATGCCTGCGCAGTTGTCAACGCCAATTTTGTTCAGGTGATCGAAGGTCTTGTCGATTCATCGCATTTGACCGTCCTTCATAGTTCCGCACTGGCCAGGACTAACGACTCCAATCTCGACTATGCGAAGAAGACTTCGCACATGCAGTTCGACGCGGCCCCCAAGATCGAAGCAGACGAGACGGACTTCGGCTTCCACTATGTGGCCATCCGCCAAACCGGCGACAAGCGTATCGCTCGAGTAACGTCGTTCATCGCTCCCTGCTTCATCGCTAACGCGAACGGGGATGTCTGGCTTGCGATCGTGCCGGTGAGCGACGAGCGCTGCAACCTGTATCACGTGTGGTGGGATGCCGAAAAGCTCGTTGGCGAAGAGCCGTTGCGCAGTGAGCAACTCACGTTCGTGGGCCTGGATGAGCCGACGCTGCGCAAGTACGGGATGACGGCCGACACCTGTGACTCTTCGGCGGCAATGTCCGTTGCCAATGGCTACCGCCAGGACCGCGGGCAGCAGCGGAACGGTCATTTCACCGGTTTTGACGGCATCACGCAGGAAGACGCCGCATGCAGCGTGTCGAGCGGCGCGATTCGCGACCGATCGCAGGAGATGCTATCCACTGCCGACCTCGCGATCAGTCGTCTTCAGCGCTGCTTGCTGGCATATGCCCGGGCGGCTCGTGACCAGCAGGAGATAGCCGCGCTGCGAGCGGACGCCGGCAGCGCCATTGGCGTGTCGGGTGAGATCGGCATCGACGAGGACTGGCGCACCCTGGTTCCGCACCATCGGATCGTGTCGACCCATGCTGCACGTGCAGAGCGCAGCCAATAACGAAAGTCAGGAAAGGAGCTTTATATGTTGAGCCACGAAGACAACGAGATTCTCTGCCGTGTGGGTCCGGGTACGCCGGGGGGCACCTTGATGCGACGTTTCTGGCACCCAGTGTGCACCTCAGCCCAGTTGCCGCATCCGGACTGCCCGCCACTCCGTGTCCGTCTGCTCGGCGAGAACTATGTCGCATTCCGGGACACCGAGGGCAAGGTAGGCTTTCTGGAAGAGCTGTGCATGCATCGCGGCGCGTCGCTCGCACTTGGACGGGTCGAAGAAGGCGGCATCCGGTGCCTCTATCACGGCTGGAAATTCAGCGTTTCCGGTGCCGTATTGGAAACGCCGAACCACGCCGATCCGAAGTACGCGACACGAATGAAGGCACCGGCCTTTCCAGCGCGCGAGGAAGGCGGCATCGTCTGGGCTTACGTCGGCCCGCTCGAGTTGCTTCCGGCGTTTTCGCGCTACGCCTTCATGGACTCTGCACCGAACAATCGCGTCGTGCTGCGCATCAACGTCGCCTGCAACTATCTGCAGTTGGTCGAAGGCGGAGAGGATAGTTCTCATGTCGGCGTACTGCACACCAACATGGCGCGCCCCGGCTGGAAAGACGACGAATTCACACCCAACCCTGACGTAGTCAATCCCGCTGCGCTTGCATCCAATGACCTGGAACCGGCTCTGAAAATCGAAGATACGGCCTTCGGTTTCCACTATGTCGCTCTGCGCAAGACCGAGGACCCGAGAGTCCGCAACGCACGCGTGGTCCCATTTATCGTCCCGTACGGCCGCATCATCCCTGCCCCGGCGTTTCAGTTCACCGTCCTCGAGGTCCCCGAAGATGACACGCACACAAGCACCTACATCGTCGTCCACGGCGACGCCCCGGTGACTGAAGATAAGATCATCGAGTTGCTCGGGTTGAACGACCCCAAGTACTATGACCGCAAGAATTGCACGTTCACGGCCAGCTGGATGGACACGTTCGGCCAGAACCGCGAGCTGATGAAGGAAAACTGGACCGGATTGCGCGGCGTCGAGGTGGAGGACGCAACGATCGGGCTGTCTCAGGGCCCCCTTTACGATCGATCGCGCGAGCACCTGGTGCCCGCCGACCAGGCTGTCGTGCGCGTGCGCCGTGTGCTCCTGGATTCGATCAAGCGCGTGATGGAGAACCGGCAACCGCCAGCGCTCGGCCTTGACCTCCGGGGCGTGAGCGCCTGCGACCGGCAACTCGAAGACGGTACAGCCTGGCAAGACCTGCTGCCAGCACATCGCCAGGCAGTGACAGCCTGAGGAGGCTACTCCCGTGACCCACAACACCCATAACGATGTTCCGGACTACTTGTCCTTGTTACGACTCGACGGCCGCGGTTTTGTGGTGCTTGGCGCTGGCCAGGGCATCGGCGAGCAAACCGTTCACGCACTCGCGCAGGCGGGTGCTCGCGTGCTCTGCGTCGACCGCGACGAGGCGCTCGCCCGGAACATTGCAGACGCCGTGGCCGGGATACCGTGCGTGGCGGACGCAACATCTCGCGACGACATGCAGCGCGTGTTCGACACCGCGCGCCAGCACTTCGGCCGCATCCATGGCGTCGTCGACATCATCGGTGTTGCGGGAGTCAAGCCGCTAGCTGCCGTCGACGATGCGTCGTGGGACCAGCAATTCGATATTGTCGTGCGCCATGCTTACCTCGCGATTCAGATTGGCGGCGAAATGATGAAGGCCGATGGTGGCGGCACCTTTGCGTTTGTCGGCTCGCTCGCCGGCGATCGCGCTGTGCCGAACGAGGTTGCCTACGCGGCCTCGAAGGCGGCATTGCATCACCTCGTGCGCTGCGCGGGTGCCGAGTATGCCCCCCACAAAGTGCGCATCAATGCGGTATCTCCGGGGTTCGTCCGCACGCCGCGACTGAATCAGCGCCTGGACGAAGCGACGTGGACGAAAGTCGGTCACGCGATTCCGATTGGACGGGCCGCCACGCCGGCAGAAATCGCCGGCCACCTGTTATTCCTTGCCTCCGACCTGAGCGCCCATATGGCGGGTGAAATCATCACTGTCGATGGCGGCCTCAGCGTCCTTGCCGCCATTCCCCCCATTACGTTCGCTCCCTCAACGACCCCGACTCCCTGAAATCGACGATGTCTTCTTCCGCTCAAGACCACATCCACCCGTCGCTTCGAGCTATCGCTGCAAATGCCGCAACGAAACCGAGCATGGCAGAGGTGAGCCCCGAGGAGGCGCGCGCAGGCATCTCCGCACGCACTGCCGCACGGGCGCCGGCCCCCCGTATCGACAAGGTTTTCGATCTCGTCATTCCGGGTCTCGACGCCGGAATCCCCGTACGCATCTGCCGTCCGAAAGGCGCCATAGGGGTCACGATGGCCTTTCACGGCGGGGGATGGCTGATGGGTAGTCGCGACAGCTTCGACGCGGTATGCCGACAATTTCGCACGTATGCACTGGATCACGGTGTGACGCCCACAACCTGGAAGCTCTCGCCGTTCCTCGCCGGCCAGATAGCCGACACCTTGCGCAACGCGGTGCAAGCGGTATAGCGACGCTCCTGATCTTTGACGCGTCGTCGGAAATTCTACGTACAATTGTGCACGGCCGTATTGAGCCGGTCCCACTACAATTGGCCGGGAGTGAACATACTTCCAGGGAAGTCATCGAGATGAGCATCGCCGCCGCAAAGCGACCCGCGTCTACCCGAACCCGCAAGAATGCGGTAGTGGAGCAGTCAGTGCCCGCCAGGAAATCGAATCTTCCTGGTAGCAGCCTCATTGAGTTCATCACGCTGCAGTGGCAACGTGAACACAGCGAACTCGATCTCTCCAACTTCCTTCTCGCGATCTATTTCATGCGACTCGGCACGCTCGTAGAACAGGCGTTCGACAAAATGTGCCAGAGCCTATGGGGTATTAGCGGGTCGGACATGCGTGTGCTGCTGGCACTACGCCGCAGCGGTCACCCATACGCAAAGCGCCCGACAGACTTGTATCGAGCGCTACTCGTTACCTCGGGCGCAATTACCAAAAAGATCGACCGTCTCGCGAGCCTCGGCATGGTGGAACGTCAGCCTGACCCAAGTCACGGCGGCGGATTCATCGTCCATCTGACCAAGAAAGGCCTGGACATCGTTGATAAGGCGATAGTCAAGCTTGCGAAAGAGTCGTCGATCGCGCCTGCGATTGCACACTTTTCAGACGCGGAACGAGCTGCTGGCAATGAGTTTTGTCTGCGGACACTGGCATTGATGGAGGAATTGGTACTACCGAGCCTTGAAGGGCCTGACGATACTTCGTCGAAGTCTCGAGCCAAAGGCAGCCAGCGCTCACGAGCCAACCACGGATAATCGCACTCGTCTCTGCACACTGACAATCACCTGTACACGGTGTGCCAGCGGGGCAAAATCCGCCCCAAAACGAAAAAGGCCTTACAAGCATTGCTTGTAAGGCCTTGATTTCTTTGGTCGGGGCGAGAGGATTTGAACCTCCGACCACCTGCACCCCATAAAGGTATTCCATCGTCCCATCGCATCTCGAAGCATCCTGCTCATTGCCCCAAAAACCCCTCCACGTAAGGCTATAATGGTATTGCGCATCCGGTCTCATACCTAATTCATCCTGTTGTAACTCCGATTTTTGTCGGGGTCAACGTCGGGGTCAAAGAACATGGCGAAGCTTACCGTCAAGCAGTTGCAGGCGCTCAAACCAGCGGACATCGGCAAGGTGCTTCGTGACGGAGACGGGCTATGGGGCAAGGTGCGCAAAGCCGGTGACGGCGTGAGCGCGAGTTTTTGGTATCAATACCGCGTGGGCACCAAACGGCGCGAAATTGCATGCGGTACGTGGCCCGCCACGCCGCTAACGGAAATTCGAGAAGCGCGCAACAAGGCCCGCGACCTTGTTCGCCAGGGTCTCGACCCAATCGAGCAGCGCGAAGCTGACAAGCGCGAACGTGAAGCCGCAGAAGCCACGCGCAAGGCTGAGCAAGCAAAACAAGACGCTCGACTGACGGTACGCGCGCTATTCGCACAGTGGGCAGTGTCCGACCTCGGGGGGCGCAAGGACGGCGGCAAGGAAACCATACGCGGACTCGAAAAGGACGTGCTGCCCGCCATCGGCGAGCGCTATGCCGACGACATCAGGCGCGCTGACTTGATGAAAATCCTCGACGCCGTGAAAGCGCGTGGTGCGCCGAGACTGGCGAATCGACTGCTGGCCGAACTACGGCAAATGCTCGGTTACGCGCTCGTGCGCGAGATCGTCGCCGTTGACCCCACGAGCGGCATCGAGAAAAAGCATGTCGGGGGTCCAAATGAAGAACGGGAACGTACACTGTCCGATAAGGAACTGCGTGCCCTCCCCGCTGCGCTCAAAGCCGCCGATCTACTCGATAGCACGCAGCACGCCGTCATGGCGCTACTGGCAACCAATGCGCGAGTCGGCGAACTCATCAAAGCCCGTAAAGCCGATATCGACCTGAGCGCCGCGACGTGGCGCATCCCGGCCTCGAACGCGAAGAACGACGACACACACGTGATCCACCTGTCGCCTTTCGCGCTGATGAATATGCGGGCATTGATGGAACTATCAAGCAACAAGGTATGGCTCATGCCTTCATCGAA
This sequence comes from Paraburkholderia elongata, assembly GCF_013177735.1. GTDB lineage: Bacteria > Pseudomonadota > Gammaproteobacteria > Burkholderiales > Burkholderiaceae > Paraburkholderia > Paraburkholderia elongata. Next base: position 75,329 of record NZ_WOEZ01000044.1, on the reverse strand, counting down.
GGGAGACAACCATATCGACGTGAAGTCCATCACGAAACAGATCAGCGACCGACAACTGCGGTTTTATGACCGCGCCGCGCATTCGAAACGTACGACCCAGCACGCGAACGCACTCGTGCTCGGCGATGAGAAGTGGACCCCGCACGACCTACGGCGTACGGCGGCAACCCTTATGCAAGCAGTTGGCGTGCAGCCCGCCGTAATCGAAGCCTGCCTGAACCACCGCGAGCAGAACCGGATGGCGCGGGTGTATCAGCGGCATGACTACGGCCCGGAAAAGCGCGAGGCATGGGCGCGGCTTGGCGAGAGGTTGAGCGCATTGACGACCGACAACGTCATTGTGCTGCCGATGTCCGCATCTGCTAGTTGACCCTGCGGTTGCATCCTGCGCGAAGATATTTTATAGTGATCTCACATGTTGGCTCGCTGACATGTCTCACCGATAGTTTGGTCACGACGCCCGTGTTTCTCTTGGTCATCCTCGCCGGATGCAAGAAGGCGGTTCGGTCCGGACCGTTAGCGCATACGGAACCTTCGGCCCTCGCTAGATGTGCGTTTGGCAAACGCGAAGGTTCCGGCGCTGCTCACCCTATTGCGAGTTATCGCCGGTTGAATTAACCGACCGGCGCGGCCTTTGCGCGCGCCTCATGTAGAGGATGCGTGATGACTGTCACCTTCTCCAAATCCACCGCCACCTCGGCATCTGTCGCAGTTGCGACTACTTCCAAGTTGAAGAAGCGCGTCAACGGCCACCAGAAACCGAAAACGCCACCTTCGCTCGACATTCCTGATGCACGAATTCGCGTCGCGCATTTCCTTATGCTGTTGGGTGAACTGAGCGCGAGTGCGTTCTACGCTCGACTACGTATTGGCCGCGTGCCCAAGCCTTGTGGGTACGATCCACGCCCGTATTGGCGTGCCGAAATCGTACGCGAGTTCTTGCAAATCAAGTAGTCCGCTGCAACCGAATTGCAACGTTCAATTGGATGCAGTCCCTTGCTCAAGACTTAGTCAAGAAGGAACCCGGCCCGCGTCCCTGCTCTGGCTCGCACGACGGCCTCAGTCGTCCGGCGCGGCTCCGAGGTTTAATGAACCAAGGTGGGTTAAAGAAATCATGCTATATCAAGAGCTTATCAAGGAATTCCAAGTATCAGAAGACGTATTCGTCGGCATTGATAAGGTCGTGCTTTCACCGAAATGTGCTGACTGCAAACAAGGCTTCGCTATGATGCTCGGTGTCCGGGACAGCCTGAAAGCCATAGAGGGCCCAGATCTGCGCATAAAGCATCATCAGAAAAGCAGCGGCGCGATCTGGGTGGCTCGTTTGCGCAACGCAGACAAGAAGCGCATTCTGACTCTGGTGGTTGGCGTATATGGCGGCCACCCCTATGTTCATCTGGTGTTTAACCCGAGCAAACTGAACGCGGATGACTGGTTTTGGGTTGAACTATGCGTGTTCTCTTGTTTTGATCAATCACTCAATTGGCTCTTTCAAAACGCTATCGTTAAAAAGATTGAACTGTATATTGACCTCATCGGCGTCGACATCCACGGCGTCATACCGGTCACGTCGCGAAAGATCTTCCGTAAAAACTACGCGGGCAAGACTTCTGTGACGATCTATCTCGGAACGCGGACCAACAGGTTTTCGCTCGCCGTGTACGACAAGCGGCAACACCTCCTCGATACAACTAAGACAACGATCCCTCACGCCCTGACGCGCGTGGAGGCACGCTTGATCCTCGAGTCGATGACTCTGCGAGATTTAGCGGAGGGCAAGTTGAAAGACCCGCTGACCGGATCCGTGTTCATTCTCTCGCCTAAGGCGCTGGAGGATTTCTGCCTCGTCTACAAGGGAAAAGGACTGTACGAGCAAATCGAGCAAGAAGGCACGCTGGCCGGGTTCAACCTTCCCGCCCGAAAGCATATGGTTGAGGCTTTGCCATCGCGTTGCATCTCGCAATGGAAGTCACACGATGCCTGGCCGATTTTGCTGAAAATGTTCAGGCATTTTTTTCCGGACTTGGGCGGACTGCCGTATAACTTCTAACCCGGCATCCCGTGAGCGACACTGAACGCGCGCTTATGCGCGGTCTCCTACCGAACGCACCTCGACTGTCCCGGCAGCGTTGCACTTGATTGCAAAAGCGCGGTTACGCGACACTGCAGAGTTGCAAGCGTCATTACCGTCACCTGGCTTGTTCAGAGGCTTTTCATCCGGTAGGGTGAAGTGACCCGCAATCAACAAATGGCCAGCCGTGTTAGTAAGCGAACCGATCAGTACGCAACGGTCGGAAGGCAACGATGAGGAACCGGCGAAGCTTTGCAATCAAGTGCACAACTCCGAAATGGTGATACCAGATGACGACGGCGAAGCAGGCGGCAGCCAACCAGCAAAACGCTCAGAAGAGCACTGGACCGTTGACACCCCAAGGCAAAACTAATGCGAGTAGCAATGCCCTGAAGCATGGAGTTCTGAGCGCGCGGCTGTTTCTCGATGACGAAAACCCGGAAGAGTTCCAGCTTCTGCTCGATGGATTGCAGGCGTCGTTGCGACCGAGCGGTAGCCTTGAACTCGTGCTCGTCGAGCGCATCGCTGTAACGATGTGGCGACAGCAACGTCTGATCCGCGCGGAAACGGCCGGTATTGAACTCGCCCGTCGTCTAGATGCGAAAAGCAATCGCCGTCAAATCGAGAACGCCATGGGCATTGTGTATCCCAAGCAGATCGAAGACGGCGATCTTGAGCCACCGCCTGACGACGACGGGCTCGACGCTGAATATCTCGAATACTGCGAAATGATAGTCCGCGAATACCACCACCTCGACCGGAAGGTACTTGAGGCCAATGACATCACGCATTTCGAGCAAGTGGCCCCTACAATGTATGCGGCGTTGCGCGAGGAAGCCGACGAGGCCAACGTCAGCGTGACAGAGTATGTGCAGACCCTCAAACGGGACCTGCTGGGCTGGGTCAACAAGACAGTCGATTCCTGCTGCTTCGAGATGGAGCACGTGCGTCGACGCACTGCTATCGCCGAGGTGGCAGACTTCGTGCGCTCCCGCCAGTCGGCGCCGATCAATCATGAGCTACTCTGCAAGTACCAGACTGCGTTGGACGGTGAACTGTACCGAGCAATTCGGGCGCTGCGGGATGCACAGGAATGGCGCCTCAAGACGCTCGACGACAGCGGCGCGATCGCGACATAGAGTGACGTGTCGGATGGAAATGGGTTCGTTTTGGAAGGCTGGCGATCGGCAACGAGGGCACGCGACGCCCTGCGGTCTTTGCAATCAAAGTGCACGACTACAAGGCTGGCGCAAGGCCGCCCGTACCGCACCAGATTTCAAGTCAATTTCTCGTGATCACTTAAGACTGGCGATCGGCCTTTTCGCCTGAGAAGGCTCCTTCGCGTACCATATGAGTATTCGCGCGCATGTTGCCTCGACGTTTTCCGGCCGACGTGTGGCTGGGTTTGCGGGTATGTTTTGCCCTTGGGCGCAAGGACAATACATCCAGCACGGCTAACAGTGACAGCGCCACAATGCCCAGAAAAATCACCGTGCCGACGACGTTTAGCAAGTTCATCTGCCGTTCCCTCAAATGGCAACACGACCTGTGTCTGCCTGATTCGCATCCGGCCGATGGCCCATCAGCACGGCGAAGCCCAGGCATCTGGCCACCAGATAGAGCACTATCTTGGCACCGCGGTTAGCTTCCACGCGCTGGGACGCAATTGGGTCATAGCTCATGTCATTCCCCAGTGTGTGCAATTGATTGCCAAGTCGTGCTCAGTAATAGCGGCACCACTCGCGACCCCAGCGGTCGTACCAGCAGTACTGGCGCGACTCCTGTGCTGCAGCGGCGGCGCCCAGTACAGCGAGGCCGGTGCCCAGCACGGCTGCGCCGAACGCATTCGCTTTCTGTGCGTTATTGGCCGACTCAGCTTGGGCGGCGTTCGCCGACGTGTAATAAACGTTCAATTCCGCGTTGCAGTTGTCGCCCCACGTGTCCGGGTGCGCCCGTCTGCACTGCTCGAAGGTTTCCCTGTCCTGCTGCGCTTGTTGTTGCATTTGCGTACTACACCCCGCGAGCAGTCCAGCCAGTAATCCAACGGCTACAGATCGTTTCATCACGTCCCCCAATTTTGTTTTCATGGCGGCGTTTTGTTGTCTGTGCACCAACCGCCTACGGATCATGGTTCGCGCGGCACGAGCGGGTTCGTTGCGCTTATGGTCGAACGCGACGATAGAAACGGATTGCTGAGCCGCCTGGACGGCGGTCGGAGTGTGTGTCTGGACAAGTCTTCCCCGGTTCGCGTATCGTTTCTCTGCTACCCGTGCTGCTGTTTTGAATTTGCTCGGAGCGGCAACTTAACGGTCTGCGCGGTGCCTGCGCAAATGGCGCGCCTCGCAATCAGATGCACGTCCTCACAGGATCCGGCTCTCATCTGGCGATTCTGCTGCTCCGCGCAGCGCTGCTCCGTCCGGCGCCGTGAACCGTGTCTCCGGGGCGTCGTCCTTGCAAGCTCGAAGCATTGCTGCGACCAGCACACCGAGACACGCGCCAAAGGATCCCCCAACTACAAAGCCAAGTAAGAATTCCATCGTTTCCCCCGTTGCAATTGATTGCAGGATAGAAACCAACCGTTCATTCGCTGCCGGCGAGGCGCGCGCGCTCGAAATAACGCACCCTGCACAGCACTATCCTGATACCCCGAGCGCACCACATCATCCTCGCCAATGTCGACCGCGATCACGCCGCGCTGATAGCGCTCGCGGTTGCAGCCTTTCAATCGTCACGCGTGACGCGAAGGACTAAGTGGCAAGGATCATGTTGAGGACGCGGCACGTATGTTCGTTTCCCGTCCTGCCGGAAATGCGAATGACGCGTTGCCGACCTGGTGACGCGCTCATCCAGAGCGTCATCGAACGGGTTTGTTGCGTCTGTGGTCGAACGCGGCGATAAGAAACGGATTGCTGAGTCGCCATGACGGCGGTCGGCGTGTATGGACATGGTTTCCCCCGGTTCGCGTATTGCCTGTTTACTGCTTGTGCTGCTGGATTGGATTTGCTCGATGCAGTGTCTTGATGGTCTGTAACATGCCGACGCAAATAACAGGCCACCCCTGACTTCCCAAGGCGAGCATTTGAGGCAGGGGCGGGGGCGGTTTTTCCAAAGCGCCATGTCGGCACAAACGGTTTCAATCCTGTAACGCTCCTGAGCGAAAGCGGCGTACCAAACCGGTCGACTTCGACGCTCTGGCAGTCCCGGCTTTTGTTGCTGCGGGCGGGTGAGAGCGGTGTTCATCCGCATCAAGGACGCGAGCGCCGAAAACGTCGCAAAAATGAGAACAAGGTGCGCTGCCGCGAGCGCTGATTTCCCGATGTGGCTCTGGCGATTGCAATCAATTGCAAGGGCGCGGGTATTCGCGAGATGGACGCCGCGTTGCGGATTTGCTATATGTGAATGGGTCGATGTGGCCGCAACAGAAAGAACACGCACGGGGAAACGATGAACTACGACATCATCGGCGACATTCACGGGCAGGCTGAAAAGCTGCGCGCGCTGTTGCAGCGACTCGGCTACCGGGAGCAGTCCGGCCAAAGCGGGGCGATGTCGACTCGCAGTTTGCGGTGGCGGAGGCGTATCGCACCGGCAAAGGCGTCGACGAAGACTTGGACCAAGCGCTGTACTGGTATCACGCTGCGGCTAAGCAGGGATCATTCCCCTCTGCCCTCCCGACGTTCCTGCAATCAGGTGCAACGCTGCATGCTCGAACACCCATTCGCCAGCCCCGCCGACACCGCTCGCATAGACGAGCTGGCCCGTGTCGTTCGCAAGTGCGGTGATCGCGTCGAGTTGATCTCCCGGCAGGGCAATTCGTTTGCCGCGTCCTTCCCCGACATTATCGCGCCCATCGAACGGGTGCCCGGTGACTTCGTCTGATGCTCGCCAAACGACTCGATGCACCATATCAAAGAGGTCGGTCGCGCGATTGGTTGAAGATTAAGTATTCTGGATACGGCAGAAAGGCAGCGTTGGGGATTGGGGTTCGTTGGGGGCGGCAATAATGCAAAAATTTGGTGCTTCTACCAATCCGCAGACTCAGGTGGCTCATCTTTATGTGCTTCGCCGAACATAAAGAAGTTTTTACTTGAGCGACGATAGACTGCCGTTTGACCCATCGGCAGCGCACATTCGGGGCTGGCGCACACTCTGCGGGGCGCTTCTAGAGTCGCACGGGATCGTTCCGCACAATAAACCCAAATCTCGGTCGTGCACGAAGTGAATACCAACTTGAACGAGGTGACCAAATGAAGATTCAATCTGTCCTAGTGCTCGCGATTGGCGTCTTACTGTCGGGCTGCGCGACTAAGCATTACGGAAGAGAGGGTGAATTGACTCAATATGAGAAATCCACAATGAACTGCAGGGAAATCGCTCTTGAGTCAGCGAAAGTGGACGGATTTGTCCGGCATGTCGACGATGAGAGTCAGTTCAACGGACGCTCAATTCTCTCTTTCCTGGGTGATTTCGGTATCGGTAACGTCCTCGAAAAAGATGCCGCACTGGATAGCGCTCAGACGCGGCAAACAGAACTTTGGGCTATAAGTACACAACGTGGATGTGGCATCAGGACGACCACTAGTTCAACTGAATAAAAAAAGACCCCGCCTGAGCGCTAGCCGTTCCGTTAAGGAGTTGCTAAGGCCAAGTCGGTGGCTCATTGATAGCCCCTCCGGCTTCCGGCTGCAAGGGGGGCTTTGTTCATGGTCCGCCGTGTTCCCCGCGGCCGGTCGGAGGCGCGGCGGGGGCGCCCGATACGAAGTACAGGATATCTTTTTCCGCGACCGGACCACAGGCAGGGGGCGCCAGAAGATCAACATCGAACTGTTCTACGCGATCGTGGACGCCTTGGTGGACTATGACTGTCAGGTCAGGCTAGTGCCGAAACCTCTCACCATTATCTTGAAGTGCGCCGACATCTGGCATATGCACAGATCTGCACGGGGCGCCCAGCCTTCAACGGCGTTTGCATCAGAACTCTGCACTTGAGTGCAACGGGGCTAGCAGGACGGTTTGCAATGACGCAAACGAGCGGAGGCGGAGCGAGAGCGCATCCCAAGTAACCTACGAAGCCGGTGTTCGTCCTAATAGGTAAGCACGCGTGCTCCTGTTATCTTATAAGTGAAGCCATAAAGCAAAGTTTAATACTCACCGGCTATGGGCTACGCCATCATCGGCGATGTACACGGTCAATCGAATAAGTTACAACGCCCGTCCTGTTTGTGGAGCGGCGAGTCGGTGTTGCCGCCAGCAAATTTAAGTCGTCGCAGTAACGGAGGTCTCATGTCGGCCAAATTTAACGACAAGATCAGGAAGGCGAAGCACGGTGATGCGCAAGCGCAATTTCAGGTTGCTGAAGCATATCGCGCAGGCAATGGCGTCGCTGAAGATTTCACCCAAGCGTTGTACTGGTATCGCGCTGCGGCTGAGCAGGGCAACATTAGCGCACAGAACAACCTCGGGACGATGCTTCAGAGGGGCATCGGTACCGAGAAAAATCCCAAGATGGCCACTTACTGGTATCGGCAAGCCGCCGAGCAGGGGGAAATGGTTGCCCAGTTCAACCTGGCCATGCGCTACGCGCGTGGGGACGGCGTTGAGCAGAACGATACCGACGCGGCGCATTGGTTTGCCAGATCAGCGGAGCAAGGCTACGTCGAAGCAATCGGCGAACTAGGGACGATGTATCGCTTTGGTCGAGGGGTACCGAAGGACATCGTTGCAGCGGCTCGCTATCACACGGAAGCGGCCATGGCCGGCGATGTTACGTCGATCGGCAACTTGTTGGGCTATCAGTCTGAAATTGAAGACGCTGCCGTTAAAGGGAGCGCCGTTGCTGCGCTGTGCCTCGCCAAGATGTATGCGAAAGGCGTTCCCGTCGAGAAAGACTTGACGAAGGCCCGGATCTGGCTCAGAACAGCTAGAAGAAGCCTTCGATCCGATGACCTCATTGATAACTGGGATCAAGTGGCACTGATGGAACGCGCGATGACGACTTTATGTCCCACCGACGAGCCGCTAAACAGCGACACTCAGGCCAATGCGTCAAGCCCACGCGATGTCGTCCTCGACCCACGCAAATTCGAAGACGACATTCTCGTCGAGAGCGAAGAGTGGACCGATGACGATGTCTTTGAAAACATTTATGACTTCGGGCTCGCGCTCGAATCTGACCACCCCGACTATCAGAAATGGTGTGATTGGCTCGCGAAAAACCACCCTGACGGCAAGGGGTGATCGACCGACGGGCCTGCGGCGAGGCGTGCAATCAATTGCAGATTCCGGCGGCTCAACGGAACGCGATTACCAGAAACGTTATCCGCAGTACTCGACGCTACGAAAGTGGGCTCAAGATCAGACCGGCCAAAGCCGAGGCACAGCAACGTGAGCGAGGGCCAGCAACAAAGAGCCGCCGGTTTTGCACACGATTGCAAACGTAGTCTAACGAAGGGCGTCAATACTGGTGAAGCAACTTTAACGCAGCTAGCCTGTTGTGAGCCGGAGGCTCTCGCACTCGGAGCAGTTCAGAACACAAAAGGCGGCAAATGACCCCTAAGGCGGCATTGCTACATTGACTTGTAGCAGCAGCAACCCTCCTTTTTGCGGACGCCGAATGGACAAGATATTGGCAACTGAGGAATTAGAAAGGCCGGCAGAAACGACTGAGACCACGCCACCAAGCCGACCCGCCCGGAACCGTGGAAAGGCCCGCATCCTGCCCCCTTCCGTCAAAGAGCCCGACTATGTGCCGCCCGACTTCAGCGGCAGTCGGCGAACCCGGATCGGCTCGAGCTTCATCGAGCAGTTCGTCGCGGGGCACGATGCGAGCGACGTACTGCGCGAGCTCGTTCAGAACGAATATGATGGCGGCGGCGAGACGCTGACGCTCACCTTTGGGAGCCGCTCGCTTGAGGTAGCCGGCACGGGCCGAAACATCGACCGCAACGGATGGGAACGGCTCTCGGTGATCGTCGGCACCGGCAATGTGATGGGCAGCCGGCAAGCAGAGATGGTGGCGCCGAAAGAAAACGGCATTGGTTCGAAGAATTTTGGCCTGCGTTCGCTCTTTCGCTTTGGCGATGAAATCCACGTGCGTTCTGGCGGGCAGGTCGCGCTGCTCGATCTTCAGACCCAGGAAACGGGACGCGAGCGGGACCCGGCCTGGCTGGGTGAAAAGGGTGTTCGCGTCCACGTGCCTTATCGGCAGGAATCGACTGAGAGGCTAGAGGCCTTCACCCTCGAACGCGAGGAGCATGCCATCGAATTGATGGCGGCGAGAATGCCGGACACACTGGTCAAGCTGGCGCTCAGCGGCAAGAAGCGCGGCCTGCGCGAGGTCAACATTCGCTCGATCCGTACTGGCCGGATGCTGCGCTGGAGGCAGGACGCGAAGCCCAAACGCTGCCGTGCCGCCGGCGTCAGTATGGTGGTGCGGATCGGGAGGCTCATCGACGGTAATGGCAGGGGCGTGCCGTTCCAAGAGGAGGAATTCTCGCGATCGATCGAGATCCCGGCCGAGCATGCAGGACGTCCTTTTCCGGCGTATTACAAGCTCCCTGGCGGCAGGTTGAAGATAGCGGTCTCCGTCCCGATCGCGCGCCAGCGGATCGATCTCGGCCAGCATGGTCACTTCTACTATCCACTGAAGGCGCGGTCGTCGCTCACCGGTTGCGCCGTTGGCGTCAGTGCGCCGTTCGAACTCAATACCGATCGCAGCGGGATCACCGACCTCGTCTGGAACGACTGGCTCATTGATCAGGCCGTCGAGCTGACGATCGATCTGCTCAAGGCCGACTGGTTCGGCCGGTATGGTGCGGACGCCTTCAAGGCCCTGGTTGGCAACGGCACCGCCAGTCCGGATCGTTTTTTCAGCAAAATCGCCGAACGGCTTGCAAAGGACACTTGCTGGCCTACGAGAGAAAAGGCCAAGCTCGCCCGTGCGAGCGAGATCGTGCTCCCCGTGGAAGCGGAGTATTCGGGGTTCCTCGGCGCTGAGCGCTATCTCGATCCAGCGCTTGCCGGCGACAAAGCGTTGTGCGATCTGGTCGCGCGTTGCGGCGCCAAGCGATTCACTATTTCGTCGTTGGTCCGGCTGCGATGCGCGGGCAAGGACGCGGATAATCTCGAGACCAAGGTCGGCGACGACGCCAATTTCTACTTCACGAACTACAGCGGCACCCTCGCCGGGATCGACATCCAGAAGCGCCAAGCCGCAGCGTTGTCGGCCTATCCGCGGCAATTGACTAAGCAGCATAGGGCTGATCTCGGAAATACGACGTCGACTCTGAGCGCATCCGGCGAGCTCATGCCCGCGGTCCAGCTCATGGTCGTTGGTCCCGATCTCTGGGTCGACTGCCCCGAGCCGGAGGCTAACAGGCTCCATCCGGAGCTCGTTCCCTACAGATCGATTTCAAGCCATTGCCGGACATTCAACGAGGAACAGTGGCTGATCGATGCTGCTCAGCGCGCCGCCACGGCCGCTCCCGATGATCGGGAACGCGAAACCCTCTACCGAAAGCTCCTGACTCGCGAGGCGCCGATCAGCCGGCCCGCTCTATCAGCGCTACGCAACAATCCAGTGGTCAGGAACCAGCGTGGCCAGTGGGTCGCCCCGGCCGCCATGGTGCATCTCAAGAAACCCCTCGCCCGCCTGCTTGACCATGCGATCGACGCTCCGTCGAAGGAGATGCTGAACGCGCCCGGTTTGATGGCACGCTTGCGGATCCGCGACTCGCTGAACGGCTCGGATCTCGTCCGCTACGCCCGCGCCCTGGCCGAGCGACCAGAGATGGCGGAGCGGTTTGCAAAACTGCTCACTGAGAATCCCAAGTTGCTGCACCCCGCGATCGTCGAGGAACTACGGGCGATCCCCTGCCTTAAAGCGCGGTCGGGCCAGCTTGTTGCCCCGGCCACGCTGCATCTCGATACAGCAACCAATCGGTTGTGCATTGGGGACAATGACCGGATTGTCGGCGGGACCAACGATCTCCTCTACCGTAAGCTGAAACTCAAGGTCGCGCCCGATTCCGAGACCCTCCTCGATCTCATCAAGTGCCGTCGGGCAGAGGGCCGCGCGCCTAATCGGCCAGATCTGCTCTATCCCACGCTCGTGGAGGCGATCAGGAGCGAGCGTCGCGCCAAGTCCGAGATTGCCAAGATGCCGATCTGCTGGGTGGAAGACGGCTACTATGCGCCCTCGGAGATCCTCGTCGGACCTCGGACGGCGGCACCGTTAGCCGAGGTGATCCCGCTTTACCTTTATTCCGATGAAGTCGGCCGCGCCTATCAGGACCTTGGCGCGCCGGCTCAATCGAACGATGGCCATTGGGCGCTCTTCTTCCGGCACGTGGGGACTGATTGGGCCAAGGACACGCCACTCGACACCCGTCGCCGGCACATTCTCCTCGAGGCCTACAGCGCGCGCGCAAGGTTTGGGCTGCCGCAGAAGCTCGAGGATGTTCGCTGCTTACTCGACGATCGATCGCGGCTCTTCACGCTTGGCGAATTGCGTGCCGGAAAGCTCGTCGAGCCCGACTTTCAGGCGCTCGAAAAGGCGCTTCGCAACGCCAATAGTGAGATTGGGGTTATCGAACGGTCGGAGCAGGCTCGCACATTTTTCGTAGGTCTCCGCATCCGCCCACTGTCTGCGATCGCAGGCACGAGTGAGCCGGTGCTCGGTCTCTTGGATCGACCGCCATTCTGGTACAAGCCCAAGCATAGCGAGCGGGTGCTCGCCATGCTGCGCCGGTCACTTTTTGCGCGTGCGCTGTATGAGGTCGCCTACCGGAACCGGCATGGCCATCCCGGCTTCGAGCCTTCGGAGCCGGCAAGGATCGAAGCGCGCCTTGCCGCCGTCCGCGAAATTGCCTTCTTCCAAAGTATGGAGCGGCGATACAGCGTGGGTGGCGCGGTCGTTCTCGTGCCCGCAGAGGTCGCCGTCAGCGGAGAACGGATCGGCGTCATTCCGCCGAAGACCAAGAACAGCTTCCTACTGCTGCTTGCTGAAGCGCTTGCTGAGATCGCGGGAGCGACCAGCGTTGCGACGATGCGCAGCATCGCCAACGCCTTCCTTCCGCTTCTCCTCTGCGGCACCCATGAAGAGCTCACGGAATATCTCGATCGGATGGGCATTCCTCATGGTCGCCGATGTGCGGCCGACGAAGAAGACGGCATCGATCTCGACAACGATGACGATAGTGACGATGACCCTGAGGAACTTGCGTTGCGCCAAGTCTTCGACAATCTCGACACGGACGGCTCGACGAACGCGGAGGCGGTCGGCCCCGTCGCTCCGGCGGCGCCGCTCTCAATCAATCCACCGCCACAGCCGCCGCCTGCGCCAGCGACTCGGCCTTTCGAACTGCCAAATCTCGATGATGTCTCGCTGACCGTTGCATCGAACAAGGGCACAGAGATCGAGCCACGCGGCCCGTCGGGCCGCGGCGGGGGCGGATCGTCCAGTGCCTGGCTTCCACCGACCCCCGCCGAAATCGAGCGCGCTAGCCTCTTGGGTCGGCGCGGCGAAGAGCTAGTCTATCGTATGGAGCTACAGAAGGTGCGCGATATGGGCCATGTCGAGCCCGAACGCTACGTCATTTGGACATCACGTGACGAACTAGGTGCCGACCACGACATCCGCTCGATCGACGCGCATGGGCGACCGCGTTGGATCGAAGTAAAGTCGACTACGGGCGTCGATGGCCGGTTTGACTGGCCGCGCAAGGAGTTCGAGAAGGCGTTACGCGAGCGCGATCGCTACGAATTGTGGCGCGTCTATCGCGTCGCCGACACCGCACCAGTCGCAAAGTGCTTCCCCAATCCGGCGCGCATGCTTGGCACGCGCCAGATTACCCTCGAGCTCGGCATGTTACGCGCCAACATCGAGAAGCTAGACTGAGGCTCTCAAGATGAGATACGAATAGGCGTTTCGGTAGCCTCCGGGTTCCGACTGGAATCGGGTAGCTGGCTCCCTAAAATACACATCACGGGCTAAGCCTAGTCCGACTTCTGCTCGCTTTCTCTACCGTGGTGCCAGTCCCACCAATCTTAGCCAACGACTGCTACGAGGTTCACTCCCGCCGCTCACGCAGCTTCTATTGTGTTGCATCGACCGGTTGAATCCGCAGCCGAATTCGGCCGAAGATCGATGCAGAGGCGCGGCGCCTCAGTTCGCGAGACGCCTGCGGAATTTCAGGTGGTCCATGACAGATCCCCCTGCTCCATTGAGTTAAGCACGACTGCGGGGCGAGGGGTTTTTAGTACAGGGGTACTGAAAATGAAAGGCTAATTTTAGTACTCTTTGATGGACCCATCGGTCCGATGGGTGCGTAATCGGTCGTTTTGGGACACACGCCCGACGCCGAGCCTTATCGGCACGAACTAACGGGTGCGTCATGACGAAAAAGAGGAACAAAAACGACGCCCAGTGCCTGCAAGAAGCCGCGGAGCACCTATTCCATTAATTTGTCGGCTATGTCCTTATGCGCATCCTGCCTGAGGACGCCGGGGACGCGGCGCGCAGGCTGTACGAAAAGGCATGGAGTGACCCAACGGCCAACGCCGACCTATGCGCGGAAGAATTCGAAGAGCGTTTGCGTGCCTTGTTGCGCGCTCATCTGAGCGGCAAAACCATCAAGGCGTAACTCGTGCAATCAATTGCAAGTGCCAACCATGAGCCGAGTCTTTGCGTACTGCCGCGTCAGCACGACCGGCCAACACCCAGAAAACCAGATCCGCGAGATCAAAGCCGCAGGCTTCGAACTGACAGTCAAGCGCACGATCACCGCGCACATTAGCGGCAGCGTGCCCGCCAAAGAGCGGCCAGGCTTTCAAAAGCTATTGGACCGCATTGAAGACGGTGACGTACCCTCGAATGCTTGGCACGGGAAACTCCGCTGTTAGCAATTCATTGAGCCGCACGGGCCGAAGCGTGAATTTTGGGTAGGAAGCTGCTGTATCGAGAACACCGGCCGAGGGCCGGTTTGTGCAATTGATTGCAAGGCTTTCGCCCCGCCGGCTCCGGCGCGCGAAGATCGGTGGCGTTTGCAATCAAGTGCACGGAATCCGCCTTTGTAACGTCGGCCGCTGTTGCCGGTCGGACACGGACACGCGACGTCTCCGACGAGACCTTTGCCTTGCCAATTGTTGAGCAGCCCGGACCGTCGTGAATGGGGGAGCGCCAAACGGCCAGGGTCATGAAGGGCCGATTTCGGAATTTCGCCGAGACCGTTCTTCGACCCAAAGCGGAAGTTGCATGCTTAGGACAGCAGACGTTCAGCAACGTTTGGATTCATCGACCTGTGCTGCTTTCCGCACAGGTCCAGTGGAATGACGAGTAAGCAATCACAGTACAACGAAGTGCTGAACCTTGTCTTTTGACCCCGCGAAATGGTCGACCTTTCCGATTTTTAGCTTCGTGGATGCGCCATTTGTTATGGTATCGACAAGTGACTTCTCATGGGCCGCGAAGTAACCGTGAAATCGCCTCATATCCCTCCCAAAAATCTTCGCGAGAGGAACCTCGTCGCCAGAGGTAAAGCTAGAGAGGCTTTTCTCCAAAAGCGTTGTGAACTGTTCGAAGGTTCGGACAATTGTTTCAAGTCGCCTATCAGCCTCTCCATCAAGAATGTAGATATTCACAAGGAGATGGTCGATTATTCGGAGGGCTATCAGCAGATTTCTGGCGTCTGCCTTTTTAATTTCGTGAGCTGAGTCATTGCCAAGGAAGCGGATAGCATGCAAACGCTCGGAGTCTTTCTGGGAAATCAATCCGCCCCTGGCGAGGGCATCAATTCGTTTGTCCAACGTCCTGCCGGTGATGCCGCGGTCATTGCAGATCGCTTCAATTGTGGCGCGCAGGCCAATGCCAGCAAGAATATTTGAATTGTCCTTGATCGCTTTAATCGACTGGGTGTAAATCTCGCGAACAGTATCGGGCAAGTCCCAAACATCTTCTAGTTCACGATGCCCCTTGAGAATACTTGGAAAGCAAGTAATATCTTCCGGGACATCCCACTCGTTGTCGTCGATGGGATATGCGCTCTCGTAATCACGAACAACCCTCCGAAAGCTGACGGCATGGCAACCGCAGCATTGGACAATCTGATAAATCGTATCCATTCGGTATTCGTATTCTGATTCAACATGGTATTGAACAACCGAGTGCCACGTGTCCCTATCGCATGAGGCGCATGAATGATAGACCTGCTTCTTCTTTTCCTCGGTGACAGTCATAAAGAGATACCCTTTCGATTACTAGCAATTATTTAACCGACCCCACCGGTCAGCATATTGATAATCTGAAAACACGCCGATTTGCAGTAACCATCTGACTCATCGTGGAGTGGTCACGGAGGCAGGTTGCCCGCATACGCAATGATAGTACGGGCCGAGGAGTATAAAGCAGCTGACAGCAAGAACGCTTTGACGAATGGCTGCTATGGAGGCGAAACCTAAAAGTCCGGTTCTGGCCGGCTTTTGCCTGACGTAGGCTTCAGTAGTCGGCCTGCGCGACGTTTGCAATTGATTGCACAGGCTCCAGGGTCCCCGGCCTGGCGCCCTCGACGGATCGAGGGCTTTGCAATCAAGTGCACGGGAACGATGCCTCCTCGCCTCCCCGGATTGCGGCGGAGCGTTGGCTCATGGAGGAACAAGCCAGTGAAGCCGCTTCCGAAGTTCTGAAGAATACTGCCCGCTGTGTTTCAGTTCTGAGACGATCGCTAAATGTTGTGCAATCAATTGCAAACGCGCGGCCATACGGTGGATTCTCGTGAGACCTGCAACGTCTGTGTGTTCGACGGAACGAATAGACCAGTACGCTTCTGTTATCTTTAACTGGGTAGCCACGCAGTAAGAATTTTAAAAACGGGCGGGCCATGGACTACGACATCATCGGGGGCGTGCACGGTCATGCGGACAAGCTGACTGCACTGCTGACGGAGCTTGGCTACTGTAGGCGGATGGGCACGTGGCGTCACCCACGTCGGACGGCGGTCTGCGTCGGCGACTTCATCGACCGCGGCCCGCACCAACTCGACACGATCGATATCGTCCGCCCCATGGTTGATGCTGGCAGCGCGCTGGCGGTGATGGGGAACCACGAATTCAATGCAATCGCGTGGTACCTACGAGATCCCGACCAGGACGACGAATACCTGCGTCCCAGACAGGGCAAGGTGGGCGAAGAAAACCGCAACCAGCATGCGGCGTTCCTCGCCGAGAGTCGAGCACAAGCCCGCCCTTCATGGCGAGATTATCGACTGGCTTCTCTCACTACCGCTGTGGCTCGAATTGCCCGAACTGCAGTTGATTCACGCCTGCTGGCATCCGAGCTATGTCGCGGCGCTTGAAGCCTGCTTGAGGCCAAGGCACTTGCTGGACGACGCAATGATGGTCAAAGTCAGTCGCAAGAGTACGATTGAATACCGCGTGATCGAGACGCTCTTGAAGGGCGTGGAGGTCCGGCTTCCCTCGGGCTGTTCGTTCGTCGACAAGTCGGGCATTACGCGTCACGAGGCGCGCACGCGCTGGTGGGACGGCGCGGCAACAACCTATCGGCAGGCAGCGCTCGTACCCCCTGAGACGAAAGCCCAACTCCCCAATACCGAGATACCGGAGGATGCGAGGATCGGCTATACCGAAGACAAACCGGTATTCGTTGGTCACTACTGGATGACCGGTAGCCCCGACATACAGTCCCCTACGGTCGCGTGCGTCGACTACAGCGCCGGTAAGGATGGTCCGCTTGTGGCCTATCGTTGGAGCGGCGAGTCGGTGTTGTCCTCACACAATTTTGTTTTGTCCCAGTAGTCGAGGTGTCTATGTCGCCGAAACTTGAAGTGGAGATCAGCAAGGCAAAAAAGGGGGATCCCAAGGCACAGTTCGCTGTCGCTGAAGCGTATCGCACCGGCAAAGGCGTCGATGAAGACTTTGCCGAAGCTCTGTACTGGTATCGCGCTGCGGCTGAGCAGGGCAACATTAGCGCCCAAAACAACCTCGGCACGATGTTTCAGAGAGGAATCGGCACCGAGAAAAATTCCAAAATGGCGGCCTACTGGTATCGGCAATCCGCCTCGGAAGGGCCGAAGCGAAATACCGCGACCGCGTGCATTCGTAGACAATGCTAAAGCGTCGAAACGGCGATCCAAATGCAAGCAAAACTTGACCCTCATGTCATCGGCAATGTCGGACTGTATTACTGCTGCTACCGACTATCGTTGCTTGGCTGGAACGTGATGCCAACAACGCGCAACGCACGTGGCGTTGACATCATTGCGTACAACGCTTCCGGATCGACGTTCATCAGGGTTCAGCTTAAGGCCCTGAGTAAGCGAAGCGCCGTTCCGCTCGGATCATCGCTCAACAAAATAGCAGGGGATTTCTGGGTCATCGTTAATAACGTCGTCACGGAGCCAAGCGCATTTGTCCTTTTGCCATCGGAAGTAAAGCAGCGTGCTGGTTGCAACGAGAAAGACGGACAGGTTTCGTACTGGCTGGACCCGCCCCGCTACGATCAGGAGGCGTTTCGAGACGCATGGCACCGCATTGGCTCGGGGCAAGCCTGAGGACGAAGCGGTACGCCACCCCGATGTTTGCCGAACAAGCAGCCAAGCAATTGCGTCGCGGATTCTGCAATTGATTGCAAGAGGTATGAGACGGGCGCGCGTTAGGTTACTGCTTGGCTACCGCGGGCCGCTCATCTCGCGGATAATTCTGGCAATTCTCGCTCTGGCTCACCGTTGGCGATGCTCTGCATAGAAGGATGGAAGCACGTGGGGACGGCAATGAGCTGCGAGCGCAACAAACCTGGATTGGTTGAGGCTTCATGTGTTGAATTGGGCGTATTTTCCTCGGGCCGACAAGCCGGCGGCGTTAGCCATCGCGGTCGTGCAGGCATTTGAGGCCAAGTATTCCTTGATATCGTCGGCGATGCATACGCTGTCAAGTAATGCAGTACTTGCACAGGTAGGGCCCTCGCTTGCGGAGCTTGGATTTGCCGTCGAAGTAGGAAAGAGGCGCGCCGAAAAAATCCGAGTCCCTGTTCTCTATGGGAACAACGGTAAGGTTGCGAAGGCTTTTGAAGCTGACGCGCACCATATCGACGGTCGATTCGTGGTGGAGGTGGAAGCAGGACGAGCAGTCATAAACAACCAATTTCTCAAGGACTTGTTTCAGGCATGCATGATGGACGAGGTCGACTACTTGGCAATCGCGGTGCGAAACATCTACGAGTCGGCCGGCAGCAAGAATCCCGACTTCGATCGCGTAGTTACTTTTTTTGAAACGCTCTATGCGAGCAACAGAATGAGGCTTCCACTTAAGGGAATATTGGTCATCGGCTACTGAGCTATCGTGTAGCAGCGCACGGGCGTAAAATGAGCGCCTAGAGCGCGTAGCAGAGCAGCGCGCAGGGGAGCGCACCATGACCGGCAGAACATTCAGCCACGTGTACCACCGACCGTCCACGCCAGACCCCGCGTCCGACCCCGAGAAGGTGGCGATCACCGTGGCTGTTCAGCAGGCGTTGCAGGCCATCCACGCGGCCCACCGCACGATCCAGCAGATCAGGCCATCAGATGAGCACGTGCGGGCACTACAGGCGCTGCGGGAGGCCCAAAAGCCGTTGGAGCACATCCTGGGCAGCCTGCAGCAGCACCACCCGCACCCTGGCAGCTAGTTGTGCGCACCGAGGCCATCGGGGAACTCGGAACGATGTACCGGTTTGGGCGAGGGGTACCGCAGGACATCGCGGCGGCTGCCTGCTATCACACAACAGCAGCCCGGAATGGAGACGTCATGTCGATTGGTAACTTGCTCGGTTATCACGGAGAGATTGAAAGCGCAGCCTTGAATGGTAACGCCGTTGCGGCGCTGTGCCTAGCCGAGATGTACGGAACGGGGTGCCCGTCGAGAAGGATTTGGCGAAGGCCCGCGTATGGTTAGAGAGAGCGCAAGCTAGTTCTGAATTCGATGACGACTATATGCGGTACCAGTTGACATTGGTGGAACGGGAGTTGGGGCTAACTTCTGAAGTGAGCAAGAAATTCGACAAGTATGGACTGGACCCGGACAAGTTCGACAACGACTTTCCGCACCGCCCTGAACCGGACGATCCGTCCGAAGACTTCGAGGACATTTACGAATCGGGGGTGGCGGTGCCACCGCACTCCGCGTACTACGACCAGTGGGTCGAGTGGCTAAAAAAGAATCATCCCGCTGGCGGCGGGGTATGAGGGTAGTCCAAGCGGGTTCGCTTGCTGCACTCGCCGTGTCAATGATTCTGGGGATCGCGAGTTGTACCGAGAACATCGATACGCCGCCGATCGTATCGGCAACCGGGTATCGAAATGGGCGGCCTGTCCCGCTGGAGCAGAAGCAGATTCTCGCTCTGTCGCGCTGGATCGACGCGCATCGTACGGGTTGGAAAGCGTTGATGGAAACGCCTCCTCTACCATCCGTCGGCGTCGAGGTGAATTATGCGGATGGCCGGGACGGTTCATTCGAGGTTTGGCTAAACCCGCGAGGCGGCGACGGGGTTGTCTATCACTACATTTATGATCACGCTCCGGGGGCGAAGGTTGTGGCTCCCGTAAAGCAACACTTGTCTGCACAGGACGTACGAGCGTTTCGCGCGATTGCGAACGAGGAGGCGCCAGCCACGCGTTAATTTCCGAAGCGATTTAGCGCGAACGCCATGCGATGTCCGTGCCACATTTGCACGAAGCACATCGCCGTTCGCCTTTGGCAATTGATTGCACGGACTGCACGGACCTCTTTCGCTATTGGCGTACCCACTGTCAAAGTTGAGACAGTCAAAGTTGAGACGGAAATTGCAGGGCCGTGTACCGAAACGAGAGCAACCATGACAACCGAAGATCGCGCAGGAAGTGAAGCCGGGCAAAAACCGGCCCCCTCGGACGGAGACCACTCGCCGGTGGATCCCGCAGTGGAGGCTTTTGCAATACTTTGGCGTGCCGCATCAAGACGCGTTAGAAAGTCGGGTAAGCCGGCAGCTTCGCCTTCAGCGTCGGATGGCGCGAATAACGTCCTAAGGTTGCCCACGGCAAGCGTAAATACGGTAGCGGACTCGCGCTCGAACCAGACGCCCGCGACTATCAGCGATGGTGTGCCTGGCTCTTGAGGAGCCCTCCTGGTGACATGGTGACGTGATCGCCCACGGAGCGCGGCGGGAACGGCCATTCTGCAATCAATTGCAGAAAAAAGTCGGATGAAAGGCAAAGGCGGACGACCAGGAGATCAGAACGAGACAAGCTCGTCTCGCCAGGAAAAACGACCTAACGGCACCCGCTGATCAGGAGCCTCGACATGCAAGATTCCTTCCACAGAACACCTTCGGACGCGATCAAGCGCAGCCGGTTTCGTGGTTGCCTGCTCGGTGGCGCAGTCGGTGATGCGCTCGGCGCTCCAGTCGAATTTATGAACCTCGCTGACATCCGGCGGAGTTTCGGCCCCGGTGGCATTTGCGACTATGCGGTGGCTCACGGGCGGGTTGGCGCCATCACCGACGACACACAGATGACGCTATTTACGGCCGAAGGGCTGCTGCGCGCCCATGTACGTGCTGCCCTGCATGGTGACGGCCCCATGTTCGGGAAGGCCACCGCACAGGCCTACTTGCGATGGCTTCGCACTCAGGGCGTCAAACCGAAAATCGCTGAACCTTCCGGCGAGTCAGGCTGGCTTCTCGAGCAGCGTGAGCTGTTCAGCCGCCGCGCTCCCGGCAACACCTGCCTCGCTGCGCTTCGAGCACTGACCAGTTACGCCGATCGGGCGTGCAACGCCAGCAAAGGCTGCGGCGGCGTGATGCGCGTGGCGCCCGTCGGCATGTTCGTCGCAAACTGGATCAATGATGCAGAAGACCAGGATGACCGGATCGGTCAGGCGTTCGCCGTCGCCACGGATATCGCGGCGATCACGCACGGCCACCCCACGGGGCAGCTCACCGCGGGGGCTTTCGCAGTGGTCATCGCGTTGTTGCTTGTGGGCTTGCCGCTGCCCGATGCGATCGACCGCGCTAAGACCGAACTTCGAAAGCATGACCGGTACGAGGAAACGCTCGCTGCCATCGAAAACGCGGAGCAGCGCGCCGCCGACCGCCCTGGCCAAACCCATGTTCTGCAGGAACTCGGCGAAGGGTGGGTGGCTGAGGAGGCGCTCGCCATCAGCCTGTACTGCGCCCTGTCGGCACCTGACTTCGAGTCAGGCGTTGTGTTGGCGGTCAATCACGGTGGCGACAGCGACTCAACGGGGGCGATCACGGGGAATATGCTTGGAGCCATGATGGGGGTCGATGTGATCCCGGAACGGTGGCGCGTGACGCTCGAGCTCGCCGATGCGATCGGTGCGATGGCCGACGACCTCGCTACGGTTCGAGAATGGCGCATCAATCATTCCCGCGGCTCGGCGGAACGCGATTTCTACCATGAACGCTATCCGCCGTGCTCGACAACGAGGGAGCCAAATGCAACTACAGATAAAACTTGACCCCCAGGTCACGGGAAACGTTGGGCTGTACTACTGCTGCTACCGGCTGTCGTTGCTTGGCTGGAACGTGATGCCAACGGCGCGCAACGCCCGCGGCGTCGATATCATCGCGTATAACGCCTCCGGATCGAAGTTTATCGGGGTTCAGGTTAAGGCCCTGAGTAAACGGAACGCAGTCCCGCTCGGAACAACGCTCGACAAAATAGCAGGGGATTTCTGGATCATCGTTAATAACGTCGTTACCGATCCCAATGCATTTGTCCTTTTGCCCTCCGAGGTAAAGAAGCATGCCGGATGTAACAAGAAAGACGGCAAAGTTTCATACTGGTTGGACCCGCCCCGCTATGATCAGGAGCCTTTTCGAGACGCATGGCATCGGATTGGCTCGGGGCATGCCTAATGAGGAAACGGTGCGCCACGCTGAAGTTTGCCGAACAAGCAGCCAAGCAATTGCGCCTCGGATTCTGCAATTGATTGCAAGAGACATCAGACGGACTTACCCGCCAATGGGTTTTCGGATGCTTGGTGTGGCGGGGATGCTGCTGGACAACGTGGCAAGCTTTGCTTCTGCTATGTCGACCACTGGACGGCATTGCCGCAGTACTCCGCTCATTCAGGCGCACATTTCATGATGTCCGGCGCACAGAAGTTCGGCGTGCCAGTGGCATCATTATCGTTAAGCA
Organism: Paraburkholderia elongata; assembly: GCF_013177735.1. Classification (GTDB taxonomy): domain Bacteria; phylum Pseudomonadota; class Gammaproteobacteria; order Burkholderiales; family Burkholderiaceae; genus Paraburkholderia; species Paraburkholderia elongata. The sequence goes on along the minus strand of NZ_WOEZ01000044.1, from coordinate 53,072 downwards.
GTGACGTTTTGCGGGGCGGCGGAGGGAACCGCACACGCACTTGCTGGATTGATGCAGCGTACCGGAACCGCGAATATCACGGAAGTAACAGAGTGGGCATGGGCAGCCCTTTTGACAGCAGCTAATCGCCCCAGCAGCCAAGGCCGCCTAGCAAGGCCTTCCCGGGTTTCGGCCCCGCTGCTCGATATAATTGCACTCATGACCTACAGGTGCGCAATGAAAGCAGAGCAGACCTTTGTCCCCAAGAGCGACCTCAATTACCGCGCATGGCTTGCAGCTAATCCGGGCGGCTTCGTTCTTAACCGTTACAGCAGTGAAAATTCTTCGTCGTACCTGGTCCTGCATCGGGCGTCGTGCGATTACGTTACCAAGCTGAAGGGCACCGCCACCGAAGGCGGTCATACCGAGCATAACTACCTGAAGGTCTGCTCACCTGAGATTGCGCCGCTCGCGGCCTACGCGAGCGAGCATTCGACGAAACACGGCAAGCCGGGCCAGTCGTTCACGAAGCTCTGCACGCGCTGCAATCCGGCTGGCGACGACCAATAGAGCGCCCATTGGCGGCAACGTTTTGACGAGCCGCTCGAACTCGATCTCCGCACCAGCGCCCGAGTTCGGGCCTAGCCATCCCCTCCGCTTGGCCAGCCTCCCACACCCGTTTTGCTTCTTCGGCAACCGCATTCACTTCGTATTCGGTTAGGTCCGAAAAGCGTGCAGTTCGGAACCCGCGCGCACCAGCCAGCAAGTCGACCGCAATCAGCAACAGCATCCCGACAACAGCCGGGTCGGCGGGACGGCAGTATTCGAGTTCCGTCATGCGCTCATGCCCGCCGTGACGCGCGATCATGCTTGTGATGCCCGTATGAGCGTTTCGAAGCTTCCAAGGATCGTCGTCGCGGCGGCGCGCGCCGGTTCGGACTTTGTCATCACGGACCTCTTTTGTCGGAAGGTATCCACACAGGCCGTTAACCGACACCAAACGGGGCGAATGGCCGAAACGCATTGAGTTTCAGCTATGTGTCCCTGTCGAGCAAGCGACGCTTCCTGGTCGCGTACTGCCCAAGGCCTCGGACGCATGTCGACCCAGAGTGTGTGGAAACTCCATTTTTGCTGCTAAGCGGGCGATTGCCGGTCAGGTCGATCGAGTTTGATAAGGCGGGTTTGCACTAACCGAACATCGCGAGCACAACAAAGCCCCTCAGGGCTTTAGCTTCTAACCATCTTCATGGCCTTCATCGTACCTGCAACGCCAAGTATGTTCATGACCCGCTTCAGGTTGTAGGCCAACACCTGAAGGCTCATCTCTGTACTCACTCGCCCGAGCGTCCTGGTCAGGAAGTGTGCAGGACCCATCCAGTGCTTGAGCGTACCGAAGACATGCTCGACAGTACTTCGGCGGATGGTCATTGCATCGGGCTTCCGGTCGAGACGGCGCTGCATCGCTTCCAGTGTGTTCTCGTGCTCCCATCGTCGGATGCGACGATAGTCGCTGGGTGAACATCGTTCCTTGAGATGGCAACGCGGGCAGGCGCTGGGCCAGTAAACCCGCAGGTTCATGTCATGCTCGACGGTCGTGAATCGAAGGATGGCTCGCTCGCCAGCAGGGCATCGATACACATCGCTTTTTGCCACGTAGACAAAGTCGGCCTTGGTGAACAGACCTTTCTTCCGCGATGCGGAGGTGAGCGGCTTGGGAACGTACGCGCTGATGTCGTTCAGATCGCATGCCCGTATCTCCGGGCCGCTGAAGTAACCCCGATCAGCAACAACCTTCAGCTTCGGCTTGCCCATCGCGTCCTTCGCAGCCAGCGCCATTCTGCTGAGTTGGCCGTGATCGTTTCCAACGTTAGTTACCTCGTGCTCAACGATCAGGTGATGCTTCGTGTCTACGGCGGCCTGAACGTTGTAGCCCACTATGCCGGAGCCTCTTCCGCTTGTTGCCATGGAGCGTGCGTCGGGATCCGTCATCGACAGCTGTTTGTCCGGTTGTTTTTCTAACTGCTTCCTGATCTGTGCGAGCTCACGCATCTGCTGGCGCAAGCGGGCGATCTTCTCGTACAGGCGAACGGTCTTCACATCGAAACCTGTTGGACTGGTCCGGTCTGCGGTCTCAATCAGGTCAAGATAGCGCTGCACGCTTTCCTCGATCTGCTGCTGACGCTTGTCGATCTTGCTCGCCGTGTAGTTCCTGTCGCGGCTGTTTGACGCCTTGAACTTGCTACCGTCGATGGCCACCATGTCACTGGATAGCAGCTTCAGCCCGCGACACAGTTCGACGAAACGCCGGCATACGTTGCGAATGGCTGCGCCGCTGTCACGGCGAAAGTCGGCGATCGTCTTGAAGTCCGGAGCGAGACGTCCCGTTAGCCACATCAGCTCGACGTTGCGCTGACATTCACGCTCGAGACGCCGGCTCGAAGGAATCCGGTTCAGGTAGCCGTAGATATAGATCTTGAGCATCACGCCTGGGTGATAGGACGGGCGGCCCGTGATCGCTGGCGTGGTACCGTTGAAACCAAGATCCGCAAGGTCCAACTCGTCGACGAAGGCGTCTATGACCCTGACCGGGTTGTCCTGTCCGATGTAGTCATCGATACATTCGGGAAGTAGTGCGACCTGCTTGCGGTCATCGCCTTCAACGAATCGCTTCATGAGTCACCCAGGCTCAGTGCGTTGATTCAGTTTAGGCGATCAATGCGTTTTCACACACTCTGGACCCTTTACGGACGGCCGACGCGCTTTTGCTGTAGCGGCCGGTTCCGTGGCATTTAAGCCGTTGGCTGGCCTGTGGTCGCTTATGGAACGCTTTTCGGCTGCGCTCAAAAGACGGAGAGCTTAACCAACATCGCGATTGATTCGGCCGACGAATTGCCGTTCAGATATTCGTCCTTCACGCGGTTGTAGAGCTGCATCTTGCGCGCATAAGGCAGCTTCTCCACATCGACACCCACCTCGCGGATCAAGATCATCCGAACGTCGTGCCAGAGCGAGTTCACCTTCATCATGTTGCCCGCAACGTGCGCCAAGTCTCTGAACAGTCCCATCCCGTTTCTCCTCGTCGGTGAATGGCTACTTAGTCGGCGGCTTCCGCCTTACGGCTGAATAGCTAGATACCCTTCTGTATAAAAACACGTCATCGTTCACCGACCTTTTTCGAAGCGACAAGCCATCGCTATCAAGGCCAATAAAGTTCGTTGCATGCTATTGCGATTTGCTGTGCTCCAAAGTTGCTACGCACATCTTTGGCATAGCGCATTAGGCAGTCCGGAGCATGGGGAACGGAGAAGAGCCCCCCAACCTTGTCTTTTGGGGCTATAGGAGGGGCGTTGGGAAATTCGCGCCAGCACGCCTGCGCGACTGAGGCTGCGATGGGATCGTTCTGAGCACCGGGCATCTTGTCCAAGATACATTCAAAATAGTTTGATGGTCCGAGCAAACCGGCGATGGCCTGAGAGAACTGGGCACCAAGTATTAGCGCAAGAAGCACGGACAAGGTAGCATGCCCCGTTCGTTTCATAGTTACCCTCATGTTCGTATCCTGATCCTCAAGCCTAGGCGGCAGCATCGGCGCTGGTATTCCGGTCAGCGGTCGACGATTTTGCGCACGAGCCGACCCTCCTTAACCCATTGCCCCAGGCTCATCGGCTCTGCCAGGATGGTCACGGTGAGCCCATGCTTGCGCTTGAAGTGCCCCGCATTAACCTCCACATCCCGCGCGTCCATCGAGTGGAACATGGGATTGCGGATGGGCATCCACGGTTCGTCTTTCCAGAAAATGCCTATCTCCTTAATCGCGATGGAGAGCATGTTGAGTTGCGCCACCCTGTCGAGCGCATCAAACTCGTCCGCCAGTTGATCATCGTCCATTCTCTGGAACGACATACCTCGGCGCATCACCTTCTGCAGGGACTGAAGCACTTGCTGGCGCTTGTCAGCGCTGCCCAAGGTCTTCAGGACAAGTTCCGCCAAATGGGCGTTTTGGGCGACCGAGTGACCCTCGCCGCCTGTCATCATGTTCTTTAGAAAAGACATTGCAACCCCCGATTGTTCCGTTGAGATAGTTTGATTCTTTTGATTACTTCCCAATCGTGACGCGAAGGCAGGATATCAAGCCTCGCGCCGATTCTATGTGGCCTGTGCCGCAGACGGGGCAATCGCGTAAGTGACCTGCCAGTGACTGGTGGACGCACGAGTGTTCATCGTCTGTTCAGAGCCGACGTTCGAATGTCTGCGATCCGAGTCCGGTCATCGACAGCAATTGGCCGTGTGCTGCCCCAACTCGGCAACGAATGAGGGCGACTCTGAGCACTCGATAGCTCGCTTTTCCGTCGCGCGCTGTTTCGCGCGCGCGTACAGAGCAAATGCAGTTCCTGATAATTCAGGAAACCATCATCCAGTAAAACGCTTATGGCCGATATTGCCTCAACTATCTGCACCGCGCTGCAGTCGCGGCTGGTACGGCAAGCGCGTCATCCTAGCTTTGCCCCCAGATTACGAAGATGTTCGAAATGTGCGGTCTCGAACGGAGCATTGGCCAGCTTGAGTATGTAGTTAGCGCGACGTGACTGCAGTAATGCGATGCGGTGGCGCTTCTGCACGTTGACCCACGTTTGCGGCTTAGGAGGCAGCTTGGCGACCGCGCAATGCATTCTGCCTTTGGGGAAGTATTCTGCATGATGGCAGAGGCGGAAAAATGAAGCGTGTTGCCATCGTCTACGCGCTCGCGGGCTAATTTGCATAAGCGGTAACTTAGCACTTCGCAGTAGGGCGAACGTTAGTGTCGAATGTTAAATCCGGTTCTACGGAGTGCCGCGGATTGTAGTCAATCGAAAAAGTGTACGGGGTGTCAGATGCTCGACGGCGCTGTGAGCGCTGGCGACGAAAAAAAAATAGAGACGAAGGGAACAACATCATGGCCGAGAAATTCGTCGCCATAGACTTTGAAACCGCAAACGCCAGTCTTGCCAGCATTTGTCAGGTAGGGGCGGTTACGTTTGAGGATGGGAGAGTCGTTGACAGGTGGGGATCGTTAATCAATCCGCAGGACGACTTCGACTGGGTTAATGTCGATATTCACGGGATCGACGCAACTACGGTCAAAGACGCGCCCACATTCCAACAAATCTACGCTGCGATGGTGGATCGCCTGCGAGATCAGGTCGTGGTTAGTCATACTTCATTTGACCGAACTGCGCTGTTCCAGGCCATCGCAAAGCACAACCTCACTGGTGTTTCCTGCCGATGGCTTGATTCGGCTCGCGTTGTCCGCCGCGCATGGTCGCAATGGTCGCGCTCGGGGTATGGGCTAACTAATGTGTGCGGTGCCTTGGGGATACGCTTCACGGCCCACGATGCCGTCGAGGACGCGCGAGCCGCAGGGGAAGTTCTTCTCCAAGCAATTAACACAACAGGCATTGGACTTGACGCCTGGATGACTCTTGTTCAGAAACCAATCAATTTCAATTCCCGAAAACCAATCGGTTCCACCTTCTCAAATCAAATTGCGATTGAGGGTAATCCCGACGGTGCGCTTGTTGGGGAAGAAATTGTATTCACAGGTACGCTAGCATTGGCGCGGTGCGAGGCCGCAGTGCTTGCCGCCAAGGCTGGGTGCCAAGTTGCTACGAGCGTAAGAAGGACAACAACACTTCTCGTCGTTGGTGACCTTGATATTCGGCAACTAGCCGGACACGAGAAAAGTATCAAACAGAGAAAAGCAGAAGAACTAATAGCAAAAGGGCATCCGATTCGAATCCTGACGGAAACTGACTTCCTTCGTATCGTCGATCTCGCGCATTAATCAACATACCCTTCGATCGGAGTTCTCATCATCATGCTGGCTGACCCTCCTGACGTACCTACTGTTCGATGCTTGTTGGAGAACAGAGACCTGAAAATCGTCCTGGATTCTCCGAATAATGACTATCGCATCGAATACTCCACGAAATCCTTCAAAGATCACCTTACCGGTCAGTCACGACAAACCCGGACTTATCGACTCCTCGATCTCGTAAAGGGCGGAATCATCTCTGAGCCGTGGGATGCGTACGATCTCGACAAGCAAGCGATGCTGGTAGCAGATCTGATCAGGTTCAGCCGGTACCGCCTGACGAACGTATTCTGCGGTTGGGAGATCACATGTCCAGTATGTGGGCACATCATGCACGGCAAGATCTGGAAATCTCCCCCCAGAAAGTGTACGGCTCAAAGTCCGCGAAGGTGCCGTGCTCCAATCGATGAAAAAAGCATTACCGAAGTTAAGTTCAGAGTAGTTGCGCAGGAGTTCCTGGGCATCGGTGAACTGGACGACACCCCAAAACAGATGCAACTCGTTGACGTGAGTTCACATCGCGTGGACCGACAAGGTTAGATGCGGCATGGCGCAACTTGGTGAATAGGACGGAGCCTTCCTCGCGGAACTGCCGACCTCCTAGGCTGGTGAGGGCAAAGCGTATCCGATACCGTCCTCGACGCATACGAGGAGGAAGCGGAGTAGTCTCCTAGGTCGCCGCCGCTGCCGCAACGTTGCCGACCGGCACTCCGTCGGCGAGTAACTTTGGCGCTGATGTGGTCCCACAGAGGCACGCTTCCGAAGTGCCGCGGCGAACGCCTTGCGCGCCAATCAGCGTCCCGTTCCCGTCCTTTGCGATTGCAGTAATGAACGGCGGCGAACCGACGAACTCCTGTCCGCCGACGTGGGGCGAATGCCCGATGTCGGAAGTCAAACAGTCGATTGACCGTCCCCTCGGTCGTGAACACGGACGTCGGCAATTGGCCGATCGATGTCTCATGCAAACGGCATGGGCTTCACGAATCTCACACGGTCGCGGTCGGCGGCACACGACCCCGAGCCGCCGTTCGACCCAGCGCGCCTCCGATGGCTGCGTCCGAGATACAACGGCCATTCAGTCGGTCAAATTGACTATCGTGGTCGGCGGAAGCAGCCGTTCGGCATACTTAGTCCGCTTACGGGATATTCAATGGAACCCAAGGCGATTTCGTTTCTTCAAGTTTTCGCGAGCCGGATCTCAATTGGCAAGCGTTCGAACTCGAAACCGCCGGATTGAATCGAAACGGTCCAGACCCCTTCGCGGTCAATTGGAAAATTGATGAGAAGGCCAAACGTGGGGCGTGAAACTGCACGCGAGTTACCGCTAAAGACGGTGAACGTTTGCTCCGAAACCACCCTACCATCAGAACCAAATATTGTCGCCGCGAACTTGAACATCGTATTTGCTGCAGCGTTGCCTATCGATAGCGTCCCGAATAGCGGAAAGGTCCACTCGTTAGGTAGAAAGCGTTTTCACTGTTCGGCGCAGTGACGAGGGGTACACGCTCTTCGATACTCAATCCGAACTCGGAAATGCCTTGATACTTGAGCGGGTTGTTCGTCATCAGCTTCATCTTTGTCACCCCCAGATCTAGAAGGATCTGAGCACCGACGGCGTAGTCCCGCGTATCTACTTGCAGACCAAGTTTCAGATTCGCCTGAACGGTATCGAGGCCCTCGTCTTGCAAGGCATAGGCTCGCAGTTTCTCGGTCAACCCGATGCCGCGCCCTTCGTGTCCCTTGAGGTAGACGACGACACCGCGGCCCTCCGCTGCGATTTGCTCCGTCGCCAGGTCAAGTTGTGCCCGACAATCGCATCGGATCGACCCGAAGACTTCTCCGGTCAGACATTCCGAATGAACACGCACGAGAGGAGCCTCGCGGCCCGCCAAGTCGCCCATGACAAGTGCTGCATGTTCTTCCCCCGAAATGGTTTCTCTGTACCCGTATACCGTAAACACGCCATATCGGGTGGGCAAACGCGCCGTCGACATGCGCTCGACGATGCGCTCCCGTCTGCGACGATACGCAATGAGATCCTTGATCGTGATAATGGGCAGCGAGTGCATGTGCGCGAACTCCATCAATTGCGGCAACCGCGCCATGGTTCCATCGTCGTTGACGATCTCGGCCAGCAAGCCGCCCGGTGCTATCCCCGCGAGTCGCGTGAGGTCAACCCCCGCTTCTGTATGTCCCGCACGTCGCAATACGCCTCCCCGAGCTGCCCGCAACGGAAAAATGTGCCCCGGCCGACTAAAATCGCCGGCGATGGCCTTTTCGTCGACGAGCGCCCTGACAGTGATGGCCCGGTCGGCCGCTGAAATTCCGGTCGTTGTGCCAATGCGGTAGTCCGTGCTCACCGTGAATGCGGTACTCATTGAATCGCTATTGCTCGCCACCATCAACGGAAGCGAAAGCGCGTCCAAACGTTCTCCCGGCAGCGACACGCAAAGCACTCCGCTCGTGTAACGCACCATGAAGGCAAGGTCCGCCTCTGTGGCAGCCTGCGCGGCCATAATCAGATCGCCTTCGTTCTCACGGTTTTCGTCATCCACGACAACGACCATCCGGCCCGCCGCGATTGCGGCAATTGCAGTTTCGATTGAATCCGTCTTCACTTCCTTTTCTCCTCCATACCCGAACTTGTACGCGCACCGCGCTCTCGATGAGGTGGCGCGCCGATTGCCGTCCCGATGCCGATAAAGAACGCTGGCGACTGCGCCTTTGCGGCCTTGTTGTTCCGACGCACGTCTATACGCTGTTCTCATGCAACTCGCGGCGCAGCATGGCTACCACGATCGTCAACCCACCGATAGGCATGAGCACCAATCCGAGCGATATGTGCTGAAGCACGGGAGACCTGCTGCACGGGATGCGATAGCTAATGACGCCGGCAATCATCGTTGGGCCTCACATCCTGGGCTGTTCGACGAACCGGTTCTGCCCTCCGCTTCGGTCAGTTCCGGGCGCGTGGCAACGATTGGGGCCGTGATCAGTACCGCCTCAGCAAAGCGACGCAACGCCTGCAACGAGCCGTACACGCTCCGGTATTCCTGCGTGCCAATACGGCCATCAAGCGTGACCTGCATCCCCGACGCAATGGCTATTTTCAGAATGTCCATCGGGCACCTCCTCCTAAATGTGGGCAGCCTCGGCAAATCGCGTCGAGCTCTCAAGCTGCGCCCCGCGGTGGCGTGGCATCGATTCCGGTCGCCAGGCCACAATGCCTGCTGTTGTCCTTTAAAGCCCGCTTAATCCAAAGTGAGCGTCGGTCTCTTGGGCGCGGGAGGAAAGACGCTCCACGAGCCATCTTCGTGGCGGAAAAAGAAGATTTTTAACGCGCCGCCCGTCCGCGTTGCCTCGAAGCAGACATAGCGGCATGAAGACGACTCTGCGCACGGGGATCGCGTAAGCCGATAGGCGCTTCCCGCCGCGAGAACAAACCATTTGTCGATGAGCCAACGCAACGACTGTCCGCCCGCACTCATTTCTGCCTCCTGATGCCCATTCTCGGGATCGCTCGCTGGCCTGTCCTCGTCGTCGACCGAGCCCTGTACCTACGACACATACGTCAATGTGTCGCTTGACTAAATATTAGTGGTTGCTCGACTAATACGCAATCAAAGATTGCCGGGGGGAAACCCGCCGTCAAGTGTGCTAATTCGGCATCTCATGTAGGCATCTGGTTACATAGCGGGTTTGGGTGACTACTATTTGTGAGTCATCTGACTTATACTTTCGGCAGTGCGGCCGTAGGCCGAAATCCACCAGAAGCGATCCCGCATCAATGAGCTGCGATGAAAGATCTGAAATTAACATCTGACGAAATCCGAGGGGCTCATCCCGCTCCTGAGCCCAAACGTCGCGGCAATCGCACCACTCGCGTCCCCGAAATTCTGGAGGTGGCGATCAGCGTATTTGCCACAGAAGGCTACGTCGGCTTCACGCAACGCCGCATTGCGAACGACGCAGGGATTCGACTGAGAACGCTTCAGCATTACTTCGGCACGCGTGAGGAGCTATTGAGAAGCGCCATCCAGGAACTGGCTCGCCGCTACATCGCTGAGTACCGGGAGTTGGCAAAAGACAATGCTCGATCGCCTGACGAGCGCCTCGAGCGCCTCGTCGATCAGGTATTCGATCTGCTAACAGGCCCCGAGCGATACGCGGGTGCCTTCGCGCTTCATTGCTGGAGCCTGGCCGAGCATGAGCCTTTCGTGAACGAGTTGATGGCCAAGAACCAAAGCGAACTCATCGACATGTTTTCGGGCCTTATTGCAAAGCTCAACCCGTCGCTTCCATCCGGTGAATGTACGTTGCGCGCAGAGCTCATCGTCTCGCACCTGCATGGCCTTGTCGTCTTCATCCGCCGGCGCGGCGACAATGAGACCGATTGGGATGCCTTAAGAGTCGCTACAAAGGCAGTTTGGAAAGCGTTGAGCAGAGCCCCTCAGTAAGAGCGGATACATGCGCGGTGTTGCGGCGGACTGGCGGGACCGCCCAAAGGATTGCCGCCAACGCGATGTGGTGACACGAGCGGCCCTGGAAACGAACTGTTTACAGCGGGCCGATCATGCCGGGAAACGATTGTGCATCGGGCAGTTTGCGCGCGCCGCCTCTTCTGCTTGTTGTCTTATACAACTCGGCAGCCGCCATATTGAACCCCTGCTCTGAAAATATCGCAGCCAGTTTCTCGGCAACCTTTTGCATCGTGAGCAGATACTTGTGAATCCCGGCCTTACGGGTAAAAAGGTCGCCCGGGATGATCAGACCAAGAGACGCATAGACGTTGTTGCTGTCTTTAACAGGAACGCCCAGAGCCCACAGGTTGTGCTGCATGCGCTCTCCATATCCTCGATCGTTGACCGCGTATCCTTGAGCGCGGATCTTTGCCAGGAGAGCCTTCAGCTTGGACGGCTCACGAGCGAGTTCAGTGTCCGTGCCAGGTATTTCCGCAAGCGACGCGATGATTCGATCCTGTTCGGCATCGTTGCAATACGCCAGATATGCCCGGCCAAGACACGTCATTAGCATCGGCGCACGGAACCCGCTGGGACGATTGAGCTGCAGGACACCATCCTCGTTACTGGAATGGATCGTGATCATTGAGTCGCCATCATGAATTGTCAGGACCGAAGGCCAGCCGACGGCACGATGGAACTGAGAGTGGACGGGACCCGCGGACTCGGCTATTCGTTGGGGAAGATTGAAGCCGCAGCTCAACTGCATGGTTCGAGCGCTGGGAAAGTAGACCGACTCCTTCGAGTCCTTGACAACGTAGCCAGCGTGAATCAGCGTTTCGAGCATCCGTATGACCGTTGCTTTGTCCAGGCCCGTTTGAGCGCGAACCTCTGCAACCTTGGCTCGTTGCAGTCTGTTCACAACTGTCAGGACCGCCAACCCCCGTTCGAGAGCGATCACTGGATTGAAAGAAGTCACTATTTACTCCGAGTCGGATCAGATCAGCACACCGGGTAACTCAAGTCCACCCGATTTTACATCCTACGTTCGCTGGGCTTTGATCCGGTCTTGCCGTACCGAACCGGTGAAGCAAACTCGAGCGACGAACGACGACGATTGTCGTTATAAAACGCTTTGACGTATCCGAACAAGTGGTGTTGACCCGGTTTAGCGGACACCGACATCAAAGCTCGGCGACGAGCTCCGGTACCAACGTGAACAGATCCCCGACAAGTCCATAGTCGGCCACGCTGAAAATCGGTGCTTCAGGATCCTTATTGATCGCGACGATTACCTTCGAGTCCTTCATCCCCGCGAGGTGCTGAATCGCCCCCGAGATCCCGACTGCCACATACAGCTGCGGTGCCACGATCTTGCCCGTCTGGCCCACCTGATAGTCGTTCGGCACAAAGCCCGCATCCACCGCTGCGCGCGAGGCACCGAGCGCCGCGCCGAGCTTGTCCGCCAAGGGCTCGAGCACGAGCGCGAAGTTCTCGCCGCTGCCGAGGCCCCGACCGCCCGACACGATCGTTTGCGCGCCCCTGAGCTCGGGACGATCAAGCTTCGTTACTTCCCGGCTCACGAACTGCGAGACGCCACGGTCGGCCGCCACTTCGATCTTCTCGATCGCTGCACTGTCGCCCTCTGCCAACACCGCATCGAAGGCCGTCGCCCGGACCGTCATCACTCTGATCGCATCGCTCGACTGCACCGTCGCGATCGCATTGCCTGCGTAGATCGGGCGCTCGAACGTGTCCGCGGAAACCACCGCGGTGATGTCACTGATCTGCGCCACGTCGAGCTTCGCCGCGATGCGCGGCGCGATGTTTTTGCCGTAGGCAGTAGCAGGCACGAGAATGTGCGAATAGTTCTTCGACATGTTCAGCACTGTCGCCTCGACGTTTTCCGCAAGACCGGCCTCGAGCTGTGGTGCGTCCGCGAGTAGGACCTTCACGACGCCTGCAATTTTCGCCGCGGCTTGCGCCGCGCTCTCAGCGTGGTGACCTGCCACCAGCACGTGAATATCCTGCGTCACAAAACTCACGATAAGCGCTGCTGCCGCCACCGTGTTGCGCGTCGCGTCCTTGATCGACGTGTTGTCGTGTTCGGCAATTACCAGAATTGTCATGTCCGTTGTCTCCTTACAGCACTTTGGCTTCGGTGTTCAGTTTCTCGACGAGTGCTTTTACGTCCTGCACCATCACGCCGGCGGAGCGCTTGCGCGGCTCCGTGATCTTCAGCGTCTTCAGCCGCGGCGTGACCTCCACGCCAAGGTCCTCAGGCTTCACCGTTTCCAACGGCTTCTTCTTCGCCTTCATCATATTGGGCAGCGTCACATAACGCGGCTCGTTCAAGCGCAGGTCGGTGGTCACCACGGCCGGCAGCGTCACCGTGAGCGTCTCGGCACCGCCGTCCACTTCGCGCGACACGGTCGCCTTGCTATCGGCAATCACAAGCTTCGACGCGAACGTCGCCTGCGGCAGATTCGCGAGCGCGGCAAGCATCTGGCCGGTCTGGTTCGAATCGTCGTCGATGGCCTGCTTGCCGAGGATGATCAGCTGCGGCTGTTCCTTGTCGACCAGCGCCTTCAGCAGCTTGGCCACCGCCAGCGGCTGCAGCTCTTCGCCCGACTCGATCAGGATCGCGCGGTCCGCGCCGATCGCAAGCGCCATACGCAGCGTCTCTTGCGCTTGCGCAACGCCTGCCGACACTGCGATTACCTCCGTCACCAAGCCCGCTTCCTTCAGACGCACCGCTTCTTCCACCGCGATCTCGTCAAAAGGATTCATGGACATCTTTACATTCGCAACGTCGACACCCGTGCCGTCCGACTTCACTCGAACTTTCACGTTGTAGTCGACCACTCTCTTGACTGAAACGATGACTTTTGCCATGGATATATGTGATGGTGGTTGCTATCCTCGCCAGCTGACGCGAACTCCGCTCAGGTGGCCCCGTTCGCCGTTGAGCTCGTCAGGTCGACGATACTCGGCACGGCCGATGACCAATGCTCTAGCGCGTACGTGCCGACTATCTCGTCCCAGTAAGACTCGGACCCAAACTGCAAGCGCTGAGAATGCAGAGCGCGCGTATAGAGCTGCAGATCGTATTCAGCCGTAATTCCCATTGCACCTGTCAGCGCGTGGGCGGTATTCGCGACAAGCGGCGCGGCGCGACTCGCTCGCGCTTTCGCAATCGCACGACGTAAGAAAGTCTCCGATGCACAGCCGCTCTGCACGGCGATCTGCGCGGCCGCTACGTGCTCGGCCATCACGCTCAGGTTATGCTGAACCACCTGAAATTTTCCGATCGACCGCCCGAACTGCTGACGATCGTTCACGTAACCAATCATCATCTCGAGTACGCGGGTCATGGCGCCGACCATGAACGCTGCAGTGACCAGCGCACCGAGTTCGAGCAGGACGCCCGTGTTCGGCTCCTTGCCCGCGCATGCAGCGCCCAAATGTTTCCCGACTCCCGCAGGGAATACAACTGTCGCGTCAAGTCCGCCCCACTCAGTGCGCGGATGGACCGTCGCGTCACCGATGTCGATAAGCCTAAGTCCGTCGCTCATCTCGACAAGAACCGATTCGCAAGCGAGACCAAACGGGACAAATGCGGCATTAGAGGCTGAACCATCTAGTACGGCAAATGCAATCGGACCGCGGGGGCGCGCCATCGAAGCATCGGCGAGCAGCCGGCGAGCGATCATCGTGTGCGCAGCGGGCACTGGCATCGCATGACAGCCGAACGCAAATAGCACGCCTGCACACTCATCGAGTGAGAGGCCCGATCCACCGGCCGACTCCGGCACCAGCGCATCGAGAAAGCCCAGCTCGTCCAACGCCCGCCATAAGTCGCGTCGAGCGTTATCCGCGCCAGCGCCTAGCATTTCGCGCACCAATGCCGGCGTGCACCGCTCTTCGAGTACCGGCTCAATAGAGGCGGTCAGCATGTCATCCATCCGTCTCTCCTTTCAGCGCAGTCCAAGGCCGCGCGCAATCATGCCGCGTAGAATTTCACGGGTGCCCCCGCGCAGCGAATACGAAGGGGCGATCTTCGTCACGTAAGCTAGCGTGTCGGCGAGGCTGCAGTCAGCGATACCCCGCAGCGGGCGCGTGCCGAGCAGATCGCCAATGACTGTCGGTACCGATTGTTCAAAGCTCGTGCCGAGGTCCTTCACAAGAGCGGCTTCGGTTGCCGGACTCTCGCCTTTCGCGAGCCGACCGGTGATCGACAGCGACAGCTCACGCAATGTGGCAAGTTCCGCGATCAGCGCACCGAGCGCACTACGCTCACTCCGTGAGACGTCTTGGCCCGCACGCTTTGCGGCCTGTAATGCAAGCAGCCATTCCTCGAGCAAGACGACGCTCGAATAGATTCGCTCCGGACCGCTTCGCTCGAATGCCAGCTCGGCGGCGACCTGCTCCCAGCCGGCGCCTTCCATGCCAATCAGCGCCTCGTGACCCAGATCGACGTCATCGAACGTGACTTCGGAAAAGTGCCGGTCTCCCGCAATGTCCTCGATAGGAGCGATACTGACTCCCGGTAACGAAAGGTCCACGATGACTTGCGACAGGCCGCGCTGCCGATCCTCCGGAATGCCCGAAGTGCGAGCCAACGCGATCATGTAATGCGACTTGTCTGCATTGGTCGTCCAGATCTTTCGCCCGGTGAGGCGCCATCCATTCGCAGTTTGCACAGCGCGCGTGCGAATGCTCGCAAGGTCCGAGCCCGCATTGGGCTCGCTCATGCCAATGCAAAAAAAGGCTTGCGCAGCGCAGATTTTCGGCAAATAAAACGCTTTCTGCTCGAGAGTGCCGTATCGCGCAATCAGAGGCCCACTCTGGCGGTCCGCTATCCAATGCGCCGAAACTGGCGCACCGACTGCCAGCAATTCCTCGACGAGCACGAAACGTGCAAATGGACTTCGTCCACCGCCGCCATAAGCTTTGGGCAAGGTCAACCCAATCCAGCCCTGCTCCGCCATTGCCCGGCTGAAACCGGCATCGAATCCCAGCCACGACCGCGCGCGCGTCGCAGGCGCAAGCGCTCCGAGTGTGTCATGTAGGAAGCTTCGCACTGGCGCGCGCAGCGCTTCATCCTCGGCGGGAATGTGGGTGAGAGAAAATCGATCGATCATCTTGCAACGCCCGTGTGCATGAATGTCAAAGCCATCGAATCGCCATGCGTTCGTACTGTCATTGCGGCTGACCCGCCTGCAAGCGCTTCACGCTGTAGCTCAGAACCAATTCGTCGCGCTGGTTGAACACTTCGACGCGGCTCGTCACAACAGCCCGATTGTTCTTTGACGTGGGGTTCACCTCTTCAACTTCCACGACGCCGAAAATCGTATCGTTGACCTCCACCGGCCCATGCGTCTTCAGCGAAAACTCGAGCAACGCAAGGCCGGTTCCCTGCACCATCGTCTGAAACAGCAGGCCTTCGATCAATCCGCTAGTCAATGCGGCAGGCACGGGTCTTCCACGCATCGCGCCGTGCTCGTACTGGGCATCGATGAAGATCGCCTCAAGCATGCCCGTTGCCGAGATGAAGTTCACGAGGTCGCTCTCGGTCACCGTTCGCCGATAAGTGCGAAAGCGATCTCCCGCCTGAATCTCCTGCCAATAAAAACCACGGCCAAGCTGCTGTGCATCTCGCGCATGGGCCATATCGTCTCCAAAGTTGTCAAATAGTTTGCGACGCCGACAGGCAGTCGCAACCATCGTCGTAGCCGTACGGAAAGGAGCACAAGAGAAAAGCTCCGCAAACCAAGGGCCGCAAGTCTCGAGTGGTAATCCTGTGACGCGACCAGGCGGCCCTTCCTCCGTCACTAACCGGAGTCACAGTTCAAGGACGAGCTGCTTCTTGTCGCGTCGACGAAGATTCACCAGCTCGATATATTCTCTGCGGTACGCGAGCTTCTCGTCATCGACCTCCACCACATTGGTCGTCCCCTCGCCGGGGTCCTTGCGTGTCACATTCACGAACGTGCAGCCACCGCTCAAGACATAAGCGCCATGCCACACGCCTCGGTCGATGTGTGCAACATCGCCCTCTGTCAACACAAAGGCGCCAACGCGGCTGTAATCGAATTCCATCTTCTCGACATCGCCAGTCAAATCGGAGGGGGCTGGCGCATACACCATGATCATCGAGCCCTTGAGCACGATGAAACTCTGCGTGTAAGTGCCGTGGATCGCCATCTGATCCAGTGTCTGCCTGACACTGCTGTTGTGCTCCAGCGTGTTGATTTCCATTGCCACCGCGCCATGTCCGGCATCGACCTGTGGAAATATCGGATGGTCACGATCCAGCACGTCCCCGTAAGGCTTCATTCCTTCCCGCGTCAGGGGCTGAACTTTTACTCGCACGATCTCTACGTTGTCTTCCATCTCGTCACCCCAAGTCAGTTTATTTTGTATAACTGAGCGGCATTGGACCACAGCACCCTGGCCCTGTCCGACTCCGAAATCTCGGCGAATGACGATTCAACCTGCTTCTGAACGTCAGGCCACGAAGAGGTTCCGAGCGGGAACTTCGTTGTCCATAGCAACGAGTCAGGGCCAAGGTGTTCCGCCACATGCTTCAGGTTCACGCGGTCGTACCAACCCACGACAAAGCAGTTGCTACGGAAGAGATCCGACGGCTTGGCCTTATAGCTGTAGCGCTCATCGAGGCGCCACATGCCGAAGCCATAGTCGCCGCCTTCAATGGTGAACGACGTCAGTCCCATTGCACTTTCGGCGAACACCACCTTCAGCCCGGGGAAGCGCTCGAAAACCTTCGAAATGACAAAGTTGGACAGCATCGCCGCACCTGTCACCGGGCGGGCGATTGCACGGAACGCAGCCGCCACCGCCGGAGCGTAGCCACTGTACGGCGTCAGCTCCATCGAGGGCACAATGCCGGAGTGGAAGCACACGGGAACGCCGAGTTCCTCACATGCCTTCCAGACAGCGTCGTAACCCGCGTCGTTGATATGAGGCGCGCCTTTGCGGACCTGGTCCGGAATTCCGGGAAGAATCACGCCCCTGTGGCCTTTCTCGACCGAACGGATGAGCTCGCTGCGCATGGCCTCGAATGAGGACAACGGCAGGATGCATTGCGGGATGAACTTCGGGTTGGCCCCCCACTCGTCGATGAGCCAGTCGTTGTAGGCTTGAACGCAGGCCAGTTCGAGCTCCGGGTCCTCGATTCTTCCGAACGTCTCGCCGCCGATGCCAGCGACGGAGGGATAGAGCACGGCATATCCAACACCCTGCGCCTCCATCGACGCTGCGCGTTCCGTGACGTTGGTGACAACGGACGGCACGTCGCGCCATTTTGTCGGTTCGTCCGAGCGATCGGGCATGCACGCGGCTGCCGAACCCGATCCGACAAGCGGGACCTCCACGCCGTCAATCATCCACACCTCAGTCCCGTCGTCCTTGGTGCGAATATGCGGTATCCGATCGCCCCACTGAGCCTTGGACATCCGCGCCGTCCATACGTCCGGCGCTTCGATCACGTGTTCGTTTATACTGATGATTTGAAAAGACATTATCCCCACCTCCTCCACAAGCATTCAATGTCGAATACGCAGAAACCCGTCTACCGGGTCTCTTCTTCCTTATAGAGATCCAATACATTCTTGTAGAGAACGCGGTCACGGATCTCTTTCGGAATGTCCCTAAACGATCGGTCGATAACCTGCTGGGAAATCGGAAACGTCGACGGGTTGTGCGGGAAGTCCGACTGCCACATGAGATGCGACTTGTCGATCTGTACCGCCTTCACGCCTTCAGCCTCGAACCAGGACGAAAGGTGAACCTGCTCTTTTAGTCGTTCGCTAGGCCGATTCTTGATACCGTGCTTCCAGAGCGAACGGCGCTCCCATTCGTGATCCAACGATTCGAGGGTGTAGTTGAACCAACCAATGCCAGATTCCGCGAGGACCCACTTGAGCTTTGGGAAACGATCGAGCACGCCGCTGAAAACGAGATTCGGCATGAACTGCGAAAGGGCCGACCACGAAGAAGGCGCCGTTGCCACCCAGGCTTGTGGGCGCGCATAACCTTTCCACATCGACGTGCCAAATGAAAGGGCGGCATTCGCGTGCCAGTGAACCGGCATGTCCAATTCCTGGCACGTCTCCCAGAATGGCCACCAATGCGGATCGGCGAACGCCGGCAACTTGTAGTTCAAGTTGTCATTGTCGATTCCCCAGCTGGAGCTCGCGCTCCACCCACGCGTCTTGCCGACCACCTCGCCCGGTTCGGCTACGATGAGAATGCCTTTGTAGCCCATCTTCGCCACGCGGCGGACCTCAGCGATGGTCACGTCGAGACCGCCCAGATAAGGTGTGAGCGCCAGGGGGATGAAGTTCTTGCTGACCTGGTACCAGTCTTCGTACATGGCATCGTTGTAGGCCTGGACACAAGCCAACTCGAACTCCGCGTCACCCTGAAAGAACGTAGCGTTCTGGATCGGTGGATTCGGGTAGAGAACCTCGCCGTCGATTCCATCGGTGGCCAGTACCTTGAGACGCTCAATCGGATCATAGATGGCCTTCGGTACCTCTTCCCAGCGCTGCGGGAACGTCGCGCGCATGGGATCGTTCATATAAGCCGCGCAGTTCGACACGCCGCGCTTCTCAACGATCATCCCGTTGACACGCCAGCGCTCGACCACCCGATCGACCGGGTCTGACATGTGTGCCTTATCGCTCGTCTCGACGAGTTGCGGAATCCGGTCGCCGAACTTGACCTTCGACATACGCTGAGTGAAGGCATCTTTATGTATCTGCCCGTGAGAGTCGGAACTAATCACACCATACTTGATTTTCATCTCACTCCACCTCCAAAACACTTTTTGATTAAAGACATCGCTATTCGAATGACGTCAATCAGACATCTCTTAACGCAAAACAGCTATTGCTTTCAACATTCTTTCTCTCCTCTGATAAAAATAAGCGTAATTAGTATTCCTTTTTTATTAAGTCATTCTCGTACAGCAACGAGCAGATCGCGACGCTTCTAGGAGCGTCGTTGAATGTCGGCCCGCACTATCTGCCCTTGAATACCGGCGCCCGGCGTTGCCGAAAAGCCGCCACGCCTTCCTGATAATCCTCAGTCGCACCCACCGCCCTTTGCGCCTGACGCTCTGCGGCGAGTTGCTCCTCGAAGCAACGCTCTGCCCCGTCCCAGTACAGCCGACGCGTGATTGCGAATGAGCGTGTGGGTCCGGTCGCAATCGAAACGGCAACACGCCGCACTTGAGCGATCAGCTCATCGTCTTCGTATACGCGGTTGACGATGCCCCACTCGAACGCCTGAGCGGCAGACAAACGCTCGCCGAGCAGCGACATCTCCATGGCCCGAGCCCGGCCGATTACCCGCGGCAGCATCCAGGTGGCACCACCATCCGGAATCAAGCCAACGTTGCGGAACCCGTGAAGAAAGAAAGAGCTGCTTGCGGCCAATACCAAGTCACCCATCAAGGCGAGACTGGCTCCGAAGCCGACCGCGGCTCCGTTGACAGCCGTAATGAACGGCACTGTCAAGCCGCGCAGGCGCAGGATCAACGGATTGTGCGTTGCCTCGAGCGTATAACCTGCGTCGGCCGGCCCGGTGTTTTCGCTATCACCGGGACGAAGGCTCCCACCCGAACAGAATGCGTTGCCCGATCCGCTCATGACGATGCAGCGAACGCCGGAGTCCGGCGCCTCGAAAGCATCGAGCGCGGCCATGATTTCGCGCACCATTGCAGGCGTTGCCGCGTTTTTGAGAACGGGATTGTTGAGCGTGATCGTTCCCACGCCATCGTGCCCAGCAACGATGATCTGTTCGAATTTCGCCGTGATCGCGTTCATACGTAAATAGACCTATCGGCCAGTGGGAATCTTGTTGAACGGAATGCCTTTATCGGCCCTCACATCGGGAGGCAGACCCAGAACTCGTTCAGCAATAATGCCGCGCAGGATTTCGTCCGTTCCCCCCTCGATGCGGGTGCCAGCCGAACGCAGCAGCATGGCTTGAAAGCGTCCGTCAGCCGGTGCCTGCTCGCCCTGCTGCACACCTAGTTCACTCTGAAGATCGATCGCGAACATCGCAATCTCCTGCATCGTCGTGCCGGCGACCAGCTTGCCGATGGACCCCTCCGGACCGGGAGCCTGTCCCTTGCAGAGTGCGGAAATGCTGCGCGACGCGGTGTGCCTCAGACCGCTCGTGCGAACCGCCCAGTTCGCGAGCTTCGAGCGTACCCATGGATCGTCAATTGCCCTCCCCCCACCACTGCATTCCGCCATGCAGCAGTATGAGAACAGCTCCTTGAAACCCGTGGGCATGCCCCCGTTGCCCACGGTGAGACGTTCGTTCATGAGCGTGGTCAACGCCACCCTCCAGCCATGTCCGACAGGCCCCAGCCGCTGACTGTCCGGAATGAAGACGTCGGTCAGGAACACCTCGTTGAATCCGGATTGCCCCGTGATCTGTTTGATGGGCTGGTAGGAAAGCCCCGGCGTATCGGCCCCCAGGAAGAACATCGTCAACCCTTCGTGCTTGGGCACCGAAGAATCGGTTCTGGCGAGCAGAATGGCGTGGTCGGCATAGTGCAGATGGCTGGTCCAGACCTTCTGCCCGTTGATCAGCCAACCGCCCTCGCGCCGCTCGGCCCGCGTGATCAACCCCGCGAGGTCCGAACCGGCCGCCGGTTCCGAAAACAGCTGGCACCAGATTTCCTCACCGGAGGCGAGCTTGGGCAGGAATCGCCGCTTCTGCTCTTCGGTGGCCCAGGAGATGAGCGTAGGCGCACAGATACCCTGCCCGGTCATGACTATCTTGTTCAGCAAGCCGTAGACGCCCTCCTCCTCCTGCCAGATCACTTGCTCGATCGGGGTCGCGTCGCGTCCGCCGTATTCGCGAGGCCAATGAATGCACGCCCAGCCGGCAGCCTGTTTTTTTCTCTGCCACGCTTTCGACGCCGCAATCATTTCGGGCGACTCGAGGATGGCATCACCGTAGCTCGCCGATTTCAGGACTTCATACAGTTCTCGCGGCGCGTGCTCGGCAAGCCATGCACGTGCTTGGGCCCGAAATTCTGCCTGCTCGGGGGAATCTACAAAATCCATGGCGACTCCTTTGGATACGGTGGCGTTGTCATCCTGCGAACCGGGCGGCGCTCGCAAAGGAAGGCTTCTCTCCCTTTAGGAACGCTTCGACGGCTGCCTTGTGATCGGCCGTCTGATTGGACAGCGCCTCATACGAAAGCGCGGCATCCAGCGAGGCCGACAAGGCTTGTCGCAGGCCGATATTGATGACCGCCTTGCTCCATGCCACAGCGCGCGTGGGACCGGTGGCCAATTTTTTGACCAAAGAGGCAACGCACACATCGAGTTCGTCCGCTGGAACCGCGGCAGTGATAAGACCAATCGCTTCCGCTTTCCCGGCTTCGATGAAGTCGCCGGTCAACAGATACTTCTTTGCCCGCATATGGCCAACGAAGTAAGACCAAAGGGTCGCCCCGCCATCTCCCGTCACCAGACCGACACGCACATGGGGATCAGCGAGCCGAGCGCGATCATCGGCGATGACGAAGTCGCAAGCCAAAGCGAGCGTACAGCCCATTCCAACCGCGTCGCCGTTCAGACGGCAGACGATGGGCTTTTCGCAATCGATGATGCTGTAGAGCATCCGCTTCGCATTGACCAATCCTTCGTGGAACTGTTGCGGATCGCGAATCTGTTCCAGCATCCAGTTCCAGTCGCCTCCCGCGGAGAACGCCCGGCCCGCACCAGTCAAGACGACTACGTCCACCTCGGCGTCCATCGATGCTTTGATGAACACCGTCGATAGCTCCGTCAAGGCCTGACGATTGATTGCATTCAGAGCGTCCGGGCGATTCAACGTGACATGCAAAACGTTGCCACGGCGCACGACTTCCAGCGCTTCGTATTTCGTGTAGTTCATGCAAGACCTGCGCTATGTACAGATACGATCATCATGGTTCGCAAGAAGACGGTCCTAGCCGACATACTTCATTTCGGCGCACCGCTTCAAAAACTTCCAGCTTGAATCAACCTTGACATACTCGTCGGTGTAGACGACAGCACTTATCCAGGAATAATCCTTCGAGTTGCGCAATTCGACGTAAGACCGGCCGCTGGCGCGCCCCTCGTCGAGCAATTCCACGAGGTGGTTATGGCCAAAGGGGCGTGGGCTCATCTTTGAGATGCCAGCCTTATAGAAGGCGCGCAGCTGCTCGTGACCACAGACGTCCTGCCTAGCCAGGGGGCCATTGAGGACATCGATACTGCCGTGCTCTATAAAAAGACCGACAATCGTTTCGATGTCGTCCCTCCACACCGCGTCGTAATAACAGACGACGAGATCTCGAATCGCTTCGCGATCAAGCATTTCCCGCGTCGCTTGATATGTATCAGTCATTGCTTGTCTCCTAACTTCTTATCTGCCAGTCGAGTACGCTTTCCTCAATTCGCGCTTCAGCACCTTTCCTGAGGCGTTGCGCGGGAGCGAAGCGACAAATTCGATGGATCGAGGGGCCTTGTAGCGAGCGAGGCGTGCACGTACGAACTCGATGAGGCCCTCGGGCGACGCGGTTGCATCCGTGTTGAGCACCACAACGGCCTTGGGAGATTCGCCCCAGCGCTGATCGGGCACGCCGAATACTGCAACCTCCCGCACGGCCGGATGGGCGCTCAATACGGCTTCGACCTCTGCCGGATAGATGTTCTCGCCCCCGGAAACGATCATGTCCTTCAGGCGATCGCAGATATACAGATAGCCGTCAGAGTCGATACGACCCAGGTCGCCGGTATGAAACCAGCCGTCGCGCAAACACTGCGCGGTGGCGTCCGGCAGGCTCCAATAACCGGGCGTAACCTGCGCGGACCGGCAAACCACTTCCCCGATCGAACCTTCAGGTAGTGTGGCGCCCTGCGGATCGACGATCCTGATCTCGACGCCTTCCACGGGGCGCCCCGCCGACTTCAACCGTTCGCCGATTTCCTCTTCGTGGTCGCGCGGCGCAAGATACGTCAAGGACCCGGCGACTTCTGTCATGCCGTAACCTTGCGCGATGCCGCAACCGAACTCTTGGCGCGCGCGCCGGATCAGTTCCAGTGGTGCGGGCGACGCACCATAGATGATCAGCTCGAGAGACGACAGATCGACTTCGGTCATCGCAGGATCGTCGAGCATCATGCGCATCATCACGGCAGCCAGCTGCGCCTTCGTGGCGCGGTGTATCTGGATGAGCCGCAGGGCCTCGTCAGGGACGAATTCGCGCATCAGGACCCCGGGCACACCGAGCCACAGACCCATCATTCCCCAGATGCTCGCCCCGATGTGGTACTGCGGCATGGTGACCAACAGGACGTCGCGAGTGTGCCAAGGGCCCCAGGCGGCGGCCGCGCTCCCTAGCGCAGCGACGATATTGGCGTGGGTCAACAACACGCCCTTCGGTGTACCAGTGGTTCCGGATGTGTACATTTGAACCGACACAGCATCGCCGGCGACGGGCCGATGCGGATCCCGGTCATTCTGAGGACGCCGCCACACCTCGTACCCTTGAGCTGCATCGATGACGATGCATTTCTTGACCGTCTTGGCGGACGCCGCGATCTGACGGAAAACGGGCTCCAATTCAGACGAGACGAATAGAACTTCCACCCCCGCGTCATCGAGAACGAACAGGATCTCTCTCGCGCTGAGCCGGTAATTAATCGGCACCAGAACAGCCTCGGCACGCTCGGCACCAACGAGCAGCTCATAGAAAACCGGCGTGTTCTTGGAAAGAATCGCAATCCTTCCCTCGCGAGCCACGCCTTCTTTCCGCAACCCATTGGCCACCTGGTTGGCACGACTATCCAGCTGTCGGCTTGTTACAGAGACGTCACCCGCCCAGACCAGAACGAGGTCCGGCCGAGTCGCCGCCCACTTCCTCACTTTATCGCTCAGCGTTTCCACGTTTAACTCGTGATCCGTTTGCGCGCCGCCGTCTACGATGTCGGCTCGGTTTCGCCGATCATGTTGGTGGCGCATAGATGGTCGTGGTCGTTGTCAGGGAGACGATCTTGAATCGATCGCTCGGCAGAGGACCAAACACGCAGTGCCGCTATTGCCAGCTGTGCAGTTCCGGCAATACGGACTTGGCAAAGAGCTCCATGTTCTTACGCGCTACGCCCTTGGGCATGCCGCCATAACTCACCTCGATCGTCAGGGCGAAGTCACCGATCTCCTTTTTGCGCTGCTCGAGCTTTTCGAGGATCTGGGTCGGTGTCCCCCAAGTGTTGACGTCCACGAAAGCTTTTGCGGCAGCGTCATATCCAACCTGCCGGAGGACTTCGGCGTCCTTCGCGTACTTGCCATAAACTTTCTTGTCGAAATGTTCGCCGGCGAATTCGTAGTGGACCAGGATGGTCTTGTAGTAGTTCGCGATGTACTCACGGGCCAATTCTTCGGCTCGCTCGGCGCTTTCATCACAAAACACAAAGTCGACGCAAATCGGTGCGGGCGCTGGACGGTCCCACTTCTCGGCATACCCCTTTCGATAGAAATCGAAGTGTGGCGCCATCTCGGCCCAAGGCTTCTGCGCAAACGACAACATGGTCGAGCCGGTGTCGATGGCCAGCGGAATCGACTCCGGGGACATCGCTACGCAATATCGGCGATCCTTGAAACTATTCAACGGCCCCGGGCGCACCTCTGTACGCATCTGCTTGTAGTAAGGACCCTCGCCTTCGACGATTCCCGTCTCCAACCCTTCGAGGATCATGTGTGCGGCCTCTTCAAAGCGGTCGCGAGCCTCCGACATCGGAATACCGAAAGTCTCATATTCGCGGCGCGCCAGCCCTCGCCCCATGCCGAACCGGGCGCGCCCCCCGCTCAAATGATCCAGAAGAATCATTTTCTCGACGACCCGCAGTGGGTTGTTCCAAGGAAGAATCACTGCGCCGGTCATCAACTTGATGGTCGACGTCTTGGCTGCCACGTAACTCAAAATCTGCATGTTGTCCGGAGCCATCCCGTAGTTCGAAAAATGATGTTCGACTACCGCGACCGAATCGAACCCGAGCTTCTCAGCACTGACGAGGATGTCCATATCCGTCTCATAGAGCTCGGTGTCCGTCATCCGATTCTCGAAGTTCTGAAGAACGCAAAGAATTCCGACTTCCATAATTTCTACACCTCATGATTTTTGACTTTGCCGCAGCGCTGGTATCGGCGCCTTCACCTGTTTGTTTCTTTGGATAGTTCGAGCGCGATTACAACCGCGTTATGAACCGCTCCAATTCCAATGGCCTGACAGGCGCTTTTGCCACAGCCGTGCCGATGTAGAGAAACGCCACAACGTGGTCATCCTCGGACAAGCCGATCGCCTTTTTCACGGATGGGTCGTACGCGACGTCGCCGGTTTTCCACATGCCCGCATAGCCGAGAGCATGAGCCGCCAGCCAAATGTTTTGGGCACAAGCGCCTGCCGCAAGTATTTGTTCAATTTCGGGAACTTTGCTTTGCCGGTCGACGCGAGCCGCCACAACGATAATCATGGGCGCGCGTCGAGCTTTCGCACGTTCTGATTCCAGGCTTTCGTCGGTTGCATCAGCGAAGTTGCGTTTGCGCAGCTCCGCCATGGCGTTGCCAAGCGTCTCGCGAGCGGCACCTTCGATAATGACGAAACGCCATGGAGTCAGGCGCCCATGGTCCGGTGCACGAATCCCCGACCGCAGAATGAGCGACAAATCATCCTCGCTTGGGCCAGGCGAATCCAACCTCGCCGCCGAAACGCGTGTTTGAATGGCATCGATAGCCTCCATCGATCTCCTCCAGTTCATAGTCGAAACGTTTTTAGAATCCATCGCTGAAAACACGCAATCGAACTGCCGTGCAGATCGTCACACCTGAGCCAACAATGCGCGATGCCGGTATCGACAATGAAAGCTGGCGGCGCGCAACGCCTTGGAAATAAACCAGTCACTGTAGTCGGTTGCGTTAGGCCCAAACGTACTATGGTCACACGCGCATATCAAGCGCTTTGAACCACCGGTTCATTGTATGAACCCGTTAAATTTGGTTCACCAGATGAAATTAATCTGGACATAAATTTGTCCGACATATCGGGCAATAGATTTATAGGTCCGAGATAATAGGCCAACGCGCCTACGTACCCGACTGACCGCTCAACCGCAGCATCACCTCTGACAGAGGCAGGGCAACGCTATGTGGCAGGTGCATGCAACGACGGGCTTTGGCCCCCTACCAGGTACCGGCCATCATGCGCTATCAGGCGACTTCAACATGAACCGCTAAGCCGCTTCGAGCGTCCGAGCAAAGAGGGCTTGAATTCGATGCCATACGATGTCGGCCGCAGCCGCATCATAAACATCGGATCGACTGGGCATCATGAATCCGTGAAATGCTCCGGGATGCCATTCGAGTTGATATTTGATGCGGCGCGCATCCAGCCCTCGCTCGAGTGCCGCCATATCTTCTCGCGTGGCCATCTGATCGTTGTCCGCAATGCCGAAGTAAAGCTCAGCCTGCACGTGGTCGAGTGCGAGGTGCGGTTTGGGCTGATCCTTGACCCATCCGGGGTGAACGGAAGCGCCGGCGGCAACGTGCGGACCAAGAGCCTCGGCGAGGACGAGTGCGAACCTGCCGCCCATGCAGTAGCCGTATATGCCGATCTTTTTGAGCGATGCAGCATTGTCCCGCTGCGCAAGCTCGAGCACTGCCGTGGCGTCGCTCACTGCACGTTCGTCAGTCAATGCTTTGACCGCACCCATGATCACCTTCATGCCCTCTTCATCGGTGGAAAGCGGAGTCTTGAGGCCGAATCGATAGAAGAGATCCGGCGACAGGACGTAATAGCCCCACGAAGCCACGCGGCGCGCATGCTCGCGCAACTCTTCGCGCATGCCTAATGCGTCCATGATTTGAACCACTACCGGAAATGGCCCATCACCGTCCGGGCGGACTATGAACACGTCCATAATTCCTTCTTCGGTATCCAGCTTTTCCTCTCGTTCGATCATTCGGTTTGCCTCGAGTGAAAAAAGAGAATCGTCCGTCCCGGTGGTGGCTGGATGCCGACCAATCCGAGGCATTTTCCGCGATGCCGCGCGAGGGAGCATTGGCAGTGCGCCTTCCGACCGAGCTGTGGACAGTGGACAGTTCGATCGCACAGGCCAACAATGTGACGTGGGTACGCTGTCAGCACCGACATATAAAAAAGTCGCCGCATAACGTCTTCAGAGACCTGTTCCTATAGTCCCTCGCGTTAAACTCCAACGTACTATCGCGAATGGCAAACGGCAAGTTCGATGAATCGATGTTTCATTGGATGAATCGGTTTACTAAATGAACCAAAAAAGGGATGAGCCTGCACAGAAGACGGCACGTACCGCCGGAGACCGCTTTCGCCATTAGGGCATTCCGCCGTTTGCACGCAAAGGGGATTAGCCTATAGAGGGGCAGGCCTCATGCGTCGAGTACACTGATCAATAGGACTCGGACGATTCGTCCAGGATCCGTGATGACAGGGCACGGGTCGTGCGGATTTTTACTCGGGGGATCTGACGTTGGACACGCTGCAAACGATGCGAATATTCGTCCGTGTCGCCGAAGAGGGTAGCTTTACCGGCGCCGCGCAACGCATGGAAATCACGCTTCCCCAGGCATCGCGCGCAGTTGCCTACCTGGAAACGCATCTACGTACCCGGCTGCTCAACCGCAGCACCCGAAGCATCGCCCTGACAGAGGCAGGGCACCGCTATTTGCAGCGTTGCCAAGAAATTCTCGCCTATATCGACCAGGCGGAGGCCGAAGCAGCCGACGCACGAGTGCGACCAACTGGTCGTTTGCGCGTGCATGCAACGACGGGCTTTGGCCAGACTTACCTGGTACCGGCCGCTATGCGTTATCAGGAACGGTATCCTTCTGTATCGGTCGATCTTACGTTGTCACAGCATGTGCCCGACGTCATCGACGAGGGGTATGATGTCACCCTGCAAATCAGCACCGCCGAGTTACCCGACTCGGGACTCGTTTCGCATCGGCTTGGGAGCGTGCACAGTGTGTTGTGTGCATCGCCAGCCTATCTACGCGAACAGGGACAACCGGACAGTGTCGCCGGACTTGCGGGCCACTCGTGCCTACAGCTTGTCACCTCTCTTTTTCCGCGCGATCGCTGGCATTTGGACGGACCCGATGGCCGGGAAACGTTCGAGCTTCCGCCAACGACCTTTCAGGTTAACATTGCCGACGCGCTCGGTGCGGTGCTGCGGGAGGGCAAAGGGATCGGCGCGCTGCCCATGACATCGGCGGTACCCGCGCTGCGTAGCGGCTCGTTGGTGCGTGTACTACCGGGATATCAACTTCAGAAGCTGACGGTCTACGTCCTGTATCCCTCGCGGCAATACCTCGATGCCAAGATCTGGACATTTGTCGAGTTCTTGCGAGAAGTCGTGCCGCAGGCGCTGGTTGCCGACCAGGCAGCGTTAAATTATTAGGCTGTCTTGGTCAACTCCGCGTCGACGGCAGCAAGCAGACGCGAATCTTCCGCCGTTACGTCTGGCGAGAAGCGACCGACTACTTCGCCGTTGCGCCCGATAAGAAATTTCTCGAAGTTCCACAGCACATCCGCCTGATTCGTGGGATGCACGCCATACCCTTTGAGCCTCTCCCGGAATGACCCCTCTCCGGTCGCCCACGGCTGCGCCTGGACCAACTGCGCATACAGCGGATGCTGGTCTTCGCCAAGCACGGAAATTTTTGAAAAGAGCGAAAAGTGCACGTCGTAGCTTGTGGCACAAAAAGATGCGATCTCGTCATCAGTGCCCGGCTCCTGGCCTTTGAAGTTGTTGGCAGGGAATCCGAGTACTTCAAGACCGTGTGCGCGTTTGTCCTGATACAGTTTCTCCAGGCCGCTGTATTGCGGGGTAAGGCCGCACTTGGAGGCGACGTTGACCACCAGCAATACCTTGCCTCGGTAGGCGGCAAGACTCGTCGCCTGACCATCGATTGATTTCAGCGCAATATCGTATAGCGCTTGTGCCATCGAGCTTCTCCTTGAACAACGGCGGGTCGGCTGCGTAAAACGCTGGCCCGCCGGTAGATTGAAGGATTCCTGAACTGCTCACATCCCCGCATGCCGAAGCCGACTGTGCGCCGTCTCCGTGCATTCCACCCAGTATCAGCAAGTGCGCCTCAGATGTTCGAGGCTTCAGGTTGTCAGGCTCTGCCGCTCGCCTCGTTCTGCAGCCCGCCTTACAGCCTCGATGAGACGGGCGTTGCGAACCGCGTGTTCAAAACCGGGAGTGTTGTAGGTGCCCTCACGAATATCGCGGACGAGATGAGCGTAGACCGTTCGCACATTGATCGCGGCACCCATGAACCCACCGGAGACCGCGGCCTGCTCGGGCGCCTCGAATGCGACGTTCGACCTGAGCTCGAGATCTCCAGCCTGGAAGCCGTAGGGGTGGTTGCTAGTCAGGCTGAGCCATCCCTCCGATCCCTTGATCTCGAAGCTGAAGCGGGCATCCTCCGGCGCTGCGCCACCGTGAATGTGCGCCGTAATGACGGCGCCAGAACGCGTCTTTCCTAGAACGTCGACGTGATCGGCAGTTTCACGCATACGCTCCTCGCCGGTGTCTGTCAGTTTGACAGCGGGCCACACGATTCCCGTCCGGGCGTCTACCTCGATGATCTGCCCAAGGAGCGCTTCCACCGCATCGAGTGTATGCCCCCCGGTGATGGTAAGCAGATTGGCCCCAGACGATGCTCTGTTGAAAAGATCGTGCGTGGAAGGCATTTCCGGTCCGAAACCCACGGTAGTCGAGACAACTCTCGCGTTGAGCGGCCGACCAATTTTTCCCGAGGAAAGTAACTGAGCCGCGCGCCGCACTGATGGATTTAACTGGCCCTGCAACCCGATCGCCGTATGCTGCGAACGTACCGCACGCGCCATCTCTTCAGCCTCCGAGACGGTGCGTCCAAGCGGTGCCTCGCAGTAGACCGCTTTGCCCGCGTCCAACGCCGCCAGAACGAGGTCGCGATGTGCGGGCACATTCACGGCGACCGTCACGACATCGATCCGGTCATCGCGGATCATTGCGTAGGGATCGGAAAACCAGCGGTCGGCACCAAAAGCTTCAGCCGCTTGCCGCGCGCTTTGCTCATTGCGCGTCGCCACAGCCGCAAGCCTTGCGCCAGGCAGCCCTTTAATCGCCGGAACGTGCGACACTTTCGCCCAACTTACGTCGGCGTTGGCTCCGACGATTCCGACGCGAATTTCTTTTTGAGTCATGGCTACAACCTATGTATAAGAGAATGGGTTCGTTCTTTTCCGTGCCCGTTGTGACAGAAAGAAGTAGACGTGTGCCGGGGGAGATTCGCTCGCAGGCTAGACCGCATTCAGCTGGGAGAAAGACGAATCACCTGTCGTCCCGTTGAACTTGGGAGCATGGAACCCGACATGAGGCGCTGATCGCTAGTCGAATCCGATCACGATCTTGCCCATATGTTGACCGCTTTGCAGGCGGCGCAGCGCGTCGGGCAGCTGCTGAAACCTGTAACGGTTGTCGATCACCGGCCGGAGCTTGTGGAATGCGACGGCACGGTTCATCGCCTCCAAATCCTGGCGACTGCCAGCCCTGACCTGAGTGACGTCCACTTGATGCGTTAAAGCCAGCAAAGAACCGCTGTTGATCCGACCGCTCAGCAGGCCAACCAGCGCGAGCAGGCCCCCTGCCCGCGTCGATGCCAGCGATTGGTCCACGGTCTTTTCGCCGCCAACCTCGACCGTAAGGTCCACGCCCACGCCGTCGGTGAGCTTTCTTACGGCGGCGCTCCATTCAGGGACCTCGCGGTAGTCGACCGTCTCATCGGCACCCATGGTCTTTAGGCGAGCACAACGTTCCGGGCTGGACGACGTGATGATGACTCGTGCGCCGAACAGCTTGGCAAACTGAAGAGCAAACACCGAGACGCCACCGCCACCCTGCAGCAGAACAGTCATGCCCGGCAGCAGCGGCGCAGCACCGCACAGCGCGCGCCACGCAGTCACACCCGCCAATGGCAGCGTCGCACCTTCCTCAAAGCTCAGATGCTGCGGCAGAGGCACCGCCTCGTGCTGATCGACGATCAATTGCTCGCGCATTACGCCGTGGACCGCACCGCCTCGCCCCGCACTTGCAGGAGAAGCTTGCCATGGGCCACCGATCCAGTCCGGGTTAAAGGTAAGTGCCACACGATCGCCGGGCTTCACGCGCCAAACGTCAGGCCCGATTTCGATTACCTCGCCGGCTCCATCAGAGCAGGGGATCAGGTCCCGCTTTGACGGAAGTGCGCCGGACAACAGGAGAAGATCGCGGTAGTTGAGCGATGCGGCGCGGATGCTCACTCGAATCTGTCCAGGCCCAAGTGCGCCGGGTGCGGGCACATCATCGATCGACAGTGAATCCGGACCATTCAAACCATGTGCGACGAACGCTTTCATTGATGATTAAGCCTCCCAGGACATCCCGACAGCGGCGTAAGCAACGTTGGGGTGCACCGTTCGATGTGATTTGTAGGCCGTACCTCTTCGAGCGGCTATCAGGGAGACTCGGCAACTCTTGCAGCGCAGCTGCAGGTGTGGGCAATCTGGGCTGTCTTTGGACTTCGCCGAGCGTCTCGAAATCGTCTCAGAATCAGGAGGCATGCCTCGCGTTTCAGGATGTCTTTGAACAAGCCGTCAATGTAGCCGCGAGCAAACCGGATTAAAATAGCTAGAACTTGCATTTGGTATTAAGCGACACTTAACAATGCTTCCGAAAGAAGTTGCCGCGTTGACGGCGTTCGTACAGGTCGCAGAACTGCACAGCTTCCGCGCTGCGGCTGCGCGGCTGGGCGTCACACCTTCTGCGCTCAGCCAAACCATGCGCCAACTGGAAGAGCGATTGGGTGTGCGCCTCCTCAACCGCACAACGCGCAGCGTATCGCTGACGGATGCAGGAATTCGACTGTTCGGTCAGCTCCAATCGGCATTTGACCAGATCGGCGGTGCACTGGAAGACTTGAACCGGCAGCGCGAGCGGCCCGTCGGCACGCTCAGGATCCATGCCACTCAGGCGGCGGCCGCACTCGTTGTCGCACCAGTTTGGGAGCGCTTCCTCTCCACCTATCCCGACGTACACCTCGAGCTGCGCGTGGATCAAGCGCCAGCAGATATTGTGGCGATGGGGTTTGATGCGATGATTGGCTGCAAGGAACACCTTGCTACAGACATGGTGGCCGTGCGCGCGACGGGGCCGATGAAGATTGCGGTCGTGGCCGCGCCAGCCTATCTCGCGGACCACGGGCACCCACGTACTCCTGCAGACCTCGCGAATCACAGGTGTATTCGTTACCGGCTTGCGCCAGACCAGCCCCTGTACGAGTGGTCGTTCATTCGGGACGGACAGCTTCAACGCGTGCCGGTTGGAAGCCACGTGATTCTCAATGGCTCGGAGTTGGCAGTTCGCGCTGCCATCGACGGGCTCGGAATAACTTATACCGTCGAGGCGAAAGTGCAGGCGTTCCTGCGCTCACGGCAATTAGTGAGGGTACTGGAGGAATTTTCACCTTCATCCGAGGGATTTTTGATCGGGTATCCGAGTCGCCGGCAAATGTCCGCAGCGCTGCGCAAATTCATCGATATGGTCCTGGACACCCACCGCTCGCCCGGAACGGCAGTCACCAACCCGCTTCAGGAGGCATCAGGTCGATAAGCGCATTGCAGGCTTATCGATCTCTCACTGCACCGCTCCGCCCTCACCGCGGCCCGAAAGCCGCGAAGCAATAAACTCGAGCACCGCGCGACGGGCCGCGGCGTCGGCCTCGAGCACGTCGTCAATGCTTTCCGCGCTGCGGTTCGGCATCGCCTCGAGAACCGCGCCGACTGTCAGCGCGATGTCGGTGAAGCGAATGCGCCGCGCAAGGAACGCATCGACGGCCACTTCGTTTGCCGCGTTCAATGCAGCGCTCGCAATACCACCCATGGCGAGCGCCTGCATCGCAAGAGCAAGACAGGGAAAGCGCTCGTAATCCGGCTTTTCAAACGAGAGCGACGCGACCTGCGCGAGGTCGAGTTGCGTGGCACCCGACTCGACGCGCTCGGGAAAAGCGAGGGCATGCGCGATCGGCGTGCGCATGTCGGGATTGCCGAGTTGCGCAAGCACTGAGCCGTCCGCATAGGACACAAGCGAATGGATCACGCTTTGCGGATGGATGAGGACGGCGATGCGCTCGCTCGGCAAGCCGAACAACCAATGCGCCTCGATGACCTCGAGCCCTTTGTTCATCATCGTTGCCGAATCGACGGAAATCTTGCGGCCCATGACCCAAGTCGGGTGCTTGCATGCCTCTTCGGGTGTCACATCCACGAGGGTCGCCGGATCACGCGTGCGGAACGGCCCTCCCGAAGCGGTGAGGATGATTTTCGACACGCCACCGTGCAGCGATGCCTCGCCCGGCGGAGCGTCGCCCGGCGAAACTTCACGCGGCAAGCACTGGAAAATCGCGTTGTGCTCGCTGTCGACAGGAAGAAGCGTCGCGCCGCTATCGCGCACCGCATTCATGAAGATGGCGCCCGACATGACGAGCGCCTCCTTGTTCGCGAGCAGAATGCGCTTGCCCGCGCGCGCCGCCGCGAGCGTCGGTGCGAGACCTGCCGCACCAACGATCGCCGCAACTACGGTGTCACATCCAGCGCCCTTCGACACGTCCACCAGCGCCTCTGGACCGTAGGCGACTTGCGTCGCCGAACCGGCTGCGCGCAATTGCGTCTCGACGCTTGCCGCCGTATCGCCATCGCCGACTACCGCCACGTCAGGCCGAAACTTCAAGCATTGCGCAACGAGCTTCTCAGAGTTTCGATGGGCCGCGAGCGCATACACCGCGAAGCGATCTGGATGGCGGGCGACGACGTCAAGCGTGCTATCGCCTATCGATCCCGTCGAACCGAGGAGCGTCAACCGTTTTTTTGTTTTCATTCCGAGGACCCACCATGACAGCAACAAGGTCGCCCACTACGCCTTCTGAGGTCTCTGGGCGCTGATTCATGGGCGCGAGCTTATCTTTTCCGAATATGCTGCCCCATACACGTTGCGCCCATGTCGGCTCCTCACGCGTCTGCCAGTGGCACCGCAGGATCGGCTAATCTGCCGACGCCAGGTACGCGCCCCTCGGTAATCAGTCTCTTGCCAACTACAAAATCCTTCGCAGAGTTCACCGAGTTGACCGCAACGATCCTGCCTTCGCGCAAGTAGAAAGCGGCAAAGCGATTGTTCCCCGGGTCACCGCGGACGACGACCTGGTCGTCCGGCTGCGACAGGCCAGCGATCTGTAGCTTGATGTCGTACTGATCGGACCAAAACCACGGCAATTCGTGAAAGGGTTTGGGCCGGCCCAGGATTGCACTGGCCGCCGCGCGCGCCTGACCCACCGCCGCCGGCACCGATTCGAGCCGCAGCCGCTTTCCGATCACATCGTTGGGGTGGTTCGTTGCGTCGCCGATGGCAAAGATCGCAGGGTCGCTGGTTCGGCCGCAATCGTCGACGACGATGCCGTTCTCGACTGCCAGTCCTGCCGCGGCCGCGAGCTCCGCATTGGGGATGGAGCCAATCCCGACCACCACCACGTCCGCCAGAATTTCTGTCCCGTCAGTGAGGCGTACGGACTTCACCGAGCCTTCGCCAGTGAAGCCTTCCAGCACGGTGTCGAGGAGCACGTCGACACCGGCGGCCCGATGCACCTGGCAATAGAACTCGGCGATCTCGGCTCCGGCGACGCGAGCGAGCAGTCGCTTTTGCGTTTCGATGACCGTCACTCTGCAGCCGAGCTCGGTGGCGCTGGCCGCGACTTCAAGCCCCACGTAGCCGCCCCCGATGATCGCCAATCGCTTACCGGGACCCAGCCGCCCGGCGATTGCCTGCGAATCTGCAAGACTGCGCAGGTAAAAGACACCGTCCAGGTCGGCACCTGGCGCAGTCAGCCGCCGCGCTCGAGCACCAGTAGCCATCACCAGTTTGTCGTACGTGAGACGCTCTCCGGTCGACAGCCTTACGGTACGAGCCTTGCGATCGACCTCACTAACGCTCGTGCCGAGCCTAAGGTCAATTTTATTGTCGACATAGAACTGTTCGCGCTTGAGGAAGGTTCGCTCGAGCTCCACGCTACCGCTCAGAAGACCCTTGGATGTCGAAGGGCGATCATAAGGTCGATGGATTTCGTCGCCGATCATGATCAGATTGCCACCGAACTCGCCCGCGCGCAGGGAGTCCACCAATTGTGCACCGCCATGCCCGGCGCCGATCACGATGATTGTTTCAGGCATCCCTGGAGTTCCACACTGTTCTCTCAACCCGATCCCCCGGCGATCAGGCCGGAATGGATCGGAACGATTGGATGGGTTCCTCCGTCAGGCCACCGCACGTTGGCCTGGACGGAAAAACAGAACGAACACTGGCCCGACAAAGGCGAGCGCAATACCGACCACAACGAGTGCTTTGGGAAGTTCGAAAGAACGCCGCAACAGTGAAACGACCAGTGGATTGCCGATTGTCGCCAACATGATCGCGCCGTTCATCAGCCCGACTGCGCGGTTACGCATGTCGGGCGGCGTAGCATCGAGAACGATTGCCGAAATGACGGGAATGTAGAGGCCATAACCGATTCCGCCGATGATGTAACCGACTACTATCAAGCCGATGTCACCAGCACGTATCCCGGTTAAAGCGATCCCGATTCCCATGGTCAGACTCGAGACCAGGATCAATGTCGAATGATGGAGGCGTTTGCGCAGCGCCGCATAGGCGGCCGATGCCAATGCGCCCGTAACGATCGTCACAACAAGGATCAGCCCTCGAGCGAAGGAACTGGCTACGCCAGCGCCACTTAGAAGAAATGGCCCTTGCAGCGCCGGCACTGCCGCGCCAAACGCGAGAAGAAAGCTCAGCAGGTATAACGGCCAGAGCCGGACCTGATTCGAGCCCACGCTCGCGTGACTTTGACGAACCGAACGGGTTCCACTCTGGTCCCGGGTTGCAAGATAAGCCGCGGCAAGAGTCAGTGCGCCGATAAAATAAAAAACTGACGGCGCTCGCCAGTTGATATGGTCCACGAGCCAGCCGCCCGACACCAGCATCAGTATGTTGTAGATCAGAACGACGGCGTGGGCGTATCCCAGGATGCGGTTACGCTCGGTGCCCAGATACCACTCGGCGGTAAGCGCGGTGCACATGGTCGCGGCAGCGGCCCCACAGAGTCCCAGCAATAGTCGCGCGACAATCAGAACAGGAAGGTTGGGGGCCACGAGGCAAATCGCGCCCGCCGCTACGTAAGCAAGCAATGCTGTCAGCAGACACCGACGGATGCCGATGATGTCCGCGATCCATCCGCCAAGTGGCGCTCCGATCAACATGGCAAGCACCGGCAGTGCCAACACCATCTGGGCGACAAACGCTCCGTTACCGACTTCTTTGAACTGGCGCGCCATTTCGGGGAGAGCCGAAACCATCGCAAAAGGGACGGTGATGACGAGAGCCAATCCTGAAAGCGCGACGATGCTCCTTGCCGCCCGGATCGTCGACGATTCCGCGCCAGCAGCCGCTTCATATGACGTACCCATTGCTATGCTCCTCCATGCGATTTTCATCAGTTGTATCGTTCGCCACTTTCCGGAAGAACCTGGAAGTCTGGCAGTGTCTCTTAGACTTATCGTGACGATGAACGGCGACCACGGTGCTTACGCGTCGCAACATCGAGTTTGATGCCGCTAGCGCGGGCTGCAGCACCGTGTACTACCGAGGAGCCAGGTCGACGCGTCGCCATATCGGCTGACCAGCCAGGGATCAATATTGCGTCTCGGGAATGAAGATCCGAATTCCGTCGAGCGCCTCGTTCATGGAGATCTGGCAGCTAAGCCGGCTCCCCGATCGACGCGGCGACGCCGTTGCGTCCAGGAGCTCATTTTCGATATCTCCAACCGGCGGGAGTTTGCCGAACCACTCTTCGTCGACGTAGACGTGACATGTCGCGCATGAGAGATTGCCGCCACATTCCCCGTCAATCCCGTCCACTCCTATACCCCGGGCGCCCTCCATAAGGGTCGAACCTGCATCGACCTCGACGTTTTGCGCTTTGCCGTTGTAGTGTATGAATTTAACTGTCGGCATTCAATTGGTCCTCTTTTGGAGTCGTCAAACTGGAAACCTGGCGATAGTCGCCACCGGAGCCCGATCATCGACAATCTTCACTGTTGATGCGCATTGCACCCCCACACACCGAGAAGTTCGTCTCGCGTATTGCAGGCGGGTTTGGGCTCGGGATTGGGTGTACGGCTGAAGCGCGGTGCCGGGGCCGGATGCACTACGCCGTCGATCAAACGCAGCGTGTCCCGATCCTGCACTTGAGGGTGGGACGGCGCCTCATCCATCGACAGAATGCTTGCGACGCAGGCGTCGGTTCCCTCGAATATGGCCGACCATTCGGCACGCGTGCGCGATGCGAAGATCGTAGCAAGGCGAGCTCGCGGCGCCGGATCACCGGCCGAGGCATGCACCAGCGTATCCACCTCATCGCCAAGGCCAAGTCTTTCCAACAGAATGCGGCGGAACTCGGGCTCCAGCGGGCCGACGGAGACCCAGCCATCCTGGCAGCGGTACACGGTGTAATACCAGCAGCTGCCGTCGAGCAAATTGCCAGCCCGCTCCGCTGCCCAGCCACCCACTGATTTCACGCCATAGAGAGGCGCCATCAACATGGCAGCGCCGTCGACCATCGCCGCGTCGACGACCTGCCCTTGTCCCGACCGGCTTGATTCCAGTAGCGCGCTCACGATGCCGAGGGCGAGCAAAAGACCGCCGCCGCCATAGTCACCGACGAGATTGAGCGGCGGCACGGGCCCCGACTCCGCGGTTCCCATCGAATGCAGCGCACCGCTGATGGCGATGTAGTTGATGTCGTGGCCAGCCGTTTGGGCGAGTGGTCCGGAGCGCCCCCAACCCGTAACGCGCCCATAAACTAAGCGCGAGTTGCGAGCGAAGCAGGCATCGGGCCCTAGTCCGAGCCGCTCCATGACGCCGGGACGAAAACCTTCGATGAGGGCATCCGCCTGTGCAACAAGTGCGAGCACCTGGTCGCGCCCAGCCTCCGACTTCAGATCGGCGGTAATGGACCCCGCCCGCCCCCTGTCGAGCACGGGATTCAAGCGACGCTGCGCGGCCGCTGGACGTCTGATCCGGAGCACATTGGCGCCCATGTCCGCGAGGACCATCGCCGTGAAAGGCCCTGGGCCAATGCTCTCGATCTCCAGCACACGGATCCCCGACAGCGGCCCGTTTGCGCCTTGCATCTGCTGCCCCTCTTGCGCCATGCCACTCGCTCCCTGTGTCGACGCACGCTTGTCGTCGGATTGAAGGACTTCGCTGTGCGTTGCACGCCGTCTACGACTCAAACGTCGAATGACCGGATCAGTGCAGAGCGGCTTGCTTTTGCGCCGCGGCATTAGCGAACAACTGCCTGGGGTTGGAGACCAGAATGGTCTCGACGTCCTCGTCAGTGAGCCCCATTTCCTTCAGCCGCGGAATGATCGACTTGAAAATGTGGGTGATTCCCCAATTCGGCGCGATCTGCTCGAGATTCACCCCGAAACGTCCCAACAGGCAAACCGGATAGTCCTGCGAGATGACAACGTGTTCGCGCAACCCAGCCGCGACGAGCTGCATCAGGTTCTTCATGCGAGCATCGTCGGGAAGCAGAAAGTCCAGGCCGAAACGATCGAGACCGACAAACGCACCGCGCCGGGCAAGCGACGCCTGGTACCCGTGATCGTCCCGATCGCCGGAATGGCCAACGACCATGCAGTTGGCGTGTCCATGACAGGATTCGACGATGTCGATCTGATCATGTCCGTGGCTCGCCAA
Source organism: Paraburkholderia elongata (assembly GCF_013177735.1). Classification (GTDB taxonomy): domain Bacteria; phylum Pseudomonadota; class Gammaproteobacteria; order Burkholderiales; family Burkholderiaceae; genus Paraburkholderia; species Paraburkholderia elongata. Next base: position 13,836 of record NZ_WOEZ01000044.1, on the reverse strand, counting down.
CTGCGTGTGAGAAATGATTGGCGCACCCGTGAGCAGCGACGCCTGCGTGGCGACGGAAATCATCTTGCGCTCGTACTCGGTCGGCTCACCATGGGTGGCAATCTTGATGACGCCGGCCTTGATGCCCGTGTCCCCGATACCCTCTGTGATTTCCTTGACGTACAGCTCGAGGATGTCCTCAGCCGGCATCGTTCGGAACGTATAGGGCATCCCTTCGAACTCGTTGTAGACACCCGTTGCGCAGACGATGTTGATTCCGCTGCGCTGTGCGACTTCGGCAATGAACTCCGCGTCGCGACCGATATCCATCGGACAAGGGTCGATCATGGAATTGCAGCCGTATCCATGAAGCTCCTGAATGCGATCCACAGCCCGGGACATCGCCTCGCCGCGGATAAATTTCGGTGCCTTGAGATCCATACTCCATCCCGGCATGCCGACGAGCACATGCTCATGGATCAATGTCTTTCCCAGGGCCGACACCTCAACGGTGCCATCCGTCAACTGCACTTTCGTGTCCATGCGGGTCCTCCTTCAATGGCTCAATTTGGGGCTAAAGGCGTTCCACAATCGTGACGTTTGCCATGCCTCCACCCTCGCACATGGTTTGCAGACCGTACCGTCCGTTTCTCGCCTGCAAGGCGTGGATGAGGGTTGTCATCAGCTTGCAACCGGATGCTCCCAAGGGGTGTCCTAAGGCGAGCGCCCCTCCGTTCACGTTCATCTTCGAAAGATCGGCGCCGACCTTCCTGGCCCAAGCGAGCGGAATCGGCGCGAACGCTTCGTTGACTTCGTACAGGTCGATGTCTTCGATCGACATCCGGGCCTTGCGCAAGGCCGCTTGGGTCGCCGCGATAGGAACGTCGAGCATGACCACCGGATCGCCGCCCAACACCGACATGTGATGCACGCGAGCCAGAGGTGTCAGGCCTGTTTTCTTCAGCCCCGCCTCATTGACGATAAGCAACGCCGCGGCGCCATCGCAAAGCTGACTGGCATGCGCCGCACTCAGGATCCCACCCTCCGAGATCGGCTTCACACTCGCAATCGCCTCCAGTGAGGCGTCATAGCGAATTCCCTCGTCCCGGTCATGCAGGAACTCCTTTCCAGATTCCGGATCTCGCACCGGTACGGCTACGATCTCCTTTGCGAACTGCCCGCTTGTGGTCGCGTAAGCGGCCCGGCGATGGCTCAGAAGCGCAAATTCGTCGAACTCTGGCTTGCTCAGTTCATACATGGGAATCATGCGTGCGGCCCCATCGAACTGGCTGAATTTGATGCCCGGATATCTGGCTTGGCATCGTGGCCCCTGGTAATGGCCGAAGCCATGCTCGGATGGGAAGTGCGCAGCCAATCCCATCGGCGAGCGCGTCATGCTCTCGACCCCGCCCGCCAACACCACATCCATCACACCACTTTTCACGGCCTGGGCAGCAAAATGCAGCGCCTGCTGCGACGACCCGCAGGCACGATCCACCGTAGTGCCAGGAATGGTGTGGGGAAGAGACGAAGCCAGAACCGACTGCCGACCGATATTCGAAGCCTGTTCGCCCGCCTGAGTCACACATCCGAAAACGACATCCTCGATCACAGCAGGATCAATGCCGCTGCGCTCGAGAAGCGCATCGATGACGAATCCGCCGAGATCGGCGGGATGCCAGTGCTTGAGACGGCCCCCTTTCTTGCCGCCAGCCGTCCTCACTGCGGCCACGATGTACGCTTCGTTCATTTCGTTTCACTCCTGAATAGAAGACAGTTCGCCATTCGCTCAAGCAAGCGCGCCACCGTGAAGACGATGTCCGGCGAACTCGACGACTTGGCGCCCCACAGTGGCGAGTTGGTCCGCGACAGAATCGTCAAGACAGACTCCGTCCTTGAAAGGGCTTTTGCTCGTGTTGACCGTGCAGCCAAAAGGCGTAGGCCAGCCGCGCAGTGCATGCACGATCGATCGCAGCGCCACCAAAGTAGTGCCCGTCGCTTGCCACCCATATGCCGTGACGATCAACCCTACTGGCAGTCCGTGCAGATAGGGGCGCGCGTCCTTCGATGTCAATTCCAGATAGTCGATCGCGTTTTTGACGAGTCCCGAAATGGAGCCGTGGTAGCCCGGGCTCGCGAGAATGATCCCGTCGGCTTCGCGCACAGCCGCGATCAGACGCTGCGCCTGGGTGCAACTGTTTTCCGCCACGGTCAAGAAGTGCGGCAACGCCACCAACTCCCGGTGACCGAATCGCTCGATACGCGCGCCTGCGGCAGCGGCAGCGGCAGCATCCAAAGCGACGTCGAGAGCCTGCTCGGTAGAGGAGACTGCTTGTGCGGTGCCGCCGATCCCGACGATCAAAGGCCCACCAGAGGAAGAATCACGCATGATCGTCACGCTTACCGGAAGAAATATTGTTGAAGGGGATGCCCTTGTCGGCACGGAATTCCTGCGGCAGGCCCAAGACGCGCTCCGCTATCACGTTTCTCAAGATCTCGTCCGTGCCGCCTTCAATACGCGTCCCCGCCGAGCGCAGGAGCATGGCCTGAAAGCGGCCGGTATCAAGGGCCTCGGAACCGTCGAGCAAGCCGTGCTGCGCCTGCAGATCGATGGCAAAGGTGGCGATGTCCTGCATCGTTGCGCCAGCAACCAGCTTGCCGATCGAGTTTTCGGGTCCCGGCGCAATACCTTTTGAAAGGGCCGACATGCTGCGCGCGGCGGTGTGACGCAGTCCGCTTTCGCGAACGGCCCAGGTGGCGAGTTTCGAGCGAACCGACCGGTCATCTGTCGCCATGCCCGATCCGATCCGGTATGACATGCAGAACTGAATCAACTCAGGCAAGCCGGTCGACATGCCTGCGCCGATCGACAGACGCTCGTTCATCAGCGTGGTAAGCGAAACTGTCCAGCCTTGTCCGGGTGCGCCTAATCTTTGCTCATCCGGGACGCGAACCTCGTCGAAAAAAACTTCGCTGAAGCCGGATCCACCGTTGATCTGCTTGATGGGGCGGAACTCGACGCCTGGTGAGCGCATGTCGATAAAGAACATGGTCAAGCCGGCGTGCTTGGGTACGCTCGGGTCGGTCCGAGTCAACAATATTGCGAAATCGGCCACGTGTGCGCGACTGGTCCAGACTTTCTGACCATTGACAACCCAATGATCGCCCTGTCTTTCCGCACGGGTCCGCAGACCGGCGAGATCCGATCCGGCAGCGGGCTCGGAGAACAGTTGGCACCAGACTTCATCGCCACTGGCCATGGGCGGGAGATAGCGCCGTTTCTGTTGCTCGGTGGCCCATGCCATCAACGTAGGGCCGCACATCCCCAAACCAATTCCGAACAGTCGCGAGAGTCGCGAGTAAACGCCCTCTTCCTGTTGCCAGATGATGCGCTCGATCGGGCTCGCCGAACGGCCCCCGTATTCCTTTGACCAATGCAGGCACGACCATCCCGCATCGCGCTTGCGTCGCTGCCACGCCTTGGACGCAGCCACGACGTCCGCGCTCTTAAGCTTGAGGTCGCCAAACGGCGCCCCCTTCAGTTCCTCTTCCAGATGATGCGGCGCATTGTCGTCGAGCCACTGCCGCGCTTCGGCGCGAAAGCGCGCCTCTTCAGGACTGTCCTGGAAATTCATTGCACCGCTCCTAAACCACGCCCGACGTTTTGATGCACTCGATCAAGCGATCCTCCCAGTACATCGGGCCGCGCAGATTGACCGCCAGCAGGTTGGAACGGCGGTAGTACAGATGGCAGTCACTCTCCCACGTGAAGCCCATACCGCCATGTACCTGGATGTTGTTCTTCGCGCAGTGCCGGAACGCCTGCGTCGCGCTTACACGCGCGGATGCAGCCGCCTGGGGTAACTCAGCCGAATCGACCGACAGCGCCCAGGCGGCGTAGTACGCGTTGGAGCGCGCCAACGTCGCAGAGACATACATGTCGGCCATCATGTGCTTGAGCGCCTGAAACGAACCGATCTGGCGGCCGAAAGCGCGGCGTTCGAGCGAGTAGTCGCGCGCCATTTCAAGAGCGCGGTCGGCACCTCCGACCTGCTCGAAGGCAAACAACACCGCCGCCCGGTCGAAAACGCTTTCGATCTTTGATGAATCTCCCGTCCCCAGAGGCTCGACCGGCGTCTCGTCAAAGCTCAAGCGCCCCTGCCCCCGGGTCGGGTCAATCGTGGAAACCGCCTCGCGACTGGCTCCCGCAGCGGCCAGGTCTGCGATAAAAAGCTGCGGGTGGTCGTCGTCACCTCGTGCGGAGACGATCGCAAAATCGGCAATCATCCCGTCCGGCACCGGAATCTTCACACCTGAGAGCTTTCCTTTGGATACCTTCGCGTGAACCTTCTGGTCACCAGCGTCGCTGACTTCGGTCAGCGCCACCGTTCCCACCGCTTCGCCACTTGCTATCAGGGGTAGCCACCGCTCCTTCTGAGCTTCGCTGCCGGACGCCAACAAAAACTCGGCAGCCAGGTAAACCGACGAGGAGAACGGCACCGGCGCCAGTGAGCGGCCCAATTCCTCTGCGACGACGCAGAGCTCCAGGTAACCCAGTCCCAAGCCACCGTACTCCTCCGGAATCGCCGTCGCGGTGAAACCCAGTTCGATCAATCCCGCCCAGAGTGCCGGGTCATGGGTATGTCCTGCATCCAATACCGCTCGAACGACGTCACGTGAACTGGTCTTCTCGAGAAAACGCCGGACGTGATCTTTCAATTGCTTCTGGTCGTCTGAGAAATCGAAATCCATCTTGTCTCCCGCAGCCAACTTTCGGTTTGGCCCCCGTCGAGTGACGTGGGGTTCGTATGCAGCCAAGACTATCCCAATTATTTTGGTTCGGCAAGCCAAATTGTATGGCACCGAATAGTATTGACAACCGAACTATCACGTGTGACCATGAAGACTCGAAACCGGACAACAGAAAGAGGACTAGCGTCATGTCGAAACTTTGCGAAGGTCGTGTCGTTATCGTCACAGGAGCAGGCCGTGGTATCGGCCGCGAATACGCGTTGATGCTCGCCGCCCACGGTGCAAAGGTCGTCGTGAATGATCTCGGCGGCGCTCTCGACGGCGTCGGGGCGGACGCGACTCCCGCCCAACAGGTTGTGAACGGGATTCGAGCGGCGGGCGGCGAAGCAGTGGTGGACGGCAACGACGTCAGCGACTGGAACGGCGCAAAAGCCCTCATTGGCAAAGCTGTCGAAAGCTTCGGCAGATTGGATGTTCTCGTCAACAACGCCGGCATTCTGCGTGACCGTATGATCACGAATATGGAAGAGGCTGAGTGGGATGCAGTGATGAAGGTCCATCTGAAAGGGACGTTTGCACCAACCCGTCACGCTGCTGCCTATTGGCGCGAGGAGAGCAAGCGGCTAGGCGCTCCGCTCGACGCTCGTGTCATCAACACCAGTTCCGTGTCAGGCATCTACGGCAACATTGGCCAGGCGAACTATGGCTCCGCCAAGGCCGGGATCGCCACGTTCACGATCATCGCATCGCGCGAACTTCGCCGTTACGGCGTCACCGTCAATGCGATCGCACCCGTCGCCAATACGCGCCTCACCGAAAACCTTCGCGAATACACAGAGGAAGAGAAGCGGCGCCGCGACCCACGCTGGATTGCGCCTGTCGTGACGTGGCTCGCGAGCGCTGAATCCTCCGGCGTCAGCGGACGCGTCATCGAATCCGGCAATGGAATCATGGCAGTCGCCGAGGGGTGGCACCGCGGCCCGACGGTCGACCAGATGGAAGATCCCGCTGCCATCGGGCCCGTGTTGATCGACCTGATTGAGCGCGCCAGAAAGAATGCCGGCATCAACGGCGCCGATCTGGACTGAGTCCCCCGTAGGGCAGCATGCCGACCATCGATAACTGACCGTCGAGACCTCCATGGCCGTGACCATTGAACAGTTGCAGGCGATTCGCGCAGAAGCGGCGCGCTTCTCGTACTCCGACCGCGAAAGCTTCCTGTACGCCTTATCGGTAGGGTTTGGGCGAGACCCGCTGAACCCCGGCGAACTGCCGTACGTTTGCGAAAACGAAGACGCCATACGCACCGTTCCGACCATGGCGACAGTACTGACGCAGTTTTCGGCGCTACGCGAAAGTGGCATCGATTACTCGAAGGTCCTGCACGCGGAACAGAGGCTTAAGGTATTTCGGCCCCTGCCTGCGGCGGCCACTATCGTGGCCGATTATGGGGTTACGGCGGTCGTCGATAAAGGACCGGAGAAGGGAGCGCTGATCTTCGTCGAGACCCGCGTACGAAACGCCGATGACGGTCAGCCGCTCTATACGGCCGGCGCCACGATAATGGCCCGCGGCGATGGCGGGATCGGCAGCGTAGGGGATGCACCGGATGTGCTCCCTTCCCCTCCGGCTCGCGCACCCGACCAGGTGGTTTCGTTCCAGACGCTGCCCGGTCAGGCACTGCTCTATCGTCTCAACGGTGACCGGAACCCGTTGCACTCCAATCCCGCGATGGCCTTGCGTGGCGGATTCAGTCAGCCGATTCTCCATGGCCTGTGTACTTACGGCGTCGCCTGCAAGACGATCATCGCGTCGATTTGCGGCTACGATCACGCTCGCATCGAGCAGTTCGACGTGCGCTTCACGTCGCCCGTCTACCCTGGCGAGCAGCTCGACATCGATATCTGGAATGAAGGCACGAGTGTCATGTTCCGCTGCCGCGCGCCGGCACGGAACGTGATCGCGCTGAACAACGGCGTTTGCACATTTCGCGCGTTCGCGTGACGACGGCTTCCTTTTAAGCTCTTACGGATACCCGATGAGTAAAAGTACCCCAAAGCCGTCTTTATCAGACGCGCAGTTTGCGCCGGTTCGCGCAATCACGGCAATCGTGCGCGAATTCGACAAGATTGCGCGAGACACTCCGGTCAGCATCACGCAGTATCGCTTGATGCTGTATCTGAAAGATGGTCCCCGCAGCGCCGGAGAGGTCGCAGCCACCAGCCTGGTGAGCAAGGCCACGATTTCCGGTCACATTGCCTCGCTTCGCGAGAATGAATGGATCAGCGCGGAGATCGAAGCCCATGATCGACGGGTGACGAGATTATTGCTGACCGAAACAGGCCGCGAGGCGCTGGCGGATTTCGAACGGCTGCTGCTCAACTGCCTGAAATCTTTCATATCGGAAGACGACCGCGCGCGCGTGCTCTCAGACCTGACCCACCTTTATACGTCGCTTTCCGCAATACGTGAAACCTGATACGCCGATTTTGAATCGCCCTCGTATCGCTTCGTCCCACCCTCCGACCTCGACAAGTGAGTTCGCCATGCTCAAGACGCCTGCCCCTCCGGACGCCACAAAGCAAACCAAACCGATTGTGCCGTACCTGAAGCTCGGTGAAACAGATGCCCCCTACCTCGAGGGCTTGCGCTGTTCCTCCTGCAATGCCGTTTTTATCGGCGCGCGCGACAGGTGCAGCCAATGCTTCTGCGACGACCTGACTCCGTTTCAACTGTCCGACACCGGGCGGCTGTACAACTGGACCATCGTATATCGCAACTTTCCTGGCATACGGGTTCCGTTCATATCCGCTGTTGTCGATCTCGACGGCGGCGGGACCGTAAAGGGCAATCTGGTGGACATCGAGCCCGATCCGGGCATGGTCAAGTTCGATATGCCGGTGAAGCTGGTGTATCGACCTGTGGATGAGACCGACGCCGAGGGCAACCTGTATGTCAGTTACTTCTTCGTTCCCGCTCAATCAACTGGGAGTTAAAGCTCATGACGGACGTCTGCATCGTTGGTTCTGACATGACCCGCTTCGGCCGCTACCCGGAGCAGAATGTTCCAAGCATAGGTGCTCAGGGCGCGCTACTCGCACTCAAAGACGCGGGGCTGTCCATCAAGGACATTCAGGCCTTGTACTGCGGCAATCAGCTCGAAGCCAAGGCGATGTCAGGGCAACGCATTTTGCACCTGATCGGCCAGACCGGAATTCCGGTTGTCAACTGCGCGAATGCCTGCGCAACCGGGGCCACCGCGCTGCGTGAAGGTTGGATCGCAATCAAGGCTGGGCTCTATGACCTGGTGCTTTGCGTAGGCGTCGAGCAAATGGGGCGAGGACTGCTGGGAGGCACAGCCGCGCCGAACGGAATCCCCGTGGAGGGATTGTTGGGATCCGGCACCATGCCGGCCGTATTTGCAAAGGTGGGCATGGAGCACGCGAGAAAGTACGGCACCACCTTCGAGCAGTTTGCGAAGGTGTCGGTGAAGAACCACTTCCACTCGCAGTTCAATCCCAAGGCTATGTATCAGAAGCCCGCCGCGCTCGAAGAAGTCATGGGTGCCGAAATGATTTCGTATCCAAACACGAAGCTGATGTGCTCCGTCAACGTCGATGGCGCCGCAGCCGTGGTACTCGCTTCGGCGAAGAAGGCGCGGGAACTGGGCCTGCGCTCGCGAGCCATCACGATCCGTGCCTCTACCTTGACGAGCGATCCTTATTCGGAACGCGATCTGGTCATGCACGACTTCAATGCCTGCACGAGGCTCGCCGCGCGCCACGCCTATGAAGAGGCTGCGCTGGGACCGGAAGACATCGATATGGTGGAACTGCACGACTGCTTCGCGACCGCCGAGATTGTCCACTACGAAAATCTGGGACTCGCAAAAGAAGGAGAAGGTGCGACGCTCATCGAGACCAAGGCTACCTATAACGGCGGCAGAATTCCGGTCAATGTCTCCGGTGGGCTTCTTTCGAAGGGCCACCCTCTCGGCGCCACAGGCATTGCGAACATCTGTGAGGTAGTCAGTCACCTCCGCGGAGAGGCCGGCAGCCGACAAGTGCAAGGGGCCCGTATTGGCCTCACGCATGTCGTCGGTATTGGAAGCGCGGCCTCGGTGCATATCCTCGAACGCGCCTATCCTTGAGCGCGTCCTGGCATGGCGAAACCATTTCTACCGGAGATTGCCTTGGAAACTGGGCTGCCTGTTGAAACGAGAGACCTTCGGAAAGCACTGGACGAAGCCGACATCGTTCCGCTCCTCATGGTTCTGGTGCAGTTCACCGGCGACATTGACCTGATGGAGCGGTGTGCGCCGTACATCCATGGACCCTTCGACGCGCAACAGAAGATTCCGCAGCCGTTGCGGCAGGAAATCGTCGACAAGCTGATTCGCCTGTTCGATCGGCGCCCGCACATCTCCGAAGGGGCAATGCACGAACCAGACGATGCCTTGCTTCTACGCATGATGAGCGTCGCGGTTGGACAGTCCGTGCCAGCCATCTACACGCAGATGATGCGTGAGGACTTGCGCTTCGATGGTCGCGATCCGGCCGCGATTCAATGGTCGACTCGAGCCTCTGACGATCAACGACAGCGATTTCGCGTCGCCATCATCGGAGCTGGAGTATCAGGTGTGCTGGCCGCGATCCGGCTGCATCAGGCCGGCATCCCGTTCGCGCTGTTCGAGAAGAACGAGGACGTTGGTGGCACCTGGTTGGAAAACCGCTATCCCGGCTGCGGCTGTGACACACCCAACCACTTCTACTCCTACTCGTTCGATCTGCACGCGGGATGGTCCGAGTACTACTCGAAACGCGACGAATTGTGGGCCTACGTACGTCGCTGCGTCGACAAATATGGCATCGCGTCGGACATTCGCTTCGCGACTCGCGTGATTTCCGCCCACTATGATGAGCCGAGCCACGTCTGGCAAGTCCGCTCGCAGAAAGGAAATCAGTTCGGCACTGAAACGTTCAGCGCCATCATCTCGGCAGTCGGGCAGTTGAATCTCCCCAGCATTCCGAAGATCCCCGGTGCGGAGTCATTCGCGGGACCTTCGTTTCATACCGCGCGGTGGCCGGAGGGTCTTTCCGTTGCGGGCAAGCGCGTGGCCATCATCGGTACCGGGGCGAGCGCCATGCAGGTCGGGCCGGCAATCGCGTCTCAGGTCGAGCGCCTTTCGATCTTTCAGCGCTCCCCGCAATGGATGATTCCGAACCGGAACTACCACCGCACGGTGACACCGAACGTCCAGTGGTTGCTCGAAAAACTCCCTTTCTATAGCCGCTGGTATCGCTTCCTGCTGATGTGGGGGTTTGGCGACAACCTGCATCAGCATCTTCAGGTTGATCCGGAGTGGCCAAATCCGACTGTGTCGACGAATGCCAAGAATCATGAGTTCCGCGCATTCGCTATGCGTCACATCGAGAAGGAGGTAGGGGACGATCCGGAGTTGCTCAAAAAGGTAATGCCAAAATACCCGATCTTCGGAAAGCGCCTGTTGATGGACAATCACTGGTACAAGATGCTGAGGCGGGAAAATGTCGACCTCATCGACACGCCCATCAAGGAAATTGAAGCCGATGGAGTCGTTACATCCGACGGCGTTCGGCACTCGGCCGATGTGATTGTCTACGCGACCGGGTTCCAGGCTCAACGCATGCTTGCCGGAATCGACATCGTGGGACTGGGCGGAGAACATCTGCGAGACCGCTGGGGCGACGACGATCCGCGCGCCTATCTGGGAATGACCGTGCCGGGTTTTCCGAATTTGTTCGTCCTCTACGGTCCAAACACCAATCTGGCTCACGGCGGGAGTGCCATCTTCAACTCAGAGTGCCAGGTTCGATACGTGATGCGATCGATCCAGTACCTGATCGAGAACGGCTTGTCGGCCATGGACGTTCGCCGCGACGTCCACGACGAATACAACCAACGCGTCGATGAGGCCACATCTCGCACCGTATGGGCGCTTCCCGGAATCAGCAACTGGTACAAGAATCGATCGGGACGTATCACGCAGAACTCCCCTTGGACCATGTGCGAGTATTGGCACATGACAAAGGAGATGAATCCTGTGGATTACGCATTCGCGCTGGCAGATTTGTGCCAGCAGACGTAAGCGCGGCACATCGGTAGCTTTTAAAAGGACACGCTTACGATGGGTCGGCTTTGCACCGCTCTCCAAGTGGTCGGGACTCTGAGACCGAATACCACCGTGTACGTACCCGGCATGACGGGTGAGAGCCTGAGCTTTCTGCGCGCATTGCAGGCCTCTCCCGAGCGGGCCGAAGACGTTCGCTTCGTCGGCGTTCATTTCCCGAGCGTCAACCGCAGCGACTATCTCGGGATTCATCCGCGAGCCCGGCAGCGAGCTTACTTCATGAGTCCACTGTCAAGGGACGGAATAGCGCAAGGCCGTGTAGAGATCGTGCCGCTAGACTACCCGGGCGCGTTCCGTGACCTTCAGGCAACCGATATTGATCTGGCTGTATTGCAAGTCTCGCCGCCCGACGAGCGGGGAATGTGCAGCACCGGAATCTGCTGCGATTTTCATCCCGCCGTCTGGGCAAGTGCACGGCGGCGCATATTGCATATCAACCCCGCCCTGCCCCGCACCCGCTCCAGCTTTTCCGTCCCATTCGCCGAATGCGACGGCGCGTTCGAGGAGCAATCGGAACTGGTGACTTTCGATTCAGGGATTGTCGATGACACGATGATGCAGCATGCGCGCCTGGTGGCGTCGCAGATCCGTGACGGCGACGTTCTTGAGTTTGGCATAGGCAAACTGCAAGCTGCTGTGCTAGCCGCGCTTCGCAACCATCGGAGACTACGCGTCTGGTCAGGCATGGCGTCGGAACCTATCGTGCAACTGCTTGATAGCGGCACCATTTCGGGTCGCGACAGCATCGAGATCGGTGTAGCACTTGGAAGTTCGTCGTTCTACGATCGCGTTGGCAGGGACGAGGCTTTCTATTTCCGGCCGGTCAGCGAAACGCACGATGTTCGCCGGATGATGGACATCGAGAATTTCTGTGCGATCAACTCGGCTGTAGAGGTCGACCTGTTTGGCCAGATCAACGCTGATATGGCTGGCGGGCGGCTCATTGCCGGCGTTGGTGGATTGCCCGCGTTTGCCTCCGCCGGCATTCTGGCGCCTCGGGGTCGCTCCATCATTGCGCTGCCCGCTACGACAGCAGATGGCAAGGCCAGCCGGATCGTCGCTCATTTGGGTAACGAGAGCCTCTGCGCGATTCCCCGACATGGCGCCGATCGGGTCATCACTGAATACGGTATAGCCTCACTCAAAGGGCTGTCCGTGCACGCTCGTGCCGAGGCCCTGATCTCGATTTCGGCCCCGCGTTTTCGCAATGAACTTGCGCAGGCGTGGGCTGGAATCGCGGCACGCCTGATCACATCCGGGCAAGTTTAAAGCCGGGATATCCGCTCTGCGCTATCTCGTCGCAGATCTTCCGGTAAGTCGGTCCGCCACCGATATAGGTCAGCGCTCGGCGCGTTACCCTGCCATCCGGATGACGCTTGACTTTGACCCACCAGGCATCATCGCTTGCCGTGAGCAGCGTCTTTTCGAAGTCGGCGTAAATCTCCGCAGTCCACTTTTCCTGCGCATCCTCATTGGCCTCCACGAAGTTCAGTTTGCGTTTGCGCAGGTAATCCAGCATCTCGCAAAGCCACTCGACTTGCAGATTTCCGCAAACGCCAACGTTGCAGAAGGTGGCTCCGTTATGTGGCCCAGCGAGGGTAAACAGATTCGGGAATCCAGAGACTTGCAGTCCCAAATAGGTGACTGGGCCGACATCCCAAACATCGGCCAGTCTGACGCCCTGTTTCCCCTTGAAATCAATGCGCTCGATTGCGCCGGTAACTCCTACGAAGCCGGTCGCATAAATAATCATGTCGAGATCGTAGTGGGCGGACCCGGTCTTCAGTCCGGTTGGCGTAACCCTCTCAATCGCGTCTTCCTTGACGTCTACCAAATGTACGTTTTTTCTGTTGTATGCCTCGTAGTAGTTGGTCTCCATCGGAATGCGCTTACTTCCAAATGGATGCTTCGGAATAAGCTTCTCGGCAACCGTGGGGTCTTTCACACGCTGCCGTATCTTCCTCGCCACGAATTTGGAAACGAAATCATTTGTCTCGCGGCAGGTGATGATGTCGCGATAGTTGCCAAGCCAAATACCATACCCGGGAGTCGAATAGAGCTTTTCGAGGAAAGCTTCACGGTCTTCGGGTGCATCCTGCACGCCATCACGGTCGACAGGCGAGTAGATGAAACCGAACGGCGTGGTCTTTACGTGCGCCAGCAACGCCTTCCGCGTCCCACGAATCTCCTCCATCTCTTCCTTCGAGAGCGGTGAGTTTCGCAAAGGGGTACACCAGTTGGGCGATCTCTGGAAGACGAACAATTCTTGTGCCGTTTTGGCAATCTCGGGGATCAACTGCACACCGGTAGCGCCCGTCCCGATCACACCAACGCGCTTTCCTTCGTAGCTGAAACGCGCTCCTCCTACCCCGCCATCGGGATCGGCAGGCCAACGAGAGGTATGGAACGAGACCCCATTGAAAGCGCCCATTCCTTCGAATTCAGGCAATCTCGTCGCCGATAGCAAGCCGACGGCGGTTACGAGGTATGTGCAGGTCGCAGCACTCCCGTCATCCAGTTGCACCGTCCATACATTGCGAGCATCGTCGTAAGTCGCGCCGACAACGCCAGTGCTGAACTGGATGTTCTTGCGGACGTCCATCTTGTCGGCGGCAGCGCGAACGTATCGCAGCAGCTCTTCCTGCCCGGCAAATCGCTCGCTCCACGACCAGTCCGGGACTATGTCATTCAAAAAGAAATAGGCATAGGTGAAGCTCTCCGTATCGAGCCGGCACCCTGGATAACGGTTCCAATACCATGTGCCTCCGACATCACTGCCCTTTTCGTATCCTCTTACCGAAAATCCCATGGCGGTTTCAAGAGTGAAGCGCAACAGCGGGTTAATGAACGGAAGCTGATGTTATCGAAGCGGTTGCGAGCATACGTTCGAACACCTCGAATGGCGAATGAAATGCATGGGTAGCACGCGGTCGGCT